>DHLZ01000040.1:0-38893 GCA_002405515.1 Planctomycetaceae bacterium UBA4655
CTCCCGTGTCTCCTCCTCGCTCCCCAGCAGGTATTCTTGCGCCTCGGGCTGCCGGGGTCTTCATCACAACGCCTGCATGGAAACTTGCGGCTCGGGTTTCCGTGGGACCGTGGTGGTGCTCAGTCAGCCGAAAACCACCGTCAACAACAACGTGCTCGGATTGCCCGCTGGGCGAGGCGGCGGGGCGTGAGGATCGTGCGGCCGTGGTTGCGGGCGGCGCGGGCCGCCGCGTCGAGATCGGTGAGCCTGCGGGTGCACTCCGCGAGGAGGGCGTCGTCGTCGAGCGCGGCGATCTCGGCGGGGTGGAGCACCTCGCCGAATTCGAGCCGGATGCGGCCGGGGCCCGGCAGCACGCTCGTTCGCGGCCAGCACTCCCAGGCGCCCACGATCGCCACCGGCAGGATCGGCACGCCCGACCGCCGTGCC
Organism: Planctomycetaceae bacterium UBA4655; assembly: GCA_002405515.1. Taxonomy (GTDB): domain Bacteria; phylum Planctomycetota; class Planctomycetia; order Pirellulales; family UBA1268; genus UBA4655. The sequence goes on from DHLZ01000040.1 coordinate 427, forward strand.
AGCGGGATGAACCCGGGCTTGAGCGGTCCGAGCCGGCCCGTTTTCGTGCGGGTGCCCTCCGGGAAGATCATGAGCGCGATGCCGCGCTTGAGCGCGGCGATCACCGTCTTCATCGACGTGACGCTCGGCGAGTCGCGGTCGATCGGGATCGCGCCGAGCGCGGCGATCACCGCGCCGAACGGCCCGAAGTTGAAGAGCGAGCTGCGGGCCACGCTCGACAGCCGCCGGTCGCAGGCGAGGCCCAAGAGCAGCGGATCGAGATGGCTCTGGTGGCTCGAGAGCAGGATCAGGCCGCCGGTCGGCGGCACCCTCTCGCGGAACCTCGCCCGGAAGCCGAACATCGACACGCCGAGCGTGCGGGAGAGCATCCACAGCACCGCGTACACCGCGCGGCCGAACGCCGTCTGGCCGCCGACGCTGCCGATCACGGGCTTTTTCGTCGCCGGCTCCGGCGACGCGGTCACGTTCATCGGATCAATCCTCCCGATCAATCCTCTTCGGTGGTCGCGGCGGCGGCTTCCGCGGCGCGGATGAGGATGACGAGGCGTTCGACGACCTCTTCGTGGGAGAGGCCGTCGGTGATCACGTGGATCGCGTCGGCCGCCGGGACGAGCGGGCCGACGTCGCGGTTGGCGTCGGCTTCGTCGCGGCGGTTCTGCGCCGCGAGCACCTCCTCGATCGCGACCTCGCGGCCGCGGGCCCGCTCCTCCTCGCACCGCCGCCTCGCCCGCTCGGCCGGCGAGGCCGTGAGGAAGATCTTGAGCGACGCATTCGGGAAGACGACCGTGCCCTGGTCGCGGCCCTCCGTGATCACGTCGGCATTCTCCGCCACCTGCCGCTGGAGCGCCGTCATCACCTCGCGGACGGCCGCCGCGTCGGCGACGTGCCGCGTGGCGTCGGTGATCTCCTTCGTGCGGATCGCCTCGGAGACGTCGCGGCCATCGACGAGCACGCGTCCGGAATCGAACGTGATCGCGATCGTGCCGGCGAGTTCGGCCACCTGCTTGGTGGCCGTGAGATCGATGCCACGTTGGAGGGCGGCCCACGCGACGGCACGGTACATGGCGCCGGTGTCGAGGTAGTGCCAGCCGATCCGCTTGGCGACCGCGCGGGCCGCGGTGCTCTTGCCGGCTCCGGCCGGCCCGTCGAGCGTGACGATCATGACGCGACCTCCGCGAGGGCCGCCGGGCGGGCCTCGCCGGCCAGCGTGAGCGACGTTTCCCCCGGCGAGCTCAGGCCGAGCCCGACGGCGAGATGGCGGGTGATTTTGAGCGGAAAGGCACGCGAAGCATCGGTCCGGGGGGCGTCGGGCGTGGTGTGTGGGGAGTCAACTCCCCTCTCGGCTTGCGCCTCGGGCTTCCGTATGGCGGTGGTGCCCTCGGGGAATGCCGAGGGAATGAGGATCGTGTCGAGCATGTGCGGGCTCGAGCGGACGTGCCACGGAAGGCCGCCGGTGAGGAGCGTGGAACCGATGCCGCGAAATTCGACGAAGTGTTTCGCGAAAAACACCGACCGCTCCGTGGCCCACGACTCCCCGTGGAGGCTGCGAAAGAGTTCGACATCCACGTTTTCGTTCCACGCGAACCGGCAGACGACGGACGCATGAAACCAGTCGGCAGCGTCGGTCGCGACCGGCAGCGGCGAGGCGAGGTCGATCGCGATCTCGAACCGTGCGATCGCGAGGGCCGGCTCGAGCCAGACCTTCTGCCGGAACGTTCCGAAGAGACGCTTCTCGTCGAAGAGCCGGCCGCGGCTCTCGATCGCCCGCTCGCCGCCGGGCCCGACCGCCGCGGCGATCGAGTCGGCCGCCATCTGCGAATACTCGGCCCGGTCGAGCGGATCTGCCCAGCGGTTGCCGGCCGCGAGCGACGGCGTCGTGCGAACGGCGAGCCGCTGCGAGAGACGGTTGGCCGCCGAGCCCGCCTCCCGAAACGCGAGCATGCCGCCCGTCTCGGCGTGGACGCGGAGCGAGACGAGGCCGTTGTCGAGCCGCAGGGTGTCGTCGGCGGTTTTCCGGCGCGTTCGCAGCAGGCCGAAGAGGCCGCCGCGGGACTCGGCCACGGCGGCGGAATGCCCGTTCTGCGACGCCGTCGAGAGCGGCCGCGCGGCCGCCTCGGGCTGGGGATCGAAATCCGAGGCGAGCGGCGAGGGCCCGGGAAACGCGTCGGGCTGGAAGTCGGCCCGCGTGCTCATGCCCATGGTCTCGCGGATGAGATGCTCCGGCAGGACGAACCTGCCGAGGAAGTCGCTCCACTCGGCGATCCGTCGGACGTCGTCGTACCAGCGTTGGGCCGTGCCCGGGTAATGGGCGAAGGCGAGGATCGCGTTGTGGGAGTGGTCGAGCGTGTCGCCGATCGTGTCGGCGAGCGAAAGCCCGGCGTCGGTGGATCGGGCGTCGATCGGCGGGCACGAGATACCCTCGATCGCGTCGCCCGACGGGCTCTCCCACCGCAGCCTCGACGCCGCCGGATCCGGCAGCCGCGAGCCGTCGAAGAGACGGTAGATCGCGGAGGTGAACCCCGACTCCAGCAGCAGCTTCGGCAGGATCGCCGCGAGGCCGCCCGTGCGACGTGCGAAGGTCGTGGGGAGATGGCCCGTGACGCTCTCCCACGCCCCGCGTCCGCGGCGAAGCGACGCGAGCATCTCGTCGCTGGAGAGTCGGTGGATGGCGGAGTCGTCGTAGAGACCGCTGGCGGCGGCGAGCGTGCCGGAGGAAAGCCGCTCGCGGAGGAGGGTGGCGAGGTCGCCTCGCGTTTCGCCGAGACGCTCGACGAGCTGGCCCGTGGCGATGACCACCCGCGGGCCGGGCCGAAGCAGCTCCGCGGCGAGCGTGTCGCCGAGCGTCGAGCCCGCGAGGAGCACGAGATCGAGCAGCCAGATGTCCACGGGGTAGTAACGCTTTCGCGAGGCGGAGAGCGTCGCGAAACATTCCGTGAGCCGGTCCCGCATCGCCTCGCCGTCGCCGGCGAGGGCGGCCTCGGCCGCAGCCACGGCGGCTGCCCGAAAAGCCTCCTCGTCGATCGCCAGCGACGATCGCATCCGCCGCGCGAGCAGCTCGGCCAGGAGCCGGGCGAGGCCGAGGGCGTGGAAGTCGTCGGCGTGGGGGCAGGGCAGGGGAGAGGGGGCGGTTTCGCCGGTCAGGTGTGCCAGGGCCGCCCGCGCGATCCCCTCGCGATCCCGCTGCCCCCGCACGAGCCGGGCGGTGCCGGAGGCGTCGATGCCGATCGCGGAAAGCCTGTCGTCGAAGGCGGCCGGAACGACGAAGACCGTCTCATCGACATCGTCGGCGTCCCGGTCGAGGCTGCCCGCCTCTGGCAGCCGGCCCGTCGCCGCCAGGAGGGAGGGATGCCAGGCCGCCACCCAGGCCTCGAGCAGGTCGCCGGCCTCGGCATCGTGGAGCCACGACGGAAAATCCTCGAGGGAACGGCAGGGGAGGAGCACCGTAATCCGCGAGGGCTTCATGACGGAAGTCTACTTCAAGTCGGACGGCCTGCTTGGGCATGGCCGCGGCGGCGCAAGCGGAGTGGTTTGACACGGGGAAAAGCGGGTCCATACAGTCTTGAAGGGACTCTTCATGGCACGCACCGGGTACGTCTGGGCAATCGACATCGGCCGTTGCGGCCTGAAGGCCCTGCGCGCCCGTCGGTCGGACGACCCGCGGAAGCTCCTGATCGACGCGGTCGAGTCGATCGAATACCCGATGATCCTGACGCAGCCGGAGGCCGATCCGGTCGAGCTGGTCAGGCAGGCGCTCCTGGAGTTCAAGGGCCGCCAGTCGATCCGTGGCGACAAGGTGGCCGTGTCCGTGCCCGGGCAGGCGGGACTCTCGAAGTTCATCAAGCTGCCGCCGATCGAAGCGAAAAAGATCCCCGACATCGTCCGCTACGAGGCGAGGCAGCAGATCCCGTTTCCGCTCGAGCAGGTCGTCTGGGACTGGCAGCGGCTCGCCGGCGGCATGGAGGAAGGGGGATTCGTCATCGACGCGGAGGTGGCGATCTTCGCGATGAAGCGGGAGCAGGTCTACAAGGCGCTCTCGCCGCTCACCGAGGCGGGCATCGAGGTGGACGTCTTGCAGCTCTCGCCGGTGGCCCTGGCGAACATGCTGGTCTTCGACCAGCTTCCCGATCCCGCCACCGCCGATCCGACGAAGCCGCCCGATTCGATCGTGCTGGTTTCCAGCGGCGTCGATACCACCGACATCGTGATCACCAACGGCTTCCGCATCTGGCAGCGGAGCATGCCGATCGGCGGCAACGCCTTCACGAAGGCGATCGTGCAGGGGATGAAGCTCACGTTCGCCAAGGCGGAGCATCTCAAGCGAAACGCCGTGAAGGCGGAAGACCCGAAGATGGTCTTCAAGGTGATGCGGCCGGTGTTCAACGAGTTCGCCTCCGAGCTGCAGCGGTCGCTCAACTACTTCACCGGCACCGACCGCAACGCCAAGATCGGCAAGGTCTACCTGCTCGGCAACGCGGTGAAGCTCCGCGGCCTCTCCGATTTCGTTTCCAAGCAGCTGCAGCTCGACGTGCAGCGGCTCGAGAGCTTCCGCGGCCTCGACGGGCCGGGCGTGAACTCGCCGGAGTTTCGCGAAAACAAGCTCGCCTTCGGCACCGCCTACGGACTCGCCGTGCAGACGGTGGGCGACGCGACGGTCCGCACGAACCTCCTGCCGCCGGCGATCCTGCGGGACCGGCTCATCGAGTCGAAGAAGCCGGCGACGGCGCTGACGCTCGTGGCGCTCCTGGTCGGCGGGCTGCTCGGCTTCGCGGGGACCTACTCGGCCTGGACCACGTACGCCGACACGCTCTACCGCGGCGCCTTCTCGAAGGCCGATGCCGTGGCAAGCCGCTCGCAGAAGGTGATCGGTGAGGTTGAAGCGGCGAAGGGGGGCCGCGAAGCCGCGATCGCGGAGCAGCAGATCTTCATCGACGCCACGGCCCGCAGGTTCCAGGCGATCGACCTCATGCGGGCGATCAACGGGCTGTTGCCACGGGACAAGCAGGGAAAGATTCCCGCGAATCCGGCCGACCGCAACGAGATCCATGTCGATGCGATCGACTGCGAGTGGTTTCCCGATCTCGCCGGATGGTTCGCGGGCGTGAAGGAGAAATGGGACGAAACGCACCCGAGGTCGGAAGAGGTGGAGGCCGTGGCGGCCTTCCAGCCCCCGCAGGTCGGTCCGGATGGCGAGCCGCTCCCCGCGGCTGCGGCCAAGACCGATGCCGCCGCCGCCAACGGCGACGCGACGCCGAGCGGAGCGGGCTGGGTGATCCAGATCAACGGCCACCACTTCCACAACGAGCCTCACCACAAGGGCCACGAGGGAGCGCAGTTTGTGCGAGAGACGCTCGTCCGCAACCTGCTCGGCGAGGGGGATGAGGTGATCGTGACGGCCGGCCCGCTCGCCGGGAAGAGCGTCTCGGTGAAGGAACTGGGGATCGGGTTTCCCGTGATCGTGCAGGCTTCGACCGTGAAGATGGTGAGGATGCAGCGGCCCGGGACCGGGGAAAAAACGGCCCCCGGGCAGGCCGCCGACGTCGACGAGGTGAAACTGCGGCAGTTCGACTTCATCGTGCAGTTTTGCTGGCAGCCGACCGTGCCCGGGTCGGACAAGCCGAAGCCGGCCGGCCAACTCGACGCCGCCCCCGCGGCCGCAGACAATTGACGTCATGCAGATCCCCGACAACATCCGCCCCGCGGTCGAGATCGTCGTCAAGCACCATTTCTGGATGCTCGCGGCGGTGGTGCCGCTCATCGTGCTGCCGCTGACGTTGCTCGCGGCGGGTGACCTCTCGCAGAAGATCAAGGCGAAGCAGGGCGCCATCGACTCGAAGCTGGCTTCGGTGCGGAACGTCCAGGGCGTTGCCGAGCATCCCAACGAGCGGTGGGTGGAGGTGCTCGCCCGCGATACCGTGAATGTGAAGCGGGAAACGTTTGCCGTGTGGAAGCGGTTCCACGACTCGCAGGCTCCGATCCGCGTCTGGCCGGCCGAGCTGCTCGGCGACGATTTCGTCGAACGGGCCTCGAAGCTCCAGCCCGGCGGCAGGCTCCCTCGACCGCTGCTCGAGCGCTACCAGGAAGCCGTCAAGAACATCGTGCACACGCTCCCGAAGCGCATGGGCGCGGACGACCTGATGCCGAGCACGACCGGCGAGGAGGCCGTCGCTCGGCCCGCCAGCCCGGCGGCAGCGCCGCGGCCTGCCTCGCGGTCGATCGTGCAGTGGCCCGAAGGTGATCAGAGGCGGATCTATGATTCGTTCGACTGGCAAAAGCCGCCGACGACCGTGCAGGTGCAGCTGGCGCAGGAGGAAATCTGGATGTACGGAATCCTCTGCGACATCGTGAAGGCGATGAACGCGAGGGCCACAGCCGCGTTCGATGCGGTGATTCCGCTCGTCGAGGAACTGTCCGTCGGGTATCCCGCGGCGGAGGACAAGCCCGGTGGCGCCGGCGAAAACCGGGTCATGCGGGTGAGCGTACCGGCGGCCGGGGCCGCTCCTGATGGCGGCGGGCAGCCCGGTGCCGGGCCGCTCTCGCGGCCGGGGCATCCGCGGTTCGCGGGAGGCGGTGGCAACACGCCCAAGGGCTCGACCGGCGACGGGCCCGCGTCGGCCGACGACGTCTTTCGCAACTGGATCTACGTGGACTACGGCGGCAGGCCGCTCATGGCCGCCGAGCAGATGGCGTCGCTTGCCAACAGGATGATTCATTTCATGCCGTTCCGACTGCGGGTCGTGATCGACCAGCGACGACTCGACGACCTGCTCGTGTCGCTTGCCGGCTCGCCGATTCCGATCGACGTGCGGCAGGTGAGGATCAATGCCGGCGGGTCGGGCCCACGGACCAGCGGCGGCGGTGGCGGACCGGGCGGCCCTGGCGAAACAGGGAGGCCCCATGACGTCTCCGTGGAGATTCGTGGTTCGATCGCCGTGGCCGGCCAGCCGGATCGCAAGGCGGTGTTGGGCGACCTGCCCGACGACCAGGCACCGTCGCAAGACCCTGCCGCAACGGTCGAGAGCGAGCCTGCCGGCACTGCTCCCGCGCCGTCGGCTGAAGAGGCTCCTGTCGCCCCGGAGGCCAACTGATGAAACTTCCCGACGCGATTTCCGGGCTGAACAAGGAGAAGATCCTCGAGCTTCTGATCCGGTACGGCGACAAGGCCGTGCTTGCGATCGTGCTGCTTTCTTCCTGCGGCCTCGCGTGGGGCGGGATCGACGCCCTGCGGTCGAAGAGCGTGTCGATCGCGCGGCAGCCGAGGTCGATCGAGCAGGCCGCCACGATGGCCGAAACCCATGTCGCCCAGCTCAAGGCGCCGCCCCAGAGCGTGCGGGGGAAGGCCGAGCCGCTCGCCGTGAAATTGGAGCCCTGGCGCTCGCCGAAGCTCGCGCCGGCGACGTCGTCTCCGCTGTTCGTCAAGCCGCTGTTCGAGGAGCTTGCGAAACGATCGAAGCCGGAAGTGTTTCCGATCGAGCAACTCCAGGCGACGGCGGGCGTCGTCGTGGTCGCCTTGGCCGACCGGCCGGCGAATCCCGCGGCCGCAGCGGGCCCGGCGGCGGCGACGGCCCCGGGCGACAAGCCCGGTGATCGTGAGCGTCCCGGCGCGGGCCGCCGACCGCCAAAGAAGCCAGACGCGAATCCGGCCGATCCGTTCGGTGGTCCGGGAACACAGCCCGGCGGACCGCCGGCCGAGCCGCCTGGAGCGGGTGCCGTGCGGTCTCGTGGGCGGATCACGCCGTTCGTCGTGGTGACGGGCCTCGTGCCCCACGAGAAACAGGTGGAGGAGTATCGGCGGCGGTTCGCGAAGACGAGCTACACGAACGAGAAGAGCGACTCGCCCACTTGGAGCGAGTATCTCGTCGAGCGGATGGAAGTGGGGCCTGACGGACAGGAGAACTGGCAGCGGATGGACCTCAAGCTCCTCGCGAAGAAGGCACGCGAGGAGTGGGCCGGCATCCAGCCGGAGTCGCTGCCGCCCGACATCTTCATGCCCGGCGGCGGGCAGGGGCCGGCGGCAGCCGCGTCTTCTGCCAACTACTGTCTGCCGCTGCCAAGGCTCGTTGCGGAATCGTGGGGCCCGGAATCGATCCACCCGACGTTGCTCGACGTCGTGAGGCGGGCGTGGGTGAAGCCGACGGGGGGCTCGCCTCAATCGCCGGCGGAGTCGGACTCCGGAGTCCCCGAAGAGCTGGCTCCGGACCGGCCCGACTTCATGACACCGGAAGGACAGGGCGCGGGCGGCGGTTCCGGCGGTTCCCGGGAGCCAAAGCCGCCCGCAGGCGTGGCCGGCGATGGAAGGCGACCGACCGACGGGCTGCCGTTTCGGCTGTTTCGATTCGTCGATACGACCGTGCAGATGGGCCGCAGCTACCGCTATCGCGTGCGGCTGTCGCTCTGGAATCCCAATTTTGGTCTGCAGGCACGCTACTTGAACGACTCGAAGCTCGCCGAGAACGAACGGCTCGCTTCGGCTCCGAGCGAGCCGTCGCCGGCAGCGAGAGTGCCGACGACGATGGGGTTTCTCGCCCGCACGCTCTCCAAGGCCGACATGAAGCGGTTCAAGGCAGGCATGCTCGAGGCGCTCGTGATCGCCGAGACCGCGAAGACCGGCAACTACTCGCTTCGCAGCGTCATCACGGAGGTGGGAGGCCTCGTGAACGTGGACTCGCGGCTCAACAAGCCGGGCGAAACGCGTGCCCGCGGAGAAGACATCCAGACCAATGCGGTCGTCGTGGACGTGCACGGGCGGCAGCAGGACCGGGCCGAGGAACGGGCGGGGGGGCGGTCGCCGCTTCCGCCGGAGCTGTTTGAAATCCTGGTGCTGCAGCCCGACGGGTCGTTCGCCGTGGCCTCCGTGGCCGAGTCGCAGGAGGTGATCGAACGCAACATCGCCACCCTGCCCGTGATCGAGTCGCCCGTGAAGGGCGGTACTCCCACGGCGCCCGGATCGAACCCGGCTCCAGCCGGCCAAATCACTCCAGTCAGCCCGTTCTGAAGCCATGCCTGCACGACCGACATCAACGATGCTCCCCGGAAGCAAGTCGCGTTTCCTGTCCGCGGCGGGCCGCGTGCTGATCGTGGCGGTGATGCTCACGTGCGCGATCGGCGACGCGCGGCCGCAGGATGGGGGCGAGCCGAAGCATGCGAACTGGACGAAGCTGGAGGCGGCCGACGCGACGCGGGAATTCAAGGAGCGGCTCAAGGAGGCCGGATCGCTCGATCAGGCGGCGAGGACGTTTCTCGTGCAGGACGCGCTCCCGCAGTTGGCGATCGAGGAGAATCGCAGCTCGATCGAGCGGGTGCGCCGGCGAATACGGGAGCTGCTGCTCACCGAAATCGGCAATCCGCAGGTGCTCGTCGCGGTCAATGCGGTCATCGCGGACTTCATGGAGTCTCTCGCCCGCGACGGCGCCGCCGATCCAGTGGTCCGGGTGAATGCCGCCCTCTTGATCGGCGAGCTTCGCAACCAGGAGGGCAAGCCGTGGCAGGATGCGGTGCCGCGGCTCGCCGGCCTCGCGAAGGATCCGAAGGCAATGCCGGCCGTGAGGATCGCGGCCGTCAGCGGGCTCTCGCGGTACGGGGCCTCGCTCGCCGCGACACCGGAAACGATGGCGGCCGTCGGGCAGGCCGTGATGGCGATCCTCGCGGAGCCGGCAGCCGACGGCCGGCCGGAGAAGGACTGGCTCGCGGGGCGGGCGTTGGGGCTGTTGCCGTGGCTCGTGCAGGAGTATCCGCAGCCGGTGGCCGATCAGATCGCGAAGATCCTGGCCGACGAGTCGCGATCGATCGACGTGAGGGTGCGGGCGGCCGCGGCGCTCGGGGCGCGGGCAGGGACCAAATCGGCGGTGGACGCCGGTCAAACGGTCGCGGCGTGCGAGGCCCTCGCGATCCGGACCCTCGCGGCGCAAGTCGAAACGGCGGAAAGGAAGCGATTCGAGGAGCATTACCGGCATTTCGTGGGTGGCAAGCCTGCCGAGCACGGGCACACGGCTGCAGGGAAGGGGGCCGCGACGATGATTCCGGAACAGGTCGTGCGGCGGGAGGCGTGGCGACTCATCACGCTCGCAGCCGCCCTCGACGGCGGTGACGGCGCGACGGCGACGGCCGGTCCTCGTGCCGGGGCCGGAGGCAAGGGACTCGCCGGCGTCGCGGAAGGGGCCGTTGCGGAAAAGGCGACGTCCCTCGCCGCAACGCTCCGCAAAGCCGCGCTCGCCCTCGATGCCGCGCCGTCCGATCAGGCGGTCGCGGCCGCCCTCGAGCTTCTGCGACCGACCGCGAAGAAGCCGAAGCCGCAGCGGCGGGACGGGGATCAACCGCCGGGCGAGAAACCGGACCCCGATCGGCAGGCACCGCCGTTCGAGGCGAGCCCGTTTGGGTGAGAAAAACCGTTTGGCCGAGGGTGGCCGAGAGGCCTCGACTGGTCACCGCAAGGGATCGCGGATCACCAAACCGGGGATTTTCACGAAATTGGCATCGTGAGTCCACAGCTCGGTCGCTCCCCCGTCGAGGGCGCAAAGACCGATCTGCAGATCGAAGACACGCGGGCCCTTCACCGCAAGATCGGCCGCAGTTTGGACGAGTCGCGTTGAAAACGCGGGGCCGGGGACGAGCACGGCGACTCCACCCTCGTCGAGCGCCGCCAAAAATGCGGCTGCATCGGACGGTGCCGAGGGCCGCCCGCTCGCTGTCGGATGTGTGACGATGCTGAAAAACTCGGCGATGCTCGGGAGCGTGATCGCGCAACCACCAGACGAACCACATGCGGCCTCGATCGCAGACCGGGCGGATCGGTGCTCCGGTGTTCCCGAGCGATGGGCATAAATGAGCAGGTTCGTGTCGATGGCGATCATCGCTGCTGCCGAAGCCACTCGTGCATGGCGGCTCGGTCGGATACATCGACCCCGGCAGGAAGCCCACCGGCAACGGTTACCCAGCGGATTCTGGCGGGCTTCGCCGCGGGCGCCCGACCGGTTGATCGGCGTATCTCGGCCCGCAAGCCGCGTTCAATGAGCGCTCGCAGCGGCTGCCGCAACTCGGCCGCCCGCTTCTTCGCCGCGATGAACAGTTCGGTAGGAAGATCGACGGTGGTCTTCATATGGGAAACTGTATTCCCGTATTTATGTATCGTCAAGCAGTCGGCGACTCACTGATCGGGAGGGACAGCCGGCAAGGCCGTTCACATGGAGAAAGCGTGGAGAAACCAGTCGAGCACGCTCGTAAAGGCGTCGACCCCAAGCTGCTTGCGACGGTCGGGCTCCTTGGGAGTGAGCGGGTCGGGCACGATCGCGGCCGAGCGGATGCCGGCGTTGAGCCCCGCCTCCCAGTCGGCCGGTGAGTCGCCGAGCATCCAGGCGGCCTCCGGCGGAATCTTGTGCAACTCGAGCATCTCGAGGATGAACCGGGGCGAAGGCTTGCGATACCGGGGCGGATCGTCGGGCGTCTCCGTGGCAATGCAGACCGCGTCGAACGGCTGCGGACCGAGGTCCAAGAGCTCGATCAGCCGTGCATTGCAGGCCTCCACCTCGGCCAGTGAAAACAGCCCACGGCCGACGCCCGACTGGTTTGTGAAGAGAAAGAGCTTCACGGCGGCCTCCCTGGCCCGCGAGATGGCCTCGCGAACCCCCGGCAGCAGCACGACCTGGGCCGGATCCCGCAGGTAGTGCACATGCTCGATGAGCGTGCCGTCGCGGTCGAGGAAGATGGCCTGTGGGGGCGGGCAGGGGGCGCGACGTGACATGATCCCGAGGGGCTCGCTGAGATGGTGTATGCTCCACGGCATCCTCACCCGAAATCAGTGCCGTTGGCAATGCTACCCCGCCAACGTGCTGCGTGCCGGCGTTACGCAAGAGTAATTATCGAGGGACTTACGGAGAGAAGAGATTTGATGATTGCTGCCACACACGTGCTTGTGACCGGAGGCGCGGGGTATCTCGGCTCGATTCTGTGCGAGCATCTGCTCGACGCGGGGCATCGCGTCACGGTACTCGACAGCTTCATGTTCGGGCAAACGCCGCTTTTCCACGTGTGCGCCAACCCGCGACTGGAGATCGTCCGTGGCGACGCTCGCGACGAAACGACCGTGCGCAAACTGCTGAAGTCGGCAGATGTCGTGATCCCGCTCGCCGCGCTAGTCGGAGCGCCGCTCTGCGACCGTGACCCGTTCGCCGCGGAGGCCATCAACCGCGACGCGGTCAGGCTGATCAACCGCGCCAGATCAAAGAACCAGCTCATCGTCTACCCGACCACCAACAGTGGCTACGGAACGAAGTCGGGGGCGCAATTCTGCACGGAGGAGACGCCACTGGAGCCCATTTCGCTCTATGGCCGCTCGAAGGTGGAGGCCGAGGAGGACGTGCTCGCCAGCGACAACGCGATCACGCTGCGGCTTGCCACTGTGTTTGGCATGTCCCCGCGCATGCGGGTGGATCTGCTCGTCAATCACTTCGTTTACGCGGCCGTGACTGACGGTTACATCATCATCTTCGAGAAGGAATTCAAGCGGAACTACATCCACATCCGCGACGTCGCCGACTGTTTCGTGCACTGCATAGCACACCGCGAACGGATGATCGGCAAGCCTTACAATGCAGGCCTCGACGCGGCCAACCTCTCGAAGGAGGAACTCGCCCTCAAGGTCAAGGAGCACGTGCCGAGTTTCTTCATCCACTTCTCCGAGTTGGGCAGCGACCCGGACAAGCGAAACTACATCGTCTCGAATCAGCGGCTCCGCGAGGCGGGCTTCGAGGCGAAGCGATCCCTCGACGAAGGCATCGCGGAACTGGTCAAAGGCTACCGAATGCTGCGGAAGACCCAGTTCGGGAACGTGTGAGGCGCGCATGCCCGCTGAAGACGACGTGTGGGCGGACGTGACGGCCGTCATCCTCGCGGGGGGCGTCGGTTCACGGCTGCAGAGCGTGGTGAGTGATCGACCGAAGGGCCTCGCCGAGGTATGCGGCCGGCCATTCCTCGCGTTCCTGCTCGACCAGCTCGCTGATGCCGGGGCCCGACGGGTGGTCTTCAGCACGGGTCATCTCGCTGATCAGATCAAGTCGGCATTCGGCGTGTCATGGCGAGGGATGCACCTGGCCTATTCCCGGGAATCGACGCCACTTGGAACGGGCGGCGGACTACGGCTGGCGCTCCAACTGATCTCCACGCCCACGCTCCTGATCATGAACGGCGACTCTTTCTGCTCGTTGGATCTCACCGCGTTCGTGCGGGATCACGCATCGCACCGCCGCGCTCCCGCGATCGTGCTCGCCCGGCAGGAAAACACGGCGCGATTCGGCCGCGTGGACTACGATCCCGAGCAGCGGGTCGTAGCATTCCGGGAAAAGGCTGCAAGCAGCGGGCCTGGATGGATCAACGCGGGTATTTACGCTCTGGAACGGTCGCTCGTGGCAGAACTGCCGACGGATCGGCCGCTATCACTCGAGCGGGAGGCCTTCCCGACCTGGATCGCCCGCGGACTGCGCGGGTTTCCCAACACCGGGCCTTTCCTCGACATCGGCACGCCTGAGTCCTACGCGGCCGCAGAGCATTTCTTTGCACAAATGCACCGAATTGCACCGTGAGCCCGCCGCCCATGGCTGCCGAATCCCAGCTCCGTCGCGATGCCCGCACGCTCGTCGTCGGCGGCGGACTTGTCGGCCTCGCCACCGCCTGGCGGTTGCTCCAGGCCGGGGTCGAGGACGTTACGCTGGTGGAGAAAGATGCCCGCGTCGCCTGCCAGCAGTCGACGCACAACAGCGGCGTGCTCCACAGCGGCCTCTTTTACAAACCTGGCTCCGAAAAGGCGGTGCTCAGCGTCCGCGGCCTGCGGCAGATGGTCGAGTTTTGCCAGGAGCACCGCATTCCGCATGAAATCTGCGGCAAGATCGTGGTGGCGACGACCCCAGAGGAAACCACGCGGCTCGACACACTCTGGGACCGGGGCACGCGAAACGGTCTCGTTGGCCTGCGGCGGCTCGCCTCGGCCGCCGAGATCCGTGCGATCGAGCCGCATGCCGCGGGCATCGCCGCGATCCACGTGCCCCAGGAGGGCATCGTCGACTACCGGGCCGTTGCCGACGCCCTCGCTGCCGAGATCAAGCGGCTCGGCGGCCGGATTTGCGTTGCCAGCCGCGTGACGGGGATGCGGCGCGACTCCGCAGGCTGGATCGTGCAGACGGCCTCCGACGAGTTGCGGGCGGACTTCGTGGTCACGTGCGGCGGCCTCCATTCCGACAGGCTCGTGAGGCTCTCGGGCCTGCGGCCGACGGCCCGGATCGTGCCCTTCCGCGGCGAGTATTGCGAACTCGTGCCTGCAGCCACGCACCTCGTGCGGCATCTCATCTATCCGGTGCCGGATCCCGCGTTCCCGTTTCTCGGCGTCCACTTCACGCGGCTCATTCACGGCGGCGTGGAGGCCGGCCCGAATGCGGTGCTCGCCCTGGCACGGGAGGGCTACTCGTGGGCGGCTGTCAACCTCCGCGACCTCGGTGGGTCGCTGGCGTTCCGCGGTCTGTGGCGGTTCCTGGCCCGGCATCCGCGGATGTGCGGCTACGAAATCTACCGCTCCTTCAGCCGGGCCGAGTTCTGTCGGTCGCTCAAAAAGCTCGTGCCGGCGATCGAGCCGGGGCAACTCGGCCCCGGGGGTGCGGGTGTCCGCGCCCAGGCGATGTCACGAGATGGCCGGCTCGTCGAGGACTTCACGTTCGTTCGCGGGGAGGCCATTCTCCACGTCGTTAACGCCCCGTCACCGGCCGCGACGGCGTCGCTCGCGATCGGGGAGCGGATCGCGCAACTAGCGATCGGCGAGGCAGCGGAACTGTAAACGCTGGGCGGCAGCCGCCGACGAGAGCGCTTCACCCGCAAGTCGGGCCATCGGTGGCAGGTCATCTGGCTCGATACTTGGGCCGCTCACCAATGCCGACCTGCGGGTCAGCGAACCACTCCAGAATGGTTTCCGGCCAATCTGAGGCGACGACTTCGTCGTCGATGACGGCCACGAGATCGGCCAATCGCTCGAGAATTCGAAGTTCTTCTTGTCGCTCGAATCGCCGGACGCGAATGACAGCGGGTTAGCGAAGTGCCGCCCCAGCACGCCAGTAGCGACTGCAGCGTGGGCACGAACGTGATGAGTCCCAAGGTCGCGATCACGACCGACAGTGGTGGTTTCTGGGCAAAGTCTGGCGTGGGTACAGCCGAACGCTCTAGGCGTCCTTGGCTGCAGTTCGCTGGGCGACTTGGTTCCACGGCAAACAAGCGACCGACGACACAAACGCCAATGTCCCGACGGACGCCAGCACAACCACGACTTGCTGCATGCTAGCGTGCCATCGCGCGAGGCAGGCTAGATAACAGACCCCGCAGATGAGCAGCGGGATGGCGACGGTGAACCGGCGCTGGGCGAGCTCGAAATTCATGACGAAGAACGTCAGGCTCAAGGGGCACAGTCCCCAGACCATGAGTCGCACGAGTGGCACGAGGTCGGTCGACCGCCTACCCGACAGGCCCGTGAGCACGGCCTCCGCAAACAGGCTGCAGAACCCTACCGCGCCACCGATCAGGAGACACGCAAGCACGAGGGCCTTCGTAAGCGTGCGCCAGTCCGCCTGACTGACGCCGCCGTGCGATACGACCTTCGGAAACATCGCCATCACGATCGGCTGCGGCAGGAACAGGATCATCCGGCCGACCATCGCGACCACGGCATATCGGCCGGCTTCCTCGGGAGTGAAGAAGTGCTTCGCAAGCACAAGATCAGCGTTCGTCAGGATCGCATAACCGGCGTAAGCGATCGCGTAGCGGAGGCAGTAGGGGTAGAATCCCGGCGGTCGTTCTGCCCCCGCCGAGCGCCTTCCGAGCACCTGGATCAACCCGACGAACCCGCCGAGCGCCATCAGTAGCATCGACGCCGTATGCCCGAGCAACGCCCCGGTCGCGGCACCTCCTGCCGCCACGAGCGCGAGGGCTACGCAGAGTCTCAGGAAACTCGTTGCGGCCCCGATGCCGGCAACCCAGCCAAAGGCCTGGGCTCCCTGGAGCGCGCCCAAGTACGTCGCCCCCACGGCGTTCAACCCCACGGCCAATGCAGTCAGCAGAAGCGGCGTGGCTCCCTCCACGCGGAAATAACCCGCCAGCGCTGCCTGGCAGGCGACAAGCGGCACACAGGCAACGGCTGCTCCGACAACCAGGTCACGGGTAACGGCCGACGCCAGCCGTCCCGCTCGTTCGGCCTCACCATCCCTAAGAAATGCAGCTGTGAAATAAGCCACGGCCCACGGCAGCGCTCCGAGCGGGATGGTGATCGCCGCAAAGATGCCGAGCATGGCTACCAAGGTGCCATACTGCACCTCGTCGAGCATTCGCATCATCGCAGCCTGGAAAACCAGGTTGCCCACGTTCGCCAATTGGGCGCACGTAAGCAGGATGAGGCTGGGTCCAATGAGATGATCCCGTTCAACCCTGTCGCATTGCTTGATGGGACCGATGATCCGCTCGTACACGCCGACGATCCAGCGGAACGGGGAGTGAAGCAGCCGCAGGCGAATGATCGCCGTCAGCATCTCCGCCGGAGCCGCATCGCGACGCTCTGATTTGTGACTGGCCGAAGGGTCATCGGACATTTGTGCGCGACGTCAATGAAGTCAAGGATCCGTGGCGTTCACGGGGGGCTCGATCTGACAAGCCTGGATTCGCGTCCGGCGGCGGACGCGGCACACGAATGGTCGGGGCTGGGGCGTCTTGATGCCCACTACCTGATCCCGGCGTGTCAGTCGCGGCCCTTGGCAAGTCGCTCTCCATGGCGAAAACTGGTTTCACGACTTAAACTATTGCTGGAAGTGCTGGCCTTGTCTTGCAGTCGCAAGTCGTTGCAGGCCAAACGTCAAGGCTGGACTGGGTTTTAAGACCTTTCCTCATGCTACGTCTCCTGCAGCGAGGTTACCACCGCATCTGCCCTCGGATCGAGGTTACCAAGCGACTCTACGGGCTCCGCTGCCGGCTCAACATCAATGATCACTTGGCGTGGCTGGTATTTCCGCAGTCGAGGACGATCGAGGCTCCGAGTCACGAGTTGATGAGTCGGCACTGGGGAACGGTTTGGGACATCGGCTGCAACTTCGGCTTTTATTCGATGACGGCGGCCCGATCGGGCAATCGTGTCATCGCATTCGACATGTCACCGCAGGTCCTGCGGATGCTCGAACGAAGTTGCCTGCTCAATTGGGTTGCCGTGACCACCGTCGCCCAGGCCATGACGCTCACCCCGCGGAACTATTCGGCACCGAACACGAGTGCCTGCACGAATCGGTGCATCGACGGCAGCGGCGAACTGCGCAGCATCACCTACCTCGAGGCCGCTGCGCGCTACGGCATGCCGGCATTCATCAAGATGGACATCGAGGGTGGCGAACGGGAGTTTCTCGAGTCTGCAGAGTTCCAAAACTGGATCCAGGAAAACCAGATCACGCTGCTCGTGGAGATGCATCACGGCTACACTCTGCCAGCGGGGGCATTTCCGGCCATGGCTCGTCAGCAAGTCGATCACGACCACCTGCTGCTCGAGCCACTCGGCGGTGCTGGCCGAGGCGAGCGACAAGCATCACCGAAATCGGAACCATGAGTACGTTCGGCCCGACCCCAACGCGTCATCGGTCACCGATTCGTGAGGTTGCGACACCCTTCCCAAATCCTGATCCCAGCATTTCAGCCGTGGCCCTTGGAAAGTCGCTCTCCGTAGCGATAACTGGTTTGACGACCTAAACTATCGCCAGTACTGCACAGTTAGTCGGCGGCGATATTGCCATGATCATCACCCGCACTCCGTTTCGGCTTTCGTTTTTTGGCGGTGGCACCGACTACCCGTCTTGGTATCGAGCTCATGGCGGCGCTGTTCTCGCCACGACGATCGACAAGTACTGTTACATCTCGTGCCGGGAACTGCCCCCGTTCTTCGAGCATCGCATCCGCATCGTCTACTCGAAGATCGAGAACTGCAGCACCATCGAGCAAATCTCACACCCGGCGGTGCGTGCCGTGCTGCAGATGTTGGACGTGCGTCGCGGAATCGAGATTCATCACGACGGCGACCTGCCAGCCCGCAGCGGAATGGGTTCGAGTTCTGCCTTCACGGTTGGCCTGTTGAACGCCGCGCATGCCCTCGAGGGGCGAATGATCAGCAGCGAGGCCCTCGCGGAACAAGGCATCCACATTGAGCAGGAACTGCTGCGAGAGACCGTCGGCTCACAGGACCAGGTGTGCGCGGCCTACGGGGGGTTCAATCACGTCCGGTTCTCAACGTCGGGTGACATCTCCGTTCAACCGGTAATCATGCCCCGCGAGCGCCTCGACGAACTCCGTTCGTCGTTGATGTTGTTCTACACCGGCATCAAGCGGACGGCCGCCGACGTCGCCGATACCTACGTCCCAAATCTCGAGGCGAAGAAACGTGAACTGCGGCTGATGCGGGACATGGTAGACGAAGCACTTCAAGTGCTGGGTGGGTCTCGGGAATTGACCGAGTTCGGAAGATTGATGCACGAATCGTGGCTTATGAAGCGTTCCCTGAGTTCGGCGGTATCCTCGACGGCGATCGACGCCATGTATTCCGCCGCCATGGAGGCCGGCGCGCTTGGTGGCAAAATAACCGGCGCCGGAGGCGGCGGGTTCCTGCTGCTCTACGTACCTTCAGCGCGACAGACCGCGGTCCGGGAGCGTCTGCACGATCTCCTGCACGTGCCGTTTGATTTCGAGTCCTCCGGAAGCAAGGTGATCTTCTACGACGCCGACCCCGATTACTCGCACGTGAACGCCGATGCGCAGGGCAGGGCGTTCGTCGCAGCACGCGAAATGCGACCCCTGCTCGCGCCTGCCCGCGACGCGACGGCGCTCGGAGGGGATGCATGACGAATTTTTCGACCGAGCCACTCCCGGCGCTGACGCCCCGGCAACTGATCGCTTTCGAGGAGGACATCGCCGCCGAATTCAACGCCGCCAAGATCCGGGCGCCCGTGCACCTGTCGTATGGAAATGAGGAGGCGCTGATTGCGATCTTTCGCCGCGTGAACCCCCAGGATTGGGTGCTTGGGTCCTGGCGCAGTCACTACCAGTGCCTGCTGAAGGGCGTGCCCCCGGATCGCGTAAAGGCGGAGATCATGTCGGGCCGGTCGATCTCTCTCTGCTTTCCCGAATATCGAATCATCTCCTCGGCGATCGTGACCGGTGTCCTGCCCATCGCCGTGGGCATCGGTCTAGCCATGAAGCGGGAAGGGTCTGACAGTGTCGTGCACTGCTTCATGGGCGAGATGACCGCCGAAACCGGGGTGGCCCACGAGTGCATCAAGTACAGCCGTCGGTGGAACCTGCCGATCCACTGGATCATCGAGGACAATGGAAAGTCCGTGTGTACCGACACGCGGGCGGTGTGGAATTGCTCAGACTTGAGTTACGAGAATAGTGACGATCCGCGGATCACCTACTACCGTTATGAATCCAAGTATCCGCACGCCGGAGCCGGCGTCAGGGTCCAGTTCTGAACATGCGCTACGCCGACGCCTTGAAACAAGCGATGGACATGCTCGCGAAGGATCCGCGGGTCATCTTCCTGGGGCAGGCTGTCGCCTGCCCGGGAACCGCCATGTCCAACACGCTCGTCGATGTGCCGGCCGACCGGCGCATCGAATTGCCCGTTGACGAGGAAATGCAGATGGGCATGACGAACGGTCTCGCCCTGACGGGCAAGATACCCGTGACGATCTTTCCCCGCTGGAACTTCCTGCTGCTCGCCATCAACCAAATCGTGAATCACCTCGACAAGTTTTCCGTAATGTCGAACGGCGGTTACTGCCCTAAGGTGATCATCCGCACCGGCATCGGCGCCGAGCGTCCCCTGCATCCGCAGCACCAGCACGTCGGCGATTACACCGATGCGTTGCGATCCATGTGCACCACCATCGAGGTGATCCGTCTTGAGGAACCCGAGCAGGTCGTGCCAGCGTACCGCCACGGCCTCGAGCGTCAGGACGGACGCAGCACGCTGATCGTGGAATACGGCGACTTTTACAACGAGAAGTGATTCGTGGCCTCGCCTGCACACGTTCTCATAGCCGATTCCGGAGGCGTCGAACCGCTCGGGCCTTGGCCCCTGATGGTGGAGAACATCACCCGGCATGACCTCGATAACGTCGTCCGTTTTCTGTCGGCCGACACGCCCATTCTCACGCAGTCGCGCAACGTGGCGGCGTTCGAGCAGGAGTGGGCCGAGTGGCTCGGTGTTCGCCATTGCGTGTTCGTGAATTCCGGGTCGTCGGCCAATCAAATAACCATGTCCGCCCTGCGCGAGCGGGCCGGCCTCGGCGAGATCATCGTGCCGACGCTTACCTGGGTCTCCGATATCGCATCCGTCCTGCAGGCGGGTTTTACGCCCGTTTTCGTGGACATCGATCCGCGGACGCTCGGCATGGATCTCGGGCACGTGCTCGACCGAATCACGCCGCGCACGAAGGGCGTCTTCCTGACGCACATTCTCGGGTACGACGCGCTGACGGATGAGTTCCTCGATGCGTTGCAAGCTACGGGAGTGCCCCTGATCGAGGACGTCTGCGAGTCCCATGGCGCGACGCACGGAGGGCGAAAGCTCGGCTCGTTCGGGCTGGCATCGAATTTTTCCTTCTACTACGCCCACCACCTGAGCACCATCGAAGGGGGCATGGTCTGCACCGACGACGACGACCTGTACCACACCGTGCGAATGATGCGATCGCACGGAATGGTCCGTGAGAGTCCGAGTGACGCGGTCAAGGAGGCGTATTGCCGGAATCATCCGGACTTGAACCCGGACTTCATCTTCGCCTTCCCCGCCTACAACTTCCGGAGCACGGAAATCAACGCCGTGATCGGTCGCAGCCAACTGCCGCGGCTCGACGCCAACAACGTACGGCGCAGCGAAAACCTTGCTGCGTTTCTGGATTCGCTTGACGGCCAGCGTTACCGCACCGACTTCAAGCGGGAAGGAAGTAGCAACTACGCGTTCACGCTCGTGCTGCGGGAGCCCGATCACGACCTGCGGGATCGGGTGGAGAGCCGGCTGCGAGCCGAGAAGGTAGAGTTCCGGAGGGGTACCTCAGGCGGCGGCAACCAACTCCGTCAACCGTATCTGCGGCGGCTGTTCGGCGACGAATACCGAAAGTATCCACGGGTCGATCACGTCCATTTCTTCGGGTGGTA
Organism: Planctomycetaceae bacterium UBA4655; assembly: GCA_002405515.1. Taxonomy (GTDB): domain Bacteria; phylum Planctomycetota; class Planctomycetia; order Pirellulales; family UBA1268; genus UBA4655. Next base: position 21,634 of record DHLZ01000040.1, read on the forward strand.
CATTGGAAACTACCCCGCGCTCGATATCGGTCGAGTTCAGGGGCTGTGCAACGTGCTAAACGAATTGTGAGCGAGGCTCGTGCGAATGGACCGACCTCTCGACGTTCTGTTCGTCAATGCCGACTCGAGTCTTGCCGCCTATCAGGGCTTGAGCGAGATGTTCTCGGCGATCGAGCCACCGACCTGGGCGCTCCTGCTTGCGGCATCGTGCCGATCGCAAGGCTTCGGTGTCGGCATTCTCGACTGCACGGCGGAGCGTCTCGACGTCACAGAGGCGTGCAGCCGGATCGCCGACGCAACGCCGCGACTCGTATGTTTTGTGGTCTACGGCCAGAATCCCAACTCTGGCACCACCAACATGATCGGAGCCGTCGCTCTCGCTGACCGGCTCAAGCAAGAACACCCTTCCTCGCGTACCTGCTTCGTCGGCTCTCACGTCAGCGCGTTGCCGCTGGAAGTGCTTCAGTTGCCGAGCGTGGATTTCGTGCTGCTCAATGAGGGCGTCTACGCGCTGTGGAACCTGCTCGGCACGGACCTCGAGTCGGGCCTTCGGGCGATCCGGGGAATCGGCTTCAAGGACGACGGCCACGCCGTGTTAAACGAGGCGGAGCGGGTCGTTCCGCAGGAGCGGATGGACGCTGACCTTCCCGGGTACGCGTGGGATCTACTGCCGCGGCGGGCGGCGCCACTCGACCTGTATCGCGCCCATTTCTGGCACGCGAACTTCGACCACGGGCGACGAACGCCGTTCGCGGCACTGAACACGTCACTCGGATGCCGGTTCCGCTGCGACTTCTGCATGATCAACATCGTGAACCGTACTGACAACGGCCTGGACGTTTCGGCCGCGTCATCACCGCTGATGCGTTTTTGGTCACCGGAATTCATGCTCCGGCAATTTGACGAACTGGCGGCAATGGGTGTCACGACCGTGCGGCTGTCCGACGAGATGTTCTTTCTGGACAAGCGATACTTCGAGCCGCTGCTTGAGGGACTGGTGGCGCGCGGACACGGCTTCCACATGTGGGCCTATTCGCGAGTGGACACGGTACGCCCGCGCTATCTAGAACTTTTCAGGAAGGCTGGGATCGAATGGCTTGCTCTCGGTGTCGAGGCCGCAAACCAGGAGATTCGCCGTGAGGTCTCCAAGGGCACGTTCGAGGAAGTCAACATCCGTGAGGTCGTTGGCGTCGTGCGCGACAGCGGAATAAATGTAATCTCCAACTACATTTTCGGCTTCCCGGACGACACTCGCGAAACCTTGCAGCAGACGCTCGACCTGGCTCTCGAATTGAACACCGAGATGGCGAATATGTATCCTTGCCAGGCACTTCCGGGCAGCCCCTTATACGTCGAGGCGAAGCGGAATGGATGGCCGCTGCCGGATTCCTTCGCAGGATATGCGTTCCTTTCCTACGAAAGCCAGCCGCTGCCGACTCGCCACCTGTCCGCCGCGGACGTGTTGCGATTCCGAGACGATGCCTGGCACACGTATTTCACGAACCCGGCATACCTGGCGATCGTCGAAAGCAAGTTCGGCGCGGAGCAGCGCGCGAACGTGGAGGCGATGGCCCGCCATAGGCTTCGCCGACGCCTGCTCGGTGATTGAGCAAGGCCAGTCCCGACGATGCGTGATGGAATCGTTGAAGGCGGGTGTGCCGGGCAGGAACGGCTGGTGTTAAAGTGCAGGAGAAACACCGTATGCATGCTGACGATCCGGTGTTCGTTGCCGGCGGCGAGACAACGATCGGCCGCGCCGTTGTCCGGGGACTGGCTCGGTGCGGGCTAACGAACATCGCCGCGCCGTCGCGCGACGAGCTGGATATCACCGACGTCGGGGCCGTGAGCGACTTTATCGCGCGTACGCGGCCACGGTTCATCCTCGTGGCGGCGGGCCGTTCGGGCGGCATCGGCCTCAACCGACGCCTTCCCGCGGAACTGATGCTCGACAACCTCCGCGTCGCCACGAGCATCCTGTCGGCAGCGGCACACCGCGGAGTGGAACGCCTTCTCTACCTGGCGAGTTCCTGTTGCTACCCTCGGCACTGCCCGCAGCCCATGCGACCGGAACATCTGGGTACGGGCTTATTGGAGCCTACGAGCGAGGCCTACGCCACCGCGAAGCTCGCGGCGATCCGACTTTGCCAGGCACTGCATGCCGAAAGGAGTGCGCCGTTCCTCGCGGCCATCCCGGCGGACGTGTTCGGTCCCGACTCGAGTTTCGACCCTGAGGATTCCCACGTCATTCCAGCGCTCATCGCCCGCTTACACTCGGCCGCAAGGGAAGGCCAACCGCACGTTGCGCTCTGGGGAACCGGGACTCCCCGGAGGGAATTCCTGTTCGCAGACGACCTCGGCGACGCCTGTGTAACCGTCATACAGTATTACGCCGGTTGCGGGCCAATCAATCTCGGGGGTGGTCATGAAATGACGATCCGCGATGTAGCCACCGCGATTGCAGACGTGGTCGGGTATCGCGGCCAACTGATCTTCGACACCAGCCGGCCCGATGGCATGCCGAGAAAACTGCTCGACAGCTCGGAGTTGCGTGCCTTGGGATGGAGGCCGGCGACGCCATTTCGCACGGCATTGGAGTCGACCTACCAGGCATTCCTCCGCCACCTTACGGAATCGCCGAACGCGGCCTCTGGCCTCTGATTATGAAACAGACCAAACCCGTTGTGGTTTACCTGCACCGGTATCCGCCGGAGACCGAGGCCCTGCAGTGGCCGGCATTACGTGCGTTGGCCGACGTGCTGGCCCCAACGCACGAACTCGTCTACTGCTGCATGGGACCGGGCAACGGCCACCGCGATGCTGGGATTCGACGATCCATGCGCGTGATCGAACTGCCCTTCACGGTCAATCAGGCAGACGGACGCGACAAGTGGCTCAAGACCTTACGTTGGTACAGGCACCTTGGAGGCCTCTTGGCCCGCATACGGGCTTTGCGTCCGGCAGTGATCATCTGCAAGGAGACGCTGCCCTTCATTCCCGGGCGAGTCGCCGCGCTGGGAATTCCGACGATCATCGAAACCAGCGACTGGTGGTGGTCGATCCTGCTGGGTGGCACGGCCCCGGGGCGTTGCCTTGCGGATAGCCTCGAGGCGCATGAAGTGCGGACGTGGAACAAGCCACACGTGCGGGCGACGGTCAGCACCCACGCCGAGGCCCGGCTACTCGAACAGAAAGGCTTCGCAGGCGACAAGATCGTGGTGATCAACGCCCCGCAAAACCCCAGCATCTTCCGGCCCCTGGATCCGCAGCCTACGAAGGCGGAATTGGGGCTGGACGAACGGCACAAGCAGGTTGCCATATTCGGCATCATCCGCGCCGGCAAGGGCTATGACCAACTACTCGACTGGTGGAAGATCGCAGTTGCCCGCCATCCTGATTGGCGGCTCGTGATCATCGGTGGCGCTGGCGGCGAGTCATGGTGCCGCCGTGAGATCGCCAAGCGTCGACTCGAGCCGTTTGTGGACATGACCGGCTGGCTGTCCACCAAGGAGGAAGTGAACAAGTGGCTCAACGCGATGGATGCCCTGCTTGCGCATCGCCGTAATTCTTCCGACAACCAGGGAATCATTCCTAGCGCTCTCTATAACGGGCTCTCCACGGGCCGGCCGGTCGTAGCGACAGGCCTGCCAGGCATGGCAGAGATAGTGAGAGACGGAGTCGACGGCTTTCTCTTCAAGCCAGACGATCGCGATAGTTTTATCGCCACGCTCGAGCGAGCCTTGGAAAACCCAGCGAATTCGGCGCAGATAGGCCGTGCTGGCATGGCACGCGCAGCCGCTTGTTTCGACCCACAAAGGGCCGCCGATGAGCACCTTGCCCTGATTCATCGGCTAACGCGATCGGCTCGTTCCCAAACGACCTAAAGGTTTCGAGAGCGGCCTTTCAGTCCGACCGTCTTCCGCACCAGATAGAGCGGTCGGTCGATGACCTCGGTGTGGATGTGGCCGATGTAGATAGCCACCAGCCCGATGCAGGCGAGCACGACGCCGTTCATGATGACGTTCGTGACGATGACGAACGCGATCGGCGTGAAGCCGAACCGGCCTCCCAGCCAGAAGCGGTCGCACAGCATGAACATAAGCAAAAGGCCGAAGGCGGTGATCACGAAAACGCCCAGGTAGCCCGCCAGCTTCAGTGGCACGAGCGAAAACGCCATGAAGCTGTTGAGGGCGAGTTGCAGCAGTCGCGAGTAGCTGTATCCGGGCTTTCCCGAGTGGCGTTTGGGAGCCTCGAAATCGATGAACGTCTTCTTGTAGCCCATCCAGTCGATGAGCCCGCGGACCATCCGGTTGTTTTCCGTAAACTGCTTGAGCGCATCAACGACGATCCGATCGAGCAGCCGGAAATCGGTCGTCCCCGGCTCCATCTTGAACTCCGAGATAGAATTCAAGAGCCAGTAAAATAGGTTTGAGCCGAGCCGACGCAGAAGTGGCTGCCGATCCATCTTGGTTCGCTTGGTCGCGACGATCTCATAGCCCTGCTCCCACTTGCGGATCATCTCGGGGATGTACGCGGGAGGGTGCTGTAGATCGGCGTCCATGATGATCACGGCATCACATTCGAGGGCATGGATGCCCGCCGTGAGCGCAAGTTCCTTGCCGAAGTTGCGGGAAAGCTCGATCAAGCCAATCCGAGGATCGGCGGCGGCTAGAACCTCGAGTTGTGCCACGCTATCGTCACGGCTGCCGTCATCGACAAATAGCAGTTGAAAGTCGTACCGGGTCAGGTCGGCGATGACGCGTTCGATCGCTTGCACAAGCGCGACAATGTTGCCGCTCTCGTTGTAGATCGGGATCAGGATGGCAACCTGCTGTCGTGTCATTGTTTCCGAATCTATTGTTTCCGAATCTATTCGCGGTGCGGGAACCACTCAACATAGTGCCCGCAAAAAGCCAGGTTCTCTTCTGCCACCGCCAATCAGCAATACCTCGCGCTGATCACACGGCCAACGCTGCTCCTCGATGCTGTGCAGGCATTCGTGCTACCGCAAAGCGCTTTGTCGAATAAATGGCCCCGCAAGCCCCCACAGAAACATCACTCCGTAAGCAACATGAGAACACAAGATCGTGGCGACCGCCATAACGACCAGCAAAGGATCGCGGGTCAGCCGCAGCACGTCGATCGCGGCCCATGAGAAATAGATGAGCATCAGGGCCGCATAGACCCGCCAAAACACCGGGGCAACGAATCCCATGCCGAGCAAAAAAACGCTCCCGAGGACGAACAGGCTGGGTACGAAATAGGTCGCCCGCAACGAGGTTTGCGGCAGGATCCGCGCGAAGTACCCGCGGTGTCGACCGTAATTGCCGACCTGCTTCAGGTGCGGCCCCAAGACTCGGCGGCGGTGGTGGTAGACCACGACATCGGGCGCGTACCAGATCTGATGTCCGGCCTTTTTAAGGTCGAGACAAAATTTTGTGTCTTCACCCGGCCAGAAACTGTTGTCGAAGCCGCCCACCGCGTCGAAGGCCGACTTTTCGACCAGCAGGTTGACGGTCGGAAAGTCATCCACCCAAAAGCCCTTGGGGGCAGACCGATAGCGATACGCCATGCCGCCTCCCCCGATCGTCGTTTCGAAAAAGATGGCCGAAGCCATCTCGGCCCGGGAACTGCGCGGCGGCGTGACCCCCGGCCCGCCCACGGCCACGGCCCCCGAATCGCGAAATGCGTCGTCGGCCCTGCGCAGCCAGTCTTCGCGCGGGAATGCGTCGTCGTCGAGGAATGCGAGCCGGTCGTACTGCGCCCGCTGCGCTCCAAGGTCGCGCTTGACCGCCGGACTGACCCTGCCGCTGGGAATGATGGTAATCCTCGGGTCTCGGAAGACGTCCGGGAGCGGCGCTGAGGGCGACTCGTTTGGCAGAATGATCACCTCGAAATTCGGGTAGTTTAAGCCGAGGATCCGCGGTACCGACTCGCGGAGGTATTCGTTGATTTGCTTGACCGGAATGACGATCGTGTAACCCACGCCAACACGTTCTCCGCGACGATTACCCAGGGTTGCCATCGGGGGCCCGCTTCGCGTCCAGCCCACTTCGGTTGGGTGGAATCCTTCGATAAACTACTTTTTCACCGCATTTTTTTGTGAGGCTCTTCGTGATTCAGGCGACGCAACATATTCGCCGCATCGACCGCATCGTGCTGCTTCTGCTCCTGGGCATCACGATTGCCTCATGGTGTTTTGCCCACGGGAAATGGTCTGCACCGACCTGGGGGCTGCCGACAGTCTACCTGGAGCCGGTCTACGGCGACTTCCTCGGCACGTGCTCCATCATCAAGTCTGGCGTAGAGGGCGGCTACCCTGCCTTCCTCTGGAAAACGACCGCGGATCTTGGTGCACCCGGAGCGGCGAATCACAATACTCAACCGTTGCCGGACGAGGTTCTCGTCGGCTTCGTTGGCCTGCTCGCGAAGATCTGGGGTTTGTTTCCCGGCTTCAACCTCGGCGTGCTCGTGGGCCATCTCGCGGCCGTCGCCGCGTTTTATTTCGTTGCCCGCTCGGAACAATGCACGGCCGCTTGGGCGGGAACGGCCGCGCTCGCGTTCGGCCTCGCGCCGTATCTCTTTGCCGAATCGCCGCACCACATCAACTGCCAGTACGTCTGGCACATTCCGCTCTTTCTCTTGGTCTGGAAGTGGGTGGCGACCGAACCGGGCATCCAGTTTGGCTCGCGGCGATTCTGGAACGCGATCGCGATCGGGGTGATCACCGGGCTCCAGAATCCCTACTACACCTTCGTCTTCTGCCAGCTGACGCTGCTCGGAGCGGCGGTGCTCGCCTGGCGGCAGCGATCGCGGGCGGCCTTGGTCGCCGCCGCCGCGATCGTCGGCGCGTCGGCGCTGGGATTTCTGCTCAGCAATCTCGACACGATCTCGTATCGCCTGCTTCACGGCAGCGGCGGCCAGCCCATCGTGACGCAGCGAGAATACCGCTGGATGGACATCTACGGTTTCAAACTCGTCGATCTCTTCATCCCATCGATCACGCATCATTCCGAGGCCCTCGCCCGATTCGGCCTGGCCCACCGCCAGGCATCGGTTCTCAACGACGAAGAAGGGTGCGCCTACCTCGGAATCGTCGGCATCATGTCGCTCTTCCTGCTGGGCAGTGCCGCCGTGCGGGCGCTGATCGACGGCGACCGCAAGAACGTGCCGCTGGCCGCCTGGCAGGTGCTCTGGATTGTGTTGTTTTTCAACACCGGCGGCATCAACTCGATCCTCGCGGCATTCACCGGTATTACGCTCTTTCGCACGGCCTGCCGTTACAGCATCGTGATCCTGGCGATCGTGCTGCTCTATGCCGCGCAGCGGCTCTCGGCATGGCAAGCGGACTCCAAATGGCAAGCGGACTCCAAGGAACGTCTGCCCGCCAACCTGCTCGAGATCCTCAAGCTCGCACCGCTTGCCTGCCTTGTCGTGCTCATTCTCTGGGATCAGGTGCCCCGCTCACCGACCGCCGAGCAACAGGCCACGATCGCCCGGCAAGTGGAGGCCGACCGCGAGTTTGTCGTCTCGCTGGAAGCCGCGTTGCCGCCTCGCAACGGCACGAAAGCGATGATTTTCCAACTCCCGGTGATGGATGGTTCGCCGGCTGCTGGCGTCTCCGCGTCCGACCATTTCCGACCATACCTTTACAGCAAGCAACTGCACTTTTCACACGGTGCAGCGCCCGGAAGCGAAACGCTGCAGTGGCAGCAGGCGGTGCAGCAGCAACTGGTCGATGGAGCCGCGGTGGACCAGCAGGCGAGGAAAATCCAATTCAATCTCGGTAACGCCCGAAAAGCGATCGACGAAATGCGGCGCGTGGGCTTCTCCGCGATCTACTTGAACCGCAACGGCTTCCCCGACCGCGGCAAGGGGCTCGAGGAGGCCCTGGTCGACCTCGGCTACACGAAGCCGCCAATCCGGAATGCGACCGGCGATCTGGCGTGCATCGTGCTCGAGAAGGATGGGGCCCGCTAAAAATGGGCTCCCGTCAAAATTCCTCTCGGCTTGCGCCTCGGGCTTCCGGGGAGAAGCAGCCGGCTCGGGCTTCCGGGGGAAAGCAGCCGCCATGTACTTCCGGGGTGGAGTCGCTGCCGAGTAGTTTGGGCTTCCGGGTAAGAGAAGCAGCCTTGCTCGCCGCGATCACGCTCCTCTTCTTCTCGCCGACCCTGTCGGGCGGTTTTGTCTACGACGCGAGGGTGCAGATCGCCACCGATCCGTTTCTGCACGACCCCGCCAATTGGCTCGACGTGCTCTCCTTCCGCGTGCTCGCCCGAGACGTGCTCGACTTCAACCGGCCGGTGCACCTCGCGTCGCTCATGCTCGACGCGGCCGCATGGGGAAAGCAGCCGTTTGGCTACCGACTCACGAGCGTGCTCCTTCACGCCGTGAACGTCGTGCTCGTCTGGGCCGTCGGTCGCAAGCTCTGCGCGGCGGCTGCGCAGGGCGACGGCACGACCCATGCCCCGGGCGGCCCGCTGCCACGGCTCGCCACCGCGCTCGCCGCCATGCTGCCGCCGCTTGTCTTCGCCGTGCACCCGGTCGTCGTGGAGGCGGTCTGCGAGCCGACGTTTCGAGAGGACCTGCTCGTCGCGTTCTTCACGCTCTCGGGGCTGCTGCTCGCGATGGGACACCGGCCCGCGGACGGCAACGACGGCTGGCGGGCGGCCGGGTGCGTGGCCTGCTCGCTGCTTGCGATCGGAAGCAAGGAGTCGGGGATCGCGGCGCCGGCCGCCATCACGGTCTACTGGCTGCTCTTCCGGCGGGGCGAACGGGGATGGTTCTGGCCGGTGGCGATCGGCGGTGCGAAGCTCGTCGTCGTGTCGTTCCTCGCGGCGCGATTCCTGCTCGAGCCGTCGCCATCGAAGATCTTCGACGCGCGGCCGCAGTATCCGGGGGGCTCGCTCGCGGCCGCGATGCTCATCGAGCCGCGGATCCTCGCGCTCTACGCACAGCTCGTGCTGCTGCCCGTGAACCTCTGCGCCGAATACGGGCTCCACTCCGTGGGCCACCTGCCGCTGCCCGTGGCCCTCGCCGTCGTCGCGGGAGTGGTCGCGGCGGGCGTCTTCGCCGTCCGGAAAGACCGCCGCATGGCCATCGCGGCCGCGGTCGTCGTCGTGCCGCTCCTGCCGGTCTTGAACGTCCTGCCGATCTACAAGGCCGCCGCCGATCGCTACCTCTACCTGCCCGTGGCCGGCGTGGCGCTGGCCGTCGGCCTGCTGCTCGACGGTTCGTGGCTCGCCCGCCGGCCGGCGATCCGGGAACGGCTGCTCATCGCCGGCGTCGTGGGCGTGGTGCTCCTGGGCATCGGCTGCACGGAACGACAGAAGGTCTGGGCGAACCCGCTCGCCCTCTGGAGCGACACCTTCCGGAAAAACCCCGCGGCCTTCACCGCCGCCTCCGGCCTGGCCGAGGCCCTGCGTCACGGCGGCAGGCTGCCCGAGGCCGAGCAGGCGGCCCGCCGGGCCATCCAGCTCACGAACGGCACGCGGGGCGATGCCTGGGCCACGCTGGCCCTCGTGCTCCATGGCCGTGGCCGGGACGCGGAGGCCTTCGAGGCCCTCGACAAGGCGGTCGAGATCGACCCCCGGCTGGCCGACCCGGAAGGCCGCGTGAGGGACCTGGCAATGGAACGCCCCTACGCGGACGACCTTGCCGAACTCCTGGCCCGCCGAAACGCCGCCCGCTAGCCGACCGTGGAGCGAGCCGTGTTTCGCCGCCCGCGATCCTCTCGTACACTCTGTCAACCATGGGAACGAGAAAAAACACGCTCAAGCCGCGGCGGGAACGCGTTGAGGATCGGCCGGTGGCCGTGACACCGACCCCGGCAGGCCAGGCCGATACCGGCGATCGCGTCGCATGGTGGAGGGAGTTTCTCTTCAAGGCCTCGCTGATGATTCTTGCGGGGCTTTGGATCTATTCGCCCACGTACCATGGCGACTGGTTGTGGGACGACGACCAGCTGCTCACCAACAACCTCACCGTTCAGCACCGCGTCTCCCCCGACCCGCGGGTGCCGGAGAATTCGCTCGCCACGCTTGCCAAGCTCTGGATCAGCCCCGACGGGGCGGATTACTTCCCCCTCTCCTACTCGGCCCTCTGGGCCCAGTGGCCGTTCTTCCACGTGTTGGTCACGCAGCCCAACGGCCTGGTCGCCAAGGTCGCCTGGCCGACGGGCTACCACGTCTTCACGATTCTCTGCCACATCCTCGGGGCGGCATGCTTTTGGCGTCTCCTGCACGTCATGAAGCTGCCGGGCGCCTGGCTCGGTGGCATGCTGTTTCTCATCCATCCGGTCTGTGTCGAGACGGTGGGCTGGGTGTCGGAGGTGAAGAACACGCTGTCGCAGCCGCTGTTTCTCCTGGCGTGCGCATCCTTCGTGCAGTTCGACGACGCCACCGAGTCGTCGCAGAGAAGGAAGCACTACCTCCGGGCGGTGCTGTTGTTTCTGTTCGCGATGTTCGCGAAGACCGCGATGGTGATGTTTCCGTTCGTCATCCTGATGTACGGATGGTGGAAGCACGGCTTCCCGGCCGATCGCCGCGGCATCACAGCCCTGCTGTTCGTGGGCGCGAGCCTCGCCCTTGCCGTCGTGCCCGAGATGTTTTGGCTCGTGGCGATGCGGGGGGGCTGGAGCAGTTGGCCGCTCTACCTGGGCTGCACCGCCGTCGCCGTGCTCGGCCCGCTGTCGTCGATCGCGCTGGCAGTCATGCTGGCGAAGGAATCGTCGCCGCAGGGCGACGCGGCCTCCACGAGGACGCTCGAACGGTACGTGCTCTACGCGTTGCCCTTCTTTTGGATCTCGGCCGTGCTCGGCATCGCCACCTGCTATTTCCAGTGGTCGCGTGCGATCGGGCAGGAGGGGATCCCGGTGGGTGGAATCGCCTCCAGGGTCGCCACGGCCGGCATGGCGACGCTTTTCTACCTCTGGAAGACGGTCTGGCCGTTCAACCTGCTCACCATCTATCCGCGGTGGGACGTCGATCCGCCCAAGGCGTGGCAGTTTCTGCCCTGGCCCATCATCATCGCCGCCGGATGGTGGCTCTGGAACAACCGCGGCACCGCGGGGCGGCCGACGTGGCAGCGGCACATGCTGTTCGTGCTCACGTTCTTCGTGCTCATGCTCCTGCCGATCATCGGCATCATCACGATCTCGTACATGCGGATCACCTGGGTGGCGGATCACTTCCTCTACCTGCCGATGGTCGGTCTGCTGGGCGCCGCCGCCGCCGGCGTCGCCGCGTGGTATGCGAAGACCAAGCCGAACGAGCAGCCCTTCGCCCTGGTCGCGGGAGCGGTCGTGCTCGCCGTGCTCGGCTATTCGTCGTTCCGCTACGCCCATGCCTGGGCCAACGAGGAGTCGCTCTGGCCGCACACCATCGCCGGCCATCCCAGCCCCTGCACCTACCCGCAGTGCGGCTGTTGGCAGGCCCACAACCGGCTCGGGGCCAAGAAGTTCGCCCGCGGAGACATCGAGTCGGCCCACTTCCACTTCCAGAACTCGACGCGGCTGCGGCCCGACCTCGGCGAGACGCACAACAACCTCGGCACGACGCTTTCGGCGAGGGCGCAGCGGTTCGCCCAGCAGGGGAACACGGCGGCGGCTGAGCGGGAGATGACGGCGGCGATCGAGCAGTTCGCCGAGGCTGTCCGCGTCACGCCGCAGGTGCTGATGATCAGGATGAACCTCGCCAACTCCCTGGCCTCCGTGGGCCGCTTCGGTGAGGCCGGCGACCAGTACAAGGAACTGCTCCAGAAGGAGCCGAACAACCCGGCGATCCTCAACAACTACGGCGTTGCACTCTACAAGCAGGGGCTCAACGAGGCGGCGATCAAGCAGTTTCGCCGGGCGCTCGAGATCGCCCCCGACATGAAGGATGCGAAGGAGAGCCTCGCCGTCGCGCTCGGAGAGAAGCCCGATTCAGCGAAGTCGGCTTCCCCGCCGCCACCTCCGCCCGGCGGACGGCTCGAGTTGGCGCCGCCGATTTCACCGACGCTCAATGCAGTTCCGGCGATCCCCTGAGCAGTTCCGGCGATCCCCTCAGCCGCAAAGCTGAGACGAGAATCGACGTGCCGACGCGTCTTTCCCGTCGCTCCGCCCGAACTCGCAGCCTCTCACCGGCCCCACCACGTGCGTCTGGCGATCCGCATGAGTTCACCGATCGAGCGGCGCGTTTCGGCGAAGTCGGCCTTGCTGCTGCCCCGCGTCCGGTCGGAGAACGTGATCGGAATCTCGAAGATCCGTCCGCCCGCTCGGTGCACCCGCAGGAGAAAGTCCTCCTGGAAGGCGTAGCCCTCGGCGAAGGGGCGGTCGTCGATCCGGCCGAGCACGTCGAGTCGAATCGCGCGGAACCCGCCCGACGGATCCCGCACCGGCACGCGGAGCACCCACCGTGTGAAGTACCCGACGAGGCGGCTGGCGACGTGCCGCGAGAGCGGCCAGCCGACCGTGCGGCCGCCGGGAACCCGCCGCGAACCGATCACGACATCCACGGGGCGGCCGCCCGCCGGGTGCATCGCCGCGAGCAGTCGCGGGATGTCGGCGGGATCGTGGCTGAAGTCGGCGTCCATGTTGACGCTCACCTCGAAGCCCCGCCGCTTCGCGATCCGGAATCCCTCGAGGATGGCGCCGCCGAGCCCGCGGCGTCCGCGACGGACGAGCACATGGAGCCGCGGCTCGCGGTCCGCAAGCTCGAGGGCGAACCGGCCCGTGCCATCGGGCGAGTCGTCGTCGATCACGAGGAACTGAATATCGGGCGAAACGGCGAGCACCGACTCGATGAGCGGGGCGATGTTGTCTCGCTCGTTGTAGGTCGCGGCCTGAACGAGCACGCGTCCGGCAGGCCAGTCGTCGCGGGAATGGAGGTCGCTCACGCCGGAAGTCTACCGGCCGGCGGCGCCGCCGTCGCCCCGCCGCAGCCGGGCGAAGAGACTTCGGTAGTCGCCAGGACGCACCGCGAAGATCGAGCGATTCACGTCGTCGGTTGCGACGTGCTCGTCGTCCTCGATGACGACCATGTCGGAGTCGTCGATCGAGGCCGTTGGAGAGGCCGCCGTCGGAGAGGCTGCCGTCGGAGAGGCCGCCGTTGGAGAGGCTGCCGCCCGCAGCGGCTCGGCCCCACGATCCATCGCCCGCGACGATCGTCCCGCGGCCGGGGAGGCCGCCTCCGCCCGCTCCCACGCCTCGATTCGTCCGGCGAGGTCGGTCCCCTCGCGGCTGGCCACGTGGAGCCGGTCCCGGAAGTCGTCTGGGCCGCGAACGAGGAACCGTTCGGCGACCGGCTCCTGCGAGTCGAAATACGCCTCGAACGGATCGTCGGCGGGGTCGAAGACGAGTTCGACCTCCGGCCCGCTCCACGGGTCGCCCGCGGCCGTCTCGAAGGCGGCCGTGTCCGACGACGGCCCGCTGGTGTCGGCTGCCCGACGGTCCTCCACGAACGCCGCTGCGGCGAACGTCGCCGGCACGGGGCCGCGACCGTCACCGCCAGAACCGCTCTCCGGAACATCGTGCCGCAGGAGCAGTTCGTCATCGAGCGAGCCGAACTCGATCGCGGTTCCTCCATCGCCGTCGAAGCTGGCGGAAGGTTCGACGCGTTCCACCTCAGTGGCAACGGGCTCTTCGGAGCCGGGCGTGGTCGCCGCGAACGCCGCCGGCGATGGGCTTGGCAGCTGCTGAATCTGCCGCCAGGCCTCCTCGATGTCGCGGGTCGCAATCCTGTTTCGGCCCTGCTCCTGCGCCCGCACGAGGGCGTGGTCGCACACCTGGTTGACGAGCCTCGGCACGCCATCGGTGATCGTGAAGACGGCGTCGTCGCAGCCGGGTTCGAACGTGGCATCCCAGTTCATCGACGCCGCGGCGCACTGCGAACGCAGGTAGGCGACCGTCTCGGCGTGGTCGAGCGGCTCGAGGTAGCCGCGTACCGCGATCCGCTGGGCGAGCGGCTCCATCCTCGGCGAGGCGAGCCGCTCCTCGAGGTCGGTCGTGCCGGCGAGCACGACATGCACCGCCGGCAGGGGCGTGGGCACGTTCGAGAGGAGCCGCAGCTCTTCGAGGAGGCGGATCGGCAGCGTGTGCGCCTCGTCCACGAGGATCACGAGGCCCGAGCCGGTGGCGGAGAGCCCGCGGATCCGCTCGAGCACGCCGATCCTGAGGTCGGCCTCGTCGATGCCGCGGTAGGGCTCGCCGAGCTCCGCGAGGATCGACTGCCAGAGGGCCCGCCGGGTGCAGATCCTGGCGCCCGTGAGCAGCGCGACTTCGAAGTCGTCGCGGACCTGCTCCGCGATGACGGCAAGCAGGAGCGACTTGCCCGTGCCCGGACCGCCGACCACCATGCCGATCCCCTCGCTGCGACGGATCGCCCGCTCGAGGTTGACCCGTGCCGCATCGATCACCCGCGACGGGAAGTAGAAGGCCGTCCGAGGCGAGGCGAGGAAAGGGCGGGTGGAACGCGGTCGCGCAGGTGAAGGCATGAAGGTATGTCCGAAGGAATCGCGTCGGGCCGGCAACGGAACCGACCCGAAACATCGTTTCGGCCTTTGACCGCGGCTTCCTCCAGCCCACGACCGCCCCGTAGACTTTTCCGCACGGGCAAGAGTCCCTTGGCGGAAACGGTGGCGACGAGTCTGACGATGGAGGCGGTCCGACCGTGAACGACGAAAGAAAAAAGCCGCCGGTGTTTCGCGTGAAGATCTGCGGGATCACCACGCCCGCCGACGCCTGCTTCGTCGTCGAGGCCGCGCGGCGGCACGCGGCCGCTCCCGGCACGATCGCCATCGGGATCAACTTCGTGCCCGGCTCGCCGAGGGCCGTCGGAATCGATGCGGCCCGTGCGATCCGCGACGCCACGCCCGACGACATCGGATGCGTCGGGGTCTTCGCCGGGTTCGAGCCGGCCATGATGCGGGAGACGGCGGCCGCGGTCGGGCTCGATGCCATCCAGCTCCATGGCCCGCTCTCATCGGAGGAGCCGTTCGCGGCCGACCCGCCGCAGCGGTGCGGGGAACTCTCGCCGCTGCGGGTGATCCGGGCGGCGCGGCTCGAGGCCGGCGGCCTCTCCGCGGCACGAGCGTGGCTCGACCGCGCGATCGGCTCGGGCGCGGCTCCCGCGATGATGCTCGTCGATGCCGCGGTCGCGCGTGGAACGCCGGCCGGCCGGCTCGGCGGCAGCGGAGATGCGGTGGACTGGAGGACGCTTGCCCGGCAGGAGCCGCTCGGCGTCGCGACGGCGCTTGCCGGCGGCCTGACGCCGGAGAATCTCGAACGTGCCCTCCGTGAGTCGCGAGGCCCTTTCTCGATCGAGGCCGTTGACACGGCCAGTGGCGTGGAGCGGCGGCCGGGGCTCAAGGACCCCGCGAAAGTCGGGGCATTCATCGCGGCCGCCCTGCGGGCCCTCGCGGTTGGCTGACCTGCGCTTTTGCAGCGTCCCGGGGGCCTGTGCGGACCGGGGCGGGCGGCTACACTACGCGTGTCGGAACCCTTCGCCGTGCGAACGGAAGCCTCCCACACGGAAGCCCGAGGCGCAAGCCGAGAGGAAAGCCGACTTCCAGCCGCTCGCAGCTCTGCCTTCCAAAATTCTGTCCGAATTTCCCGTCCTTCGTTCCCGGTATCCCGTTCAAGGAGGTCCCCCGTGTCTCACGTCGAAACTCGCCTGCCCTACAAGGTCGCCGATCTCTCGCTCGCCGAATGGGGCCGCAAGGAGATCATGCTGGCGGAAAACGAGATGCCGGGCCTCATGGCGCTGCGGCAGAAGTACGGCAAGTCGAAGCCGCTGGCGGGCGCCCGGATCGCCGGCTGCCTCCACATGACGATCCAGACCGCCGTTCTCATCGAGACGCTCAAGGAACTCGGGGCCGAGGTCACCTGGAGCAGCTGCAATATCTTCTCCACGCAGGACCACGCCGCCGCGGCCATCGCGAAGGCCGGCATCCCGGTCTACGCCTGGAAGGGGATGAACAATGAGGAGTTCGACTGGTGCATCGAGCAGACGCTCTTCTTCCCCGACGGCGAGCCGCTCAACATGATCCTCGACGACGGCGGCGACCTGACGGCGATGGTGCACCAGAAGTTTCCCGAGCTGCTCGGCGGCATCCGCGGGCTCTCGGAGGAGACGACCACGGGCGTCCACCGGCTCTACCAGATGCATGAGAACGGCGAGCTGAAGCTCCCGGCGATCAACGTCAACGACTCCTGCACGAAGAGCAAGTTCGACAATTTGTATGGCTGCCGAGAGAGCCTCGCCGACGGCATCAAGCGGGCCACCGACGTGATGGTGGCCGGCAAGATCGTGGTCGTGGCGGGCTACGGCGACGTGGGCAAGGGCTGCGCCCACGCGATGAAGGCCCTCGGGGCCCGCGTGATCGTGACCGAGATCGACCCGATCAACGCCCTGCAGGCGGTGATGGAAGGCTATGAAGTCACCACGATGGAGGAGGCCGCCGCCCGCGGCCAGATCTTCGTGACGGCCACCGGCTGCCGCGACGTCATCCGCGGCGAGCACATCAAGCAGATGCCCAACGACGCCATCATCTGCAACATCGGGCACTTCGATCTGGAGATCGACGTCGCCTGGCTCGAGAACACGAAGGGCGTCAAGAAGGTCGAGATCAAGCCGCAGGTGGACCGCTACACGCTCCCGAGCGGCAACTCGGTGATCGTGCTGGCCGAGGGCCGGCTCGTGAACCTCGGCTGCGCGACCGGCCACCCGTCGTTCGTGATGAGCACGAGCTTCACCAACCAGGTGCTCGCGCAGCTCGCCCTCTGGCAGGAGAGCGAGAAGTACGATGTGGGCGTCCACCTGCTTCCCAAGAAGCTCGACGAGGAGGTCGCCCGGCTCCACCTCGACAAGCTCGGCGTGAAGCTCACGAAGCTCACGAAGGAGCAGGCCGAGTATCTCCACGTGCCCGTGGAAGGCCCGTTCAAGCCGGAATACTATCGGTACTGATCGCTTCCTAGAGGTATTGATCGCTTCCTAGAGTTACTGATCGCTTCGCTCGGGGCGGTACTGATCGCTCGGGCGCAAGTTGCGCTGCGTGTTCGCTCATTTGCTGCCCGGAAGCCCGAGGCGCAAGTTTCCCTGCATGCTGGTTCCATTGGTTCCCGGAAGCCCGAGGCGCAAGTTCCCCTGCATGCTGGTTCCATTGGTTCCCGGAAGCCCGAGGCGCAAGCCGAGAGGGATGTTGACGTGGCGATCACTCACGGGGCTTTCCTCAACTCCCCTCTCGGCTTGCGCCTCGGGCTTCCGGTTGAGGCGGCATCCGGTTG
>DHLZ01000040.1:39131-46253 GCA_002405515.1 Planctomycetaceae bacterium UBA4655
TGAGGCGGCATCCGGTTGAGGCGGGGCGTCTGCTGAGCGGGCTTCCCCTTCGCCTGGCAGCGGTTCTTTTTTGATACGATCTCGACTCCCCAACACCCCAGGAGTCTCGAGATCCCCATGCCCAATGTCGCCCCGCTCCGCGGCCTCCGCTACGACCCCAAGCACGTCGGCGCCCTGTCGCAGGTGATCGCGCCCCCGTACGACGTGATCGACGCGGCGCTCCAGACGAAGCTCTACGAGCGGCACCCGGCGAACGTGATCCGCCTCGAGCTCAACCGCGAGGAGCCGGGCGACAGCGAGACGTCGAACAAGTACACCCGCGCCGCCAAGTTCCTGAAGCAGTGGCGGGACGAGGGGGTGATCATGCAGGAGCCGGCCGCGGCGCTCTACGTCTACCACCAGGAGTTCGAGGTGGAGGGAAAGACGCACGTGCGGCGCGGCGTGATGGCAGGCGTCAGGCTCGAGCGGTTCGGCACGGGCAACATCCATCCGCACGAGGAGACGATGAGCGGGCCGAAGCAGGACAGGCTGCTGCTGACGCGGGCCTGCCGGGCGAACCTGAGCCAGGTCTTCGGGCTCTACCCCGATCCGGCGGGCGAGGTTCAGGCGGTGCTTGATCGAGCCGTCGACGGGCAGCCGCCGGTCGAGGCCGTGGACCACCTCGGCGTGAAGAGCCGGCTCTGGCCGGTGAGCGACGAGGCGCTCGCCGCAAAGGTGGCCGGGATCATGGGGCCGAAGCCGGTCTTCATCGCCGATGGCCACCACCGCTACGAGACCGCCTGCAACTACCGCGACGAGGTGGCGGCCGCATGGGCCGCATCGCATGGCGGAGCGGACCTTCCCTCCGACCACCCGGCCAATTTCGTGCTCATGATGCTCGTGGGGATGAGCGACCCCGGGCTCGTCGTGCTCCCGACCCACCGGCTCTTCGAGAAGCCGGCCGTGGGCACGGCCGCGGAGCTCGCGGCGAAGCTCGGCGACTGCTTCAGCCTCCGGCCGGCGGGCAACGGCCCCGACGCGGCCCACCAGGTCTGGGAGCAGATCGAACTGGAGAGCGAGCAGAGCGTGCTCGGCTTCTACACGGCGGGCGACCGGCAGTGGACGCTTGCCACGATCACGCCGGCCGGCCGCAGCCGGATGGACAAGGTGGCCGCCGACCATGGCGATGCCTGGAGGAGCCTCGGCGTCTCCATCCTCCACCGGCTCGTGATCGGCGACCTGCTCGGTGCGAAGGAGATCCCGACGCCAGGCTACGTGCACCTCGTCAGGGAGGTGGTGGAGGGCCTCGGCACCGGGAAGTATCCGCTCGCGGCCCTCGTCATGCCGGCGAGCGTGGAGGACATCCGGAAGGTGAGCGAGACGGGCGAACGGATGCCCGCGAAGAGCACCTACTTCTACCCGAAGCTCGCCAGCGGCCTGGTGTTCAATTCGCTGGAGTGAGGCTGGGTCGCTGGAGTGAGGCTGGGTCGCTCGATTGACGGCCGTTCGACGACGTGGCGTCCAACGGAACGGACAGCGTGCTCCCCTCTCGGCTTGCGCCTCGGGCTTCCGTGAATTTCCAGCGATCGCCTGCAGGGAAACTTGCGCCTCGGGCTTCCGGGCGGGGGGGCACCAGACGTATCGCTTTACGGAAGCCCGAGGCGCAAGCCGAGAGGGGCGTTGACGTTGCCCCGTGGTCCAACTCCACGTCATCAAACCCCCTCCCCAACCTCTCATGCCAGGTTTCACATGGAACCGGGGCATCCCGGCAGCCGGGGCAAGATGGGGATTCCACGTGGAACTCGGCCGCCAGTGGAGCACGCGACCACCATCGGCTCCCTCTGCGTCCGATAGACGGCATGAGGGGCGGCGTGTCGCGGCCCCGTGTCGGTTTCTGGAGCCTCACGTGGGCCGGATCGTGTGCGTCGCCAATCAAAAGGGCGGGGTCGGCAAGACGACCACCGCCTCCAACCTCGCTGCCGGCATGGCGAAGGGGGGACTGCGCACGCTCCTGGTCGATCTCGATCCGCAGTGCAACGCCACCACCGGCTTCGGCGTCGCCCCCGCGGCCACGCACCCGCTGGTCTCGGAGCGGCCCCTCTCGGAGTCGGTCGTCGCGACGAGCGTGGCGAACCTCTCGATCCTGCCCGGCAGCCGGAGCGTTCGCGACGTCGAGCGGATCGCCGCGCTCGCCCGGAGCGGCTCGGCGGTGCTCGAGCACCATCTCGCCCACGGCCTCAACGCCTGGGACTGCTGCCTCATCGATTGCCCGCCGTCGGTCGGCGACCTCACGCGGACGGCGCTCGCCGGCAGCACGGAGGTGCTGATGCCGATCCAGTGCGAATACTTCGCCCTCGAAGGGCTCACGCAGATGATCGAGGTGATCCGCGACGTCATGGCGGAGCGGCCCGACAGGCTGACGTTCGGCGGGATTCTGCTGACGATGCACGACGCCTCGCTCGAACTGACGGCGGAGGTGGAGGCCGAGGTCCGCGACTTCTTCGGGGAGATCGTCTTCGAGACGGTGATCCCGCGGGACGTCTGCGTGGCGGAGGCCCCCAGCCACGCCATGAGCGTGCTCGACTATGCGCCGCGGTCTCGGGGAGCGCGGGCCTACACGGAACTCTGCATGGAGGTACGAGACTGTGAGTAACCAGACGAATCAGCGACGGCTCGGACGCGGGCTCGAGGCCCTGCTCGGCAAGACCGGACCGGCCCCCGCCACCGCGGGCAACACGGCCGTCGCCTCGGCGGCGGCCCCGACCGGCGCCGCGAGGCTCTTCCTCCACACTCCCGAGGAGATCGAGCAGGCGGCGAGCGTCCTGCCATCGAGCGAGGTCGCCGTTCGCCTCATCGACCCCAATCCCTGGCAGCCGCGGAGCGTCGTCGCCGACGCCGACATCGCGGAGCTCGCCGACAGCCTGCGGGAGCACGGCCTCGTGCAGCCGATCGTCGTGCGGCCGACGGGCGACCGCTACCAGCTCATCGCCGGCCAGCGGCGGCTCGCGGCGGCGAAGCGGCTCGGCTGGGAGCGGGTGCTCGTGCGGGTGCTCGAGGTGGACGACCGGCAGATGGCCGAGATCGCGATCGTCGAGAACCTCCAGCGGCGAGACCTCGACGCGCTCGAGAAGGCGGCGAGCTTCAAGCAGTACATCTCCACCTGGCAGTGCACGCAGGAGGAACTCGCGAAGCGGCTCTCGATCGACCGCTCCACCGTCGCCAACCTGATCCGGCTGCTCGACCTGCCCGACGCGGTGCAGAAGATGCTGCGAACCGGCGGCGTCTCGATGGGCCATGCCCGGGCGCTTCTGCCGCTCGGCGACGAGGAGGCGCAGGTGCGGCTCGCCGAGCGGGTCGTGGCCGAGGGGCTCTCCGTCCGCGCGATCGAGTCGGAGGTGCAGGAGATCCTCCGCGGCGACGACCTGGGCGACGGCGACCTCGCCGAGACGGGATCGACGCAGGGTGGCGGCTCGCCGACAGGCACCCCGACGGCCACCGTGAAACGCAAGCCGGGCCGGCCGCAGACCCGCCGCCCCGCCCAGATCACCGCGGTGGAGAACGACCTCCGCCGCGCCCTGGGCGTGAAGGTGGTCGTGCACGCCAACGGCCGCGGCGCCGGCCGCATCGTGATCCCCTTCGACAGCACGGAAGAGTTTCAGCGGCTCTTGGATCACATCACGGAGTAGCGCGCGGGGTGTGAAAAATCCCTGAAGCGTTCCCGGAAGCCCGAGGCTTAGGTTTCCCTGCAGGCGTTGTGTCTCAATTTTGCGGAAGCCCGAGGCGCAAGCCGAGAGGGGGGGCGACGTTGCCCACGATGCGACGCGGCGTTGACGAACGACTTCCCGCAACGAATCATTCAGGAAAAACGCTCGTGAGATTCTCCGACCCCAACTCCCCTCTCGGCTCGCGCCTCGGGCTTCCGGGGAAACGCGCAGTCGTGCAACGCCGGGCTCCGTGAAAATCACCGTTGACCCGCATCGCGTAAGTCTGCCGCAGGCGGATATACTTCGTGGTCGCTCGGGGCGTAGCGCAGTTGGTAGCGCGCCTGGTTTGGGACCAGGAGGTCGAGTGTTCGAATCACTCCGCCCCGATTTTTTCTCCTCTCGCCCCGGGAGCCTTCGGCAGCGTCGAACCGCCGGGCCGCGGAATGCGTATAATCCCGTCCCGTTACGGAATCGTCTCTTCCCGCCAAGGACCTGAATGCAGAAATGCTCGAGTTTCACAGCCGCGTTCTCTTCGTCGGTTTCGGGGCGGTCGCCCGCTGCACGCTCCCGGTCCTCCTCGACCACGTCAGGATCGACCCCAGGAAGATCACGATCCTCGACTTCCAGCCCGACCACGCGGCGATCGCTCCCTGGGTCGCCCGCGGCGTGAACTTCGTCGAGGGGAAGATCGAGCCCGGCAACCTCGCGGCCGTCCTCTCGCAGCACGTCTCGGCCGGCGACATCCTGATCGACCTGGCCTGGAACATCGACTGCCTCGAGATCCTCACCTGGTGCCACGACCACGGCGTGCGGTACCTCAACACGTCGGTCGAGCTCTGGGACCCCTACGAGCACTCGAAGGGGGCCCACCCGACGGAGCTGACGCTCTACTGGCGGCACATGAACGTCCGCCGGCTCGTCGAAAGCTGGGGCCACCGCGGGCCGACGGCCGTGCTCGAGCACGGCGCCAACCCCGGTCTCATCAGCCACTTCACGAAGCACGCACTGCTCGACATCGCCGAGCGGAGCCTCGCCGAGCGGAAGTTCACGGGCGCCGCCGCCGAGCGGATCGCCTCGCACGCGAAGTCGCAGGCCTTCAACCACCTGGCCCACGAGCTGGGCGTGAAGGTGATCCACTGCAGCGAACGGGATACGCAGATCACGAACCGGCCCAAGGAGGTCGATGAGTTCGTGAACACCTGGAGCGTCGAGGGCTTCCGCGAGGAGGGCACCACGACCGCCGAGCTCGGCTGGGGCACGCACGAGAAGGAACTGCCCCCCTTCGCCTTCCACCACGCCTACGGGCCGAAGAGCCAGATCTGCCTCGCCCGCATGGGCATGAACACCCAGGTCGTGAGCTGGGTTCCCCACTACTCGATCATCGGCATGGTCGTGCGGCACGGCGAGGCCTTCACGATCACGGAGAAGCTCACCGTCCGCGAGGGGGAGAAGGTCGTCTACCGGCCGACCGTCCACTACGCCTACTGTCCCTGCGACTCCGCGATCGCAAGCCTCCACGAGCTCCGCGGCTACGACTACGAGCTGCAGCCGCGGATCCGGATCATGACCGACGAGATCACGAGCGGCTCCGACATCCTGGGCGCCCTCCTCATGGGCCATCCCTACACGAGCTGGTGGTGCGGGTCGGACCTCTCGATCGAGGAGTCTCGCCGGCTCGTCCCCCACCAGAACGCGACCACGATGCAGGTGGCGATCTCCGTCGTGGCCGCCACGATGTGGATGATCGAAAACCCCGAGAAGGGCGTCGTCGTGCCGGACGACCTGCCGCACGAATACGTCCTCGGCATCGCGAAGCCGTATCTCGGGAAGTTCCTCTCGGTCTCGAGCGACTGGACGCCGCTTGCGCACTACAAGAACGCCTTCGCCGGCTACAACGACCCGAAGATCGACCGCGACGACCCCTGGCAGTTCAAGAACTTCCTCCTCACCGACGGCGACTGAACGAAAAAGGTGCCAGCCACCTTTTCCGGCCGCCGGAAATGGTGGCTGGCACCTTTTCAGAACCCATGAACCAGAAAACCCTCCTCTCACTCGTCAAGAAGCATGGCACGCCGCTCTTCGTGGTGGACCACGCCGAGCTGCGGAAGAACTACGCCCTCTTCCGGAAGCACTTTCCCCGCGTGCAGGTCTACTACGCGGTGAAGGTCAACAGCGACCCGAACATCGTGGAGACCTTCTACAAGCTCGGCGGCAGCTTCGACGTGGCGAGCGTGCAGGAATTCCGCACGGTCCACCAGTTCATCGAGCACCTCCCTGCGAAGGAGCGGCAGGGCTTCATCTGGGACAAGATCATCTACGCCAACCCGATCAAGCCGATCGAGACCCTTCGCGAGCTCGACCAGTACAAGCCGCTGGTCACCTACGACAACCACGAGGAGGTGAAGAAGATCGCGAAGCATGCCCCCCACGCGGGGCTTGCGCTGAGGCTGCGGGTTCCCAACACCGGCTCGATGGTGGAGCTTTCGAGCAAGTTCGGCGCGCTACCGGGCGAGGCGGTGGACCTCATCGAGCACGCGCACAAGCATGATCTGGTCGTCGAAGGACTCTCCTTCCACGTCGGCAGCCAGTGCACGAACCACGAGAACTACATCCAGGCCCTCCACCTCTGCGCGAACGTCTTCGCCGAGGCGAAGGCCCGCGGCTACACGCTCAAGCTGCTCGACATCGGCGGCGGATTTCCCGCGGCCTATGACGCGAGCGTGCCGAAGTTCGGGGCGCTGGCGAAGAAGATCAACCACGAGCTCAACCGGCTCTTTCCGAAGGAGGTGGAGATCCTCGCCGAGCCCGGGCGTTTCCTCGTGGCCTCCGCCGGCACGGCCGTCTGCAAGATCATCGGGAAGGCGGTCCGCGGCGAGAAGCTCTGCTACTACGTCGATGACGGCGTCTACCACACCTACTCCGGCATCATCTTCGACCACTGCACCTACCACCTGAAGGCCTTCAAGAAGGGAACGCCGCAGATCTGCGCCGTCTTCGGACCCACCTGCGACGCCCTCGACACGATCAGCCTCGCCGAGCAGCTTCCCGAACTGGAGATCGGCGACTACCTCTACAGCGAGAACATCGGCGCCTACTCCGCCGCGAGCTCCACCCACTTCAACGGCTTCCCGCCCGCGACGGTCGTGCACGTCAACCAGTAGGGCGGAAGCCGCGATACGGCCCACGCGATACGGTCCACGCGATACGGTCCACGCGATACGGAAGCCCGAGGCGCAAGTTTCCCTGAAGGCGTGAGTGCACAATGTACGGAAGCCCGGGGCGCAAGCCGAGAGGGCGTTGGACGTTGCATCAACTCGCGGGGCTTTCCTCAACTCCCCTCTCGGCTTGCGCCTCGGGCTTCCGTTATTTACCAGACACGCCCTGCAGGGAAACTTGCGCCTCGGGCTTCCGTTATTTTCCAGACTCAAGGCCCGGGATA
>DHLZ01000189.1:0-18732 GCA_002405515.1 Planctomycetaceae bacterium UBA4655
TTACGCCCAAATGACTCGACGCCGCCTTTCTGCACATCGCCAACTCCCCTCTCGGCTTGCGCCTCGGGCTTCCGTACTGGGCAACTGTTCGCCTGCAGGGAAACTTGCGCCTCGGGCTTCCGTACTGGGCAACTGTTCGCCTGCAGGGAAACTCGCGCCTCGGGCTTCCGTGAAAGTCGGCGGCCCGAGTTGCCCGCAGAATAATGTCAACTACTCGATGCTCCCGGTAGTAAAACGCCATCAGCCCCTCTGGGATGACGGACGGCGGCACCGGCCGCAGCGACTCGGCGACGGGGCAATCGCATCCCGCTGCGGCAACTACTCGGGCGTCAGGCGGCCCGCTTGAGCGGTTGACCCCCGGTTGCCGGCCCGCGCCGCATCCAGGCGTCGACGATCTGGTCGAACGTCTCATCGAGCGAGACCGTCGGCTTCCAGCCGGGGTAGTCCCGCTCCATGCGACGCAGGTCGCTGTAGTAGCAGACGTGGTCCCCCTCGCGGGCCTTCTCCTCGTAGCTCCACCGCATCGGGCGGCCGGTGCGGGCCTCGACCATCGAGAAAGCCTCGAGAATCGAGCAGCTGTTCGCCTTGCCGCCGCCGATGTTGTAGACGGCCGCCGGCCTTGGCTCGTCGATGAACCGGGCGATGAAGTCGGCCACGTCGCGGGCATGGATGTTGTCGCGGACCTGCTTGCACTGGTAGCCGTAGACGCGGTACTCGCGTGCCTCGAGATTGCAACGCACGAGGTAGCTCAGGAATCCGTGCAGTTCCACGCCCGAGTGGGCCGGGCCGGTGAGGCACCCTCCCCGCAGGCAGCAGGTGGGCATGCCGAAGGAGCGGCCGTACTCCTGCACCATGACGTCGGCCGCCACCTTCGAGGCGCCGAAGAGCGAGTGCTTGCTCGCGTCGATCCGGAAGGTCTCGGGGATGCCGTGGGCGTAGTCGGGATCGGCGTAGTCCCAGCGGGTGGCGAGTTCGGCCCGCGGAATCTCGTTGGGCGCGTCGCCGTAGACCTTGTTGGTGCTCATGTGCACGAACGGCGAGGCGGGCACGGCACGCCTCGCCGCCTCGAGGAGGTTGTGGGTGCCGACGGCGTTCGTGTCGAAGTCGTCGAAGGGGATCGCCGCGGCACGGTCGTGCGACGGCTGCGCGGCGGCGTGCACGATCGCCGATGGCTCGAGCGTGGCGAGCAGTCCGAGCACGCCCTTCCGATCGCGGATGTCGAGTTCGTGGTGGGTGAACGACCGCAGCGACGAGACGAGCCGCTCCTGGTTCCACCGCGTGTCGCCGGCGGGACCGAAAAAGGCGGCCCGCTGGTTGTTGTCGACGCCGTGGACCCGCCAGCCGAGCGAGTCGAAGTGGCGGGCCACCTCGCTGCCGATGAGTCCCGAGGAGCCCGTGACGAGGATGGTTCGCTGCATGGAAGTCCTTTCACCCATTCAGGTTGCGGGGGGGGTTGTAGCAAGGGTTGAAACCTCGCCGCAAGAACAGTCGGCGACGGCGAATCGGCGTTTTTCCCGGGTTTCGGCGGCCTTCGGGGCACGGGGACGAGCCTACAAGGGAGGCGGCCCGACGGCGGCTTTCGCCGGCATCATGCATCGACCCCTTGCACCGCCTGTCGCGTGAGCCGACAACCTCGTGCATCATGGAACGAATGCGACCGATTCTCGTCACCGGCGGCGCCGGCTTCATCGGAAGTGAGTTCGTCCGGCAGTGGATCGCCGAAGAGGCCTCGGCGGTCGTGAACCTCGACAAGCTCACCTACGCGGGCAACCTCGACTCGCTCGCCTCGATCGCGGCGGACCCGCGGCACGTCTTCGTGCAGGGGGACATCGGCGACTCGGCGGTCGTTCGGTCGATCCTCGAGACGCACCGGCCCCGCGCGATCGTCAACTTCGCCGCCGAGAGCCACGTCGACCGGTCGATCGACGGACCCGCGGCGTTCGTCGAGACGAACGTCGTCGGCACCTTCCGTCTCCTCGACGCCGCAAGGCAATACTGGACGGCGCTCCCCGAAGAGGAGCGGCACGGCTTCCGGTTCCTCCACGTCTCGACCGACGAGGTCTACGGCTCGCTCGGCCCCGAGGGCGCCTTCACCGAATCGACTCCCTACGCCCCCAACAGCCCCTACTCGGCGTCGAAGGCCTCGAGCGACCACTTCGTCCGCGCCTACCGGCACACCTATGGCCTGCCGACGCTCACGACCAACTGCTCCAACAACTACGGACCGTTCCAGTTTCCCGAAAAGCTCATCCCGCTCATGATCTTGAACTGCCTCGCCGGGAAGCCGCTGCCGGTCTACGGCGACGGCGGCCAAATCCGCGACTGGCTCTTCGTCGCCGACCACTGTCGGGCGATCCGCGAGGTGCTCGCCCGCGGACGCCTGGGCGAGGTCTACAACATCGGCGGCGGCTGCGAGCGGAAGAACCTGGATGTCGTGCGGACGATCTGCCGCACGGTCGATGCGGTTCGGCCCGGCCTCGCACACGTCCCTTGCGAGTCGCTCGTCACGTTCGTGAAGGACCGGCCCGGCCACGACCGCCGCTACGCGATCGACTTCTCGAAGATCAACCACGAACTCGGCTGGAGCCCGCGGGAGACGTTCGACACCGGCATCGAGCGGACCGTCCGCTGGTACCTCGACAACTCACCGTGGATCGAGCGGGTGCAGAGCGGCGGCTACCGCCAGGAACGTCTCGGCCTCGGGGAGTGACGGGAGGATTTGCCCCGAACCTACCGGCGTTGACGTGCCGCCCGAGGCGAACGCTCCGGGCTTCCACTTGCGGTCGGCCCTCGTGCAGTCGGATTCACGCAGGCACGTTGATGCTGAACGCCGGAGGGGCGGACGTTGAGGAGCATCAGGCGTATCCTCGCCGTAGCGACGAAGCGTTCGCCCTCCCGTCGGCAATGCGGTGTCGCTCGGGCGGATCCTCGATCCGTGCATCCATCTGCGGGGCCGCGTCAACGCCCCTCTCGTCTCACGACGCCCTCCGCCAGCCGAGCCAGTTCCGCCGCGGCCGCCTCGCCCCGTCGCCATCCCAGCCGGCGAACGAGAGATCGCGGCGGACAGAAAGCAGCGTGCTGAACAGCCGCTCCATGATGAACGGGATGTAGCAGGCGTCGATCGTGCGGTCGGCCCGCGCGTGGAGCAGCCGGCGGTCGTTCTCGTCGAGGCCGTGCAGCAGGCAGTCGCGAACCGGCTCGCAGAACGCGATGTAGGCGTCCCAGAACCGGCGGGAGCCCGCCCAGTAGTTGCAGTAGAGCACCTGGCTCGCCGGCTGCTCGAGCGACTCCGGATCGCATTCGATGCCGACCTTCCGGAAGACGCGGCGGGCGAGATGGAGGATGCCGGGGTGGTGGTGCTCCCCCTGGAGCCAGACGTTCCGGAATTTCAGCGGCTCGATGCCGCGGGGATTCAGGAACCAGACATCCCGTCCCGGATGGCGGTCGATGAAGTCGAGAAAGGCACGCCCGCGGACGCGGGTCTTCATCCCGAACTTCCACGACAGGTAGCCCGTGACCTCCCCCTCGCGGACCCGGCCGGCGAGATACTCCGTGCGGAAGACGTGGTACTCCCGCCAGTCGGGATCGGGGTTTGCCCGGTTGTCGTAGGGAATGAACGCCGGGTCGAGCGCCCGCCGCTGCGAGTCGTCGAAATAGATCTGATGGATTGAGACCATCATGCGACGCTCACGAGGGGGCGAGTGCGACCACGACCTGTAGCGGGTCGCACGGGTTCCATTCGACCTCCGCGATCGTCCAGCCCTCGGCAAGTGTGGCGAGATGCTCGATCGTCATCGAGGTGTCGCCGTAGGTGACCTCCCCGTCGACCGGCTCCCGGTTCGCGTGGGGCAGGAAGGCGAAGCCGCGGTCCCGGTGCCTCGCGATGCAGTCGGCTTCCCCGTTCGGCCCATGGTGGTGCCAGTATTCGACCGGGCGGATCGTGATGCAGAGCAGGCCATCGTCGGCGATCGAACCGCGGATCGTGGAAAGCGCGGTGCGGGCCGTCGATTCGCTCAGGTGCGTGAACACGCTGAAGGCGTAGACGAGGTCGAAAGGTCCTTCGAACGGCAGTGAACGCGGCACGTAGTCGCTCAGGGCCAGACGGCAAGGGATGCCGTGCTCGCGGCAGAGGTCGATCGACCGGTGCCAGGGATCGACGCCATGGAGCCTGTCGGCGGGCACGTACTTGAGGAGCAGCCGAAGCAGCCTTCCCCAGCCACAGCCGAAGTCGAGGATCCGGCGGGCGTGCGTCTCCTTTCCGCCTCGACCGCCATGCATCGAGAACATCGTCCGCACGAATGCGACCGACTGGTTCATGAGGGCCTGCCCGCAGTTGCCCGTCCAGTTCCCCTGCACCTCGTCGGACGCCATCGTCGGCAGCCGGGAGCGGATCGCCTGAAGGCTGTCCGGAACCGAGAGGCAGAGCTCGCCGAATACCTCGAGCGGAATCCGCCGCATCGCCTCGGAAAGCGGCAGGCAATCGTCTTCGGAGAGCCGTCGATCGGCCGCGGCGAGTTGGTCCGCAAAAAGATCGAGCATTATGCGGCCCTCGTGCGGAGTGCGGTTCGGAGGGCCTCGCGGGGTGATGCGGCCGACGAGCCCCTGCCGCAGACGAGATCGGCGAGGGCCCGCATGTCGGCCCGCTGCCTCACCGCCGTCGCGGTGAGCTGTGTCCGAAGAGACGCCGACGATGGCGGCGAGTCGAGGATCTCGCGGATCCCCGCGACCACCGATTCGATATCGAACGGATCGCATGACACGGCAGCGTCGCCGCAGACCTCCGGCACCGACGTGTTGTCGCCGATCAGGCTCGGCGTGCCGTGCGTCATCGCCTCGAGTGGCGGGTAGCCGAAGCCCTCGTTGAACGACGGGTAGGCCAGGAAGCGTGCCCGCACGAGCAGCCATTCGAGCCGCGGCGCGGGGAGGTGCGGCATCGTGATGAACCTGCCTCGATGCGCGGGCTTCGCGACGCCGACGTCATCGAGGCCCTGGATGCCCGTGAGCACGATCTTCAGTCGCGGGTTCGCGGCGGCGAACGAGCGGTCCGAGAAGAGCCGTTCGAAGGCGGCGACGACCGACGCCGCGTTCTTCTCCTCGCGGCCCGCGTTGAGGACGACCGCAAATGGATCGGTGGCCAGATCGAGTCCGGGCCACGTGAAGCTCTCGGGGCGAGGCCTGGCCTTCTCCGGCGCGTAGAGCACGTGGATCGGCCGCTCCGTGCCGAGCCGGTCGCAAATGCTCTTGGCCGAATACTCCGAGATGGTCACGAGCTCGTCGAGGGCGGGGCTCTCGCAGATGCCGCGGTACATCGCCCGAAGCGACTCCGCGTGGCGGGCCTGACGCATCGCCTCCGACTGCCAGGCGGCCGCCGCGAGCGACGCCTCGCGGACGCAACCGGCCTTCCGACGGGCCGTCGCGATCCGCTCCCAGTCCTCCGCGAGCTCGAGATCGCGGACGTCGAGGAGCGTGCCAACCACCCGCGTGCGTCCGGCCCTGAACTTCAGCGGGCCGCCGACCCGCTTCATGTATTCGTAGCCGGTGTAGACCACGATCGCGGGCGCGAAGAAGGCGTCGAAGCGTTCGGAGTCCACGAGAGAGACGATGTCGTCGAACGAATTCACCGCCACGAGGTTCACGCCATGGCGGCGGCAACTTTCCCAGACCCAGTCGTCGATGAAGAGCGTCGGGTCGATCGCGGCCCAGACCTGAACGTCGCCGAAACGGGCGGCCGAATCGACCACCTCGCGAAAGACGGCCTTGCCGTACTCGCCTCCGCCGTGGAATCCCGGCTGGCAGAAGAGCAGATCGACGAGCACGTGCCGGCGGCCGTCGCCCGTGGCGGCGGCGATCTCCCGCGATTCCGGCCGCAGGCAGATTCCGCCGGCGGCCGTGGCGTGACGGTCGAGACGGCCGAGTGCGAGCCGGATCGCGTCGATCGCACCGTCGTAGCCGCGGACGATCTTCCGGGCGTCCGGCATCGACGCGGTCGAGACCCCCTCCTCGTGCCGGATCGCGAGCTCGCTCGAGTAGAGCATCGAGTGCCCGGCGAGGAGGCAATCGACCGCGAGCAGGAACTCCTCGCCGTAGAGGAACGTCCGCTCGTCGAACGGCCGCTCCTTCTCCCGGGTGAACACCGGCGAGAAGACGTAGGCGGCCCCCTGAAGCACGGGATCGACGATGTTCCGGGCGTCGGAAGACCGGCTTCCGATCCGGCGGAACTCCGCCTTGCCCGTCGCCCGCCACGTCTCCCGCTGCCGCTCGAAGAGCGAGTGGAGGGCCCGCCACTCCTGCCGTGAGTAGATGGAGTCGTTCCAGGGATTCTCATGGCGGCCGTCGGGCGTGACGATGTCGGGGCCGAGCACGGAGTAGGCCTGCCGGGCGAAGATCGAGAGGCACTTGCCGATGAACGCGGCGTCCTCGAAGACCGTGTCGTTGTTCACGACGGCGATGAAGTCGGCGCCGAGCACCTCGCGGGCATGGCGGTAGCCGACGTTGTTGCCCCGGGCGAAGCCCGCGTTCTCCGAGTTGCAAAGCAGGGTGACCCGCGGCATGCCGGCGAAGAGCCGCTTCGTCTCCTCGACTGCCTCCGGGGGCGAGGCGTTGTCCACGATCACGACGTGCACATCCCGGCCGCAGGGGTCGAGCCGGCGGATCGACTCGACGCAACGGGCCGTCACGTCCGGCCGGCCGAACTGGAGGAGCACGAAGGCGAAGGGCCGTTGGCCTCCGTTCCCGAAGGCGACGCCGTGTGCGCGGGCCAGGCTCTCGGGACTTTCGAGGTGGATCGACTCGCCGCCGACACGGCAGCGTACGACGCCCTCTTCGATGGAGACATCATGCCCCGCGGCCGCGAGTTGGGAGACGATCGCGACATGACCGGCGAGCACGGCTCCCGACCGCTTCGGGAGCGGACCGCCCAGAATCGCCTCGAGGCGTGCGTGCCGCCCGCGGACGACGTCGGGGTGGCGGGCCGAGGTCATCTCGATCGGGCCGCCCGTCTTGCCTCCCTGGGCGGTTTTGACCGCCGCGAGCGTCTCCTCGAGATAGCGGTAGCCGTGCCTCGTGTCGGGCTCGAGGTGGGCCCCCTCGGCCCACTCGTTCCAGGCGTTGATGAAGAGGAACTGCCGGCCATCGGGATGCTCGGCTTGCGTCTGCGCGACCGCGGCCCGCAGCCAGTCGCCGTACCGCTCGGGCGTCGCGTTCACCCACGAGGTCGCCCGCTCCATCCGTCGGGCGGTGTTGTCCCAGCGGGGCATCACGCCGCGAAAGAGCGGATAACGCTGCCGGGGCTGCCCGAGCGAATGCCGCACCGCGTCGCGGTAGTCGCGGACCTGGCCGCGATAGCCCGGCTCGGCCCGAAATTCCTTTCCGGCCGCGAGATCGGCTGCGGGAATCAAGAGCGGCGGAAACTGGATCGCCGAGTCGAACCCGAAGCCCCGGGGGTCGTCACGGTCGAAGCTCTGCACGGCGGCGAGATGGAGCCCCTCGAGCCCCGCCTGCTTCGCGACCTTCCGCCAGCGGTCGGCTGTGGCCGCGGCGTCGTCGAGAAGCGCCGGCCGGTAGACGGCCAGCAGAGGCTTCCCTTCGATCCTGATGTACCGCGGGTCCTGAAGCGCCGGGAGGAGATCGTGGAGGAACCGCTCGTCGCTGTCGGGCGAATGCCGCTGCTCCAGCAGAATCTCACGGTCGAGGCCGTCCCACGTCCGCGTCCAGTTTTCGTTGGCCCAGCAGAAGCAGAAGGGAAAGTCGGGCTTTCCACTTCGCAGCATCCGCTCGATCGGCTTTTCCAGGATCCTGCGGCCGTCGAACCAATAGTAGTAGTAGCAGAAGCCATGGATCCCATAGCGGGCCGCGAGGGCCGCCTGCCGCTCGAGCACCGTGGGATCGTCGAGGTCGTAGTAGCCGACGTCGTCGTGGGGCACGTGCGGCTGCTCGTGGCCGGGATACATGGGCCTTGCGCGGCGGACGTTCGTCCATTCGGTGAAGCCCTCGCCCCACCAGCGGTCGTTCTCCGGCACGCGGTGGAACTGCGGCAGGTACATCGCGATCGCCCGCACGTCGCCGGGGTGGCGGTCGGCTTCGACGGGACTCGAGCCGGCAACCACGGTGTCATGGCACCCCCCGAACCGCTCGAGGAGTCGCTCGACGGCGGCAGCGTCCCCGGCCACGGGAACGTATTCCGTGACGAGGAAGTGCACGAAAGGATTGACGCTCTCCGGCAGGGGTTCGGCGAGGCTCGCGACGTAGGCTGAAACCGAGAACCGCGAAGTGGGATCGAGGCCCTCACGCCAGCCGTGGGTGAGGTAGTGCGTGAGCGGATCGCCGGCCCGCGCGACGGCGTCGGGAAGCTGGCGGCGATACCGCTCCGGGTCGAAGAGCCGATGCGGCTGGCGGCCCTCCTGCCAGCCATGCTCGAGGTAGTGCGCCAGCGGCTCTCGGCGGGCGGCTGCCACGTCGGGGTGACTGGCGAGATACCAGGCCGGGTCGAAGGCAGGATGCGGTGGGCGGCCCTCCTTCCAGCCGTGGGCGAGATAGTGCTGAAGCGGCTCGACTCCGGCGGACGCGACGTCGGGGTTCGTCGCCAGATACCAGCACGTGTCGAAGAGCGGGTGCGGGGAGCGTCCCTCACGCCAACCATGCTCGACGTAGTGGGAGAGTGGATCGATCCTCGCGTGGGCGACGTCCGGATACTCGGCGAGATACCAGGCCGAATCGAACAGCGGGTGGGGGCTGAAGCCCTTCCTCCAGCCACGGCGACGGTGGTACCACCACGGAAACCCGCGGACATGCCACTTTCTGCCGTATCGCGACACGTACCAACGACGGTT
This sequence comes from Planctomycetaceae bacterium UBA4655, assembly GCA_002405515.1. Classification (GTDB taxonomy): domain Bacteria; phylum Planctomycetota; class Planctomycetia; order Pirellulales; family UBA1268; genus UBA4655. The sequence continues at coordinate 8,829 of DHLZ01000189.1, forward strand.
GAAATACCGGCGCAGCAGCCGACGACCGATCATCGAAAGCCCTCCTTGCGGCGGCCGCCGTTTCCAGACGCCGACACTGGCGGGGAAATACGTGGGAAGCGCCGATTCCGCAAGGTCGATTCGGACGCGGAGGGAAAGGGAGCGGGCTGGGCGAGTTGGGGCGGCGGGCGCTCGCCGCCGGCCGTCCCGGGGTGCGGGCGGTTTTCGAATGGACGCCGCTCAGGCCGCCCGCTTCGTGCCGGCGAAGATGTCGAAGAGCGTGACCGGCGGGTAGAGGCGGGCGACCGTCTCCACCGGCACGAGACCGGCCAGGAGTCGCCGGACCTCGCCGATGCCTCGCTCGTGATAGGCACCCGAGTATTCGGGGCCGGCGACACGCCGCCCGATCTTGTAGAAGACATTCTCCGTGGGACCGGAGATGAGCAGGCAGCCGCCCGGCGCGAGAATCCGGACGAGGTGCCCGAGCGTCGCCGGAAGGTCGGCGACGTGCTCCAGCACGTCGAGCGCCGTGACGAGGTCGAAGGCCCCCGTGGGGAGCGATTCCAGGGGCGACCCCGCCGCGTCGCGGACCTCGACGGAATCGGGGAAGGCGAGCCGGCGCCGCATCATCGTGAAGGGGAGGAGATCGACGTCGATTCCCACGACCGACTCGGAGTGGCGGGCGAGGAAGGGAAGCATCACGCCACTGCCGCAGCCGAAGTCGAGCGTCGCGCGGAACGGAGCCCGAGCCTCGATGAACCGCATGGCAGCCCGCAGCCGCTGCCAGAACAGCCAGTTGATGAGACGGTTGCGGTGCGTGTAGGCGGGAAACGCGGCTTCGTCGAGCCGACCGGGATCGGCCTCGGCCAGCACGTCGCGGATGGCGGTGCGAATCGACGCCTTGTAGCCGGTGAAATCGGCCGGTGGAGTGATCATGCGATTCGTCGCCGGGCGAGGGACTGTGGAGCGGGGATCGGCGACGTCGCCGCCGCGGGGGTCTTGTGACCGACGTACATGCCGTTGAGGCACCACTGCGTGGTGAAAGGGTGGTAGGTCACCCGGCCGAATCCGGCCCGCTCCAGCCGGGTGCGAATCTCGCGACCGGTGACGTAATACTCCTCGCCTTCTGCCATGCCGCGAAGATTGTCGTGGTCGAGCTTCGTGCCGAGGAGGCGGTCGTAGAGCCAGATCACGCCATGGACGACCACCTCGACGGCCGGCAGCGCCATCGTGATGATCACGATGCCGTCGTCGCGGAGCACCCGGTGTGCCTCGGCGAGTTCGGCGTCGCGAAGGCCGATCGGCACGTGGTTGAGGTTGGCGATGAAGGTGACGGTGTCGAAGGAACCTGCGTCCCAGGGAAAGCGGGTCGGATCCTCGATCAGCACGCCGTCGTGGTTCTCCTCGTAGCGGTGCATGTCCGCCCCGACGCCGTTGCCGCCGAGGAACTCGCGGACGAACCGATTCGTGCCGCATCCGACGTCGAGACAGCGTCCGCGGACACGTGCGGCCACCTCGTCGTACCGTTCGGTGGCCTGGCAGGAGAACCCGCGCCAGTCGTCGTGGAAGAGCGTCAGCGCCCGCACGGGGAAGGAGATGAAATCCTTGACGCGTTGCATCCGGCTCCGCCGGGGCCGCGATGGGGGGGAAAAAGAGCGAGGTTTCATGCAGCGCGGCCGATGCCCTCCGAGGGTGTCGCAACGTTGGATCGAGTGAAGGAGGGCAGGTCCCCGGGCACGCGATCCCGCGGCCGGTTTCGTCGCTGGATCGTCGCACGCGGCACCGCCTGCAGGTCGAGCACCAAGGCCTGCAGCAGGCACTGCACGCCGAGGATGAGAGGGAGGACCGCGAGCATCACCGTGCCCGTCGACGCGGGGATTCCGGTACGCCACGACCGCCACCACCACGCCAGGCCCCAGACGCTCCCCGACGTCACCATCACCAGGCCGGCGGAAAGGAGCAGGGCGAGCGGCGTGAAGTCGCGAAGGAAGTGCTGCGACCATGTCCGCCGCAGCCAGCCCCGCACGAGTTTCGGCGGGAACTCCCACAGCGTCTTGGTGATCGAGAGACTGCTCTGCTCGTCGCCGTAGCGGGCGGGCATCGGCACGTCCTGGACGACCGCCCCCGCGATCCCCAGCTCGACGAGCATGCTGGTCTCGAAAAAGTAACGCTTTCCCAGCCGGGAGGTGTCGAGCAGCGACAGCGCCTCGGCGTGGATGGCGGTGTAGCCGTTGGTCGGGTCGAAGACGTTCCAGTAGCCGGAAGCGATCTTCGTGAGGAAGGAAAGGGCCAGGTTGCCGATCCGCCGGGCCGTGGGCATGGATCCCAGTGCGGCGGCATGCAGGAACCTGTTGCCCTTGGTGTAGTCGGCCCGCCCGCGAATGATGGGATCGACGAGCCTTCCGAGCTGGGCAGGATCCATCTGACCGTCGCCGTCCATCTTGACGATGATCCGGGCGCCCCTCTCGAGGGCGATTCGGTAGCCGCTGGTCACCGCCCCGCCGACGCCCTGGTTGTGGTCGTGCCGATGGAGCACGATCCTCTCGTCGATGCCCTGGAGTTCCGAAACGATCGCCGCCGTGCGGTCCGGGCTCCGGTCATCGACGACGACGATCAACGACACCTCCGGCGGGATCGTCGTGAGGACGTCGCGGATATGCCGCTCCGTGCGGAAGGCAGGAACGACGACGGCCAGAGAGGCCGCGGCAGGGGCCGGACTGGGGCGGGGGCGGGACTGCATGCGGGGTAGCTCCCGTGCCGGGGATGGAGGGGACTCCATGGCGACACCCTCGGTGAACCTGGCGGGGCGGGGGAGGGTAGGGAGGGCCCAACGCCATGTCAACGTCGGATTTCCTTTCCATTCGGGCCGTCAGTTGCCGACCCCGGAAGCGATGGATGGGTCGCGGACGATTTCCACGCGTTGCACGGCCAAGGCTCGCGGCACGTCCCAGGGGTTCACCCGCACGGGCGCGACGCCGCGGAAGGTGAGCACCGAGCCTCCCGGCCCGGCGTCGATCGGGATCTCGACCGAGCCCGGCGCGACGCCCACCTCGACGGAAGCGGTGCCGGTGCCCAGGCCGACGGTCAGGTGTTGCGGCACCGCGGTCGCCACCCAGCCAGAAAAGCGGACGACGGACTTTCCGGAGACATGCGCGGGCAGGTGGATTCTCGCGACCGGCAACGCCGACCAGCGGCCCCAACCCTCTCGGCCGTTGAAACCGACGAACCGGGTGTTCTCGTCCGCGGCGGCGTTGACGACGAGCGGATCGCCTCCCCAACCGACGACGTCGTGTCGCGTGCCGGAACCATCGACAGGACGAAGCCGGTAGAACGTCGTCTCCCTTCCCTCGACGACGGTCTCGTAGGGAACATCGACCGCGATGCGATCGGCGAGGAACAGCCAGGAGACATCCGGGGGGATCGCCGCGGACGTGATCGTCGAGAGCGACGGGAGCGACGTGACGCGGCACTCGGCCCCCAGGCCGAACAATGCCGACGCCATTCGGCCGTACCGATGTTCCCCCACGACGATTCCCCTGGCCCGCTCCTCGGGGCCCAGGAGGGCTGCGACGGCGCGGGCCTCGTCGGCTATCCTGCCCTGGCTCCGGGCGTGGTCGGAGTGCCATCGCCAGACGTTGACATGTCCGGCGATGAACGTCGCCGCCACGAAGGTTCCCGTCGCCCAGAGGCTCGCCCGCGGGCGACACACGACCACGATCGCCATGACGGCCGCGGCGGCAGCCACGACCCAGGGCAGGGCGGCGGCCGGCTGCCCGAGCGCCGGCCAGCGACTCATCCCCAACAGTTCCGGATAGTCCCAGGGATAGAGCTCGCTCCAGCGGTGACCGAAAGCCGCCCAGCCGACGGCGCAGGCGGCACCGACCGCCGCCGCGGCCATCGCCCAGCGCGAAAACCATGGGCGACGGACCAGGGTGGGAAAACCGCCGACCCAGGCGGCCAGCAGGATCGGGATGGCAAAGCTGTAGTAGCGGCCGTGAACCCGCATCGCCTCCAAAGGCTGAGAGATCGCGACGATCGCCGTGAAGACGACGCTCATGAGGACCGCGGCGCCGAAGACGAGCAGGCTCCACAGCGCCAGTCTCCTGGCGGTCTTTCCGGCCGGTTCGCCGCCGGACGTGTCGCATCCGTCCCGGCCGTCGATGACGAGGCGGACGAGAAGCAGGAGCGGCACCGCGAGCACCGACAGGTTGAGGGCCAGATGCCGGCCGAGGATCGCGAGGAGCGTGGCCGGCGAGAACCGTCCGGCGAAGCCGTCCGCGATGAAGCCGTGGTAGACGCGGCCCGTCATGTCACCGGCCGCCGGCGGCCTCGCGCCGTGATACAGCCATGTTCCCGCGGCATATGCCAGCACCGCACCGAGGCCGACGAACGCCAACGACCGACAGGCGGCAGCAAGCCCGCGCGGGATGCCCGCGCTACGGCAGTGTTCGACGACGAGAAACACCGTCAGCGCCGCCGCGATCGCCACGGCGTGTGGCTTCGTTCCCAGCAGTGCCCCGAGCACGACCCCCGCCGCGATCGCGGCGGTGCCCCGTGGCGGGCCCGTCCCGCGCACGATCACCGCCGTGAGGACCGTGACCAGGAAAAAGTAGAGGATCTCGGGCATGAAGTAGAGGCAGTAGCTCGACAGCGGCACGAGAACCAACACGAGCAACAGGCCGGCGCGGTCGCTCCGCGTGGCCGACCGACCGACGAGCCCGACGCAGACACAGCAGCCCGCGGCGAAGAGCAGCGTGTGGATGAGCCGCAAAAGGGCCGTCCCGTCGCCATCGGCCAGACGGCAGACGAAATTGCCGAGGGCGAAGAACACCGGGTTGTTGACCCGCTGGATTTCCGGATCGGAGGCGTAGAGTTCGTCGAGCCTGCCCGCCATCCGCGAGTGCGCGTAGTAGGCATATTCGTCGCCCGCCATGAAGGGATGGCCGGTCGTCGCTGCCCGGGCCAGGATCACGAGCACCACGGCCGCCGCGAGCGGAAGCATCGCCGCCGTCGCCGCAGGTCGCGAAGGCCGAGGCGGATGGGAGATCGGAATCGAGTGCATCGGGAGCATGGCCCGGGGCCGAGGGACTCGGACTGTAGAGATGCTTCCGCGGGGGAACAATGTTGGATCGCCCCCCGACGGTCGCCGGTCTGCCGGCGGCCGAGGCCACGGCGGATCTGCCGGGCTCGAACGGCAGATTTCCGGGGTTTCTCGGCCGAAGGCGGCCTGCTACCGTCCCGGCATGAAGACGGCACTCATCACCGGCATCGGCGGCCAGGACGGCGCCTACCTCGCGGCCCACCTGCTCTCGCAGGGCTACCGCGTGGTGGGCACGAGCCGCGATGCCACGTCGGGGAGGTTCGAGGGGCTCACCGCCCTCGGAATCCGCGAGCGGGTCACGATCCAGTCGATGTCGCTCGTGGACTTCCGCTCCACGATGCAGGTCGTGGCGCGGGAGTGCCCCAACGAGATCTACAACCTCGCGGGCCAGACGTCCGTGTTCGTGTCGTTCGAGCAGCCCGTCGAGACGTTCGAGAGCATCGTCGTCGGGGTCGTGAACCTGCTCGAGGCGATCCGCATCCTCAAGGCCCCGGTCCGCCTCTACAACGCCGGCAGCTCGGAGATGTTCGGCAACACCGGCTCCGCACCGGCCACCGAGGAAACGGCCATCAAGCCGCGGAGCCCCTACGGCATCGCCAAGGCGACGAGCTTCTGGCAGGTCGCCCAGTACCGCGAGGCCTATTCGCTCCAGGCCTGCACTGGCATCCTCTTCAACCACGAAAGCCCCCTGCGGCCGGAGCGGTTCGTGACGCAGAAGATAGTGGCCGCGGCCTGCCGGATCGCGGCCGGCGAGCAGCAGACGCTCTCCCTCGGCGACCTCACGGTCCGCCGCGACTGGGGCTGGGCGCCGGAGTACGTCGTCGCGATGCACCGGATGCTCCAGCGGGAGGAGCCGGAGGACCTGCTCATCGCCACCGGCAAGACCTTCTCGCTCGAGGAGTTCGTGCAGGAGGTTTTCTCCGCGGTCGGGCTCGACTGGAAGGACCACGTCCGCCACGACCGCAGCCTCGTGCGGCCGACGGAGATCGCCTGCGGTCGCGCCGATCCCTCCCGGGCCCGCAGGGCGATCGGCTGGCAGGCGAAGCACTGCATGCCCGATGTCGCCCGTATGATGGTCGAGGCACGGCTCGCGGCCTCGGGATCGCTGCGACGGGCGGCGTGAAGTCGTCGCGCCGGACCGATCGCCGGTCGTGCCGTTCGGAAGCCTTCGGATGAATCCCTGCCGCGTCGTCATCGATGCCGAGAAGCTCCGTCGGATCAACTGCGGGCTCGGCAGGTTCAGCCTCCACCTCGCCGAGGGGATGCTCGAGGATGCGAGCGGTCGGATCGAGCCAATATTGCTCCTTCCCGGGGACGGCGAACGGCATTTTCCATCGGGAAATTTCCGTTCGATCCGGGTGCGGCCCTGGCGGAAGGAGTTCTTCCGGCGTTGGATTCGCCCGCTCTGCGCGCCGCTCGCCGGCCGCCCGCGGTTCGATCTCTGGCACATGACCAACCAGATGTCGCGGTACGAACCACTCCACCCAACGGTACCGATGCTGCTGACGGTCCACGACCTCACCTTCCTCCACGAGTCGCCACAGGACGGCCGGATGCGGGAGATCGAGCGAAAGCGAACCGACATCCAGCGGCGGGTCGATCGCTCCGCCGCGATCACGGTCGACAGCGAGTTCGTGGCCGAGGACCTCCGGCGCGAACTCGACGTCGGTGGCAGGCCGATCCACGTGATCCCGCTCGGGCTCGAGACCGCGTCGGCTGCGTCGTCCGAAAGGCCGGCGTTCCTTCCCGACGGGCTCCCGTTTTTCCTCTCGGTGGGCAATGCGCTCGCCCACAAGAACTTCCACGTGCTCTTCGACCTCGTCGAGCACCTCCCTGACCGACGGCTCGTGATCGCCGGCAACATGCAGACCGACTACGGCGACCACCTCCACAGGCTCGTCTCGCGGCACGGGCTCGAGGGGAGGGTCCTGCTGCCGGGCGAGGTGAGCGACGCCGACCGTCAGTGGCTCTACGAGCACTGCGAGGCGTTCCTGTTTCCGTCGCTGAGCGAGGGCTTCGGCTTCCCGGTGCTCGAGGCGATGCACGCGGGGCGGCCGGTGTTCGTCTCGCGGCTGACGAGCCTGCCCGAGATCACGGGAGACCACGGCTTCTACTTCGACTCGTTCGTGCCCGACGCGATGGCGGCCCAGCTCGCCCACGGGCTCGCCCGGTTCGCCGCCGATCCCGGGATGTCGGCGGCCGCGAAGGCCCACGCCGCCTCCTTCTCGTGGCGGGAGACGGTCCGCCGCTACGCCGATCTCTACGGGCAGCTTTCGGCCGGACCGGGCCGCTGACCGCTTGGGGCCGCCGGAAAGCGGAGGTACAACTCCCGAGTCCGCCCGCTCGTGGCGGCCCCCGCAGAACCCATCGGTCACCATCCATGAAGATCCTCGTCACCGGCGGCGCCGGCTTCATCGGCAGCCACATCGTCGATGCCCTGCTGGCCGAGGGGCACTCGGTCGCGGTTCTCGACGACCTCTCGAGCGGCTGCCGGGAAAACCTGCCGGCGAGCGTGCCGCTCCACGTGGGCGACATCGTCGACCCCGCGGCCGTCGCCGCGGCCTTCGACACGGAGAAGCCCGACGCCGTCTGCCACCAGGCCGCGCAGATGTCGGTGAGCCGCTCGGTCCGCGAGCCGCTCTTCGACGCGAAGGTCAACTGCATCGGCCTGATCAACGTGCTCGACGCCGCCGTGCGGCACCGCTGCAGGCGGTTCGTGTTCGCCTCGAGCGGCGGCGTGCTCTACGGCGACGTCACCGTGCCCGCCCCGGAAACCACGCCGGCCAACCCGGTGAGCCCCTACGGCATCACGAAGTGGGTCGGCGAGCGGTACCTCGGCTTCTACGCGGCCGAGCACGGCATGACGGCGGTGGCGCTGCGGTATTCCAACGTCTACGGGCCCAGGCAGAACCCGCACGGTGAGGCGGGGGTGGTGGCGATCTTTTCGAAGAAGCTGCTCGCCGGCGAGCCCTCCACGATCAACGGCGACGGCCGATACGTCCGCGACTACGTCTACGGCCCCGACGTGGCCGCGGCCAATCTCGCGGCCCTCACGCGCGACTCGCCGCGACTCTCGGCGGGCTCGCTCACGTCGCTCAACATCGGCACGGGCGTCGGGACCGACGTCAACGAACTCGAGGCCGTGATCCGGCACGAGGTCGATGCGGTTCGATCGACCCGCGGAAAGACGCCGTCGCCGGCACCCCGGCACGGACCGCCGCGGCCGGGCGACCTCCGCAGCAACCTCGTCGATGCGTCGCTCGCCGAGACCGTCCTCGGATGGAAGCCGTCGGTCGGCCTCGGCGATGGGATCGCGAAGACGGTCGGCTGGTTCGCCGCGGGCCTCAGCTGACGGTCACGGGGCCCGACACGACCGGCGAGCCGCCTTCGCAGCACGGACCCGCCGCCGGCGCACAGGCCGGCTCGCAGGCCGGGGCGCACGTCGGGCCGCAGGGCTGCATCGGCGCCATCGCGGGCGCACCGGAGCAGGGGGACCGGAAGTCGAGGAACGACGGCCGACGGCATCCTGTGCCTCCACCGAAGCAGCTGCTGCAGCCGCTGGCGGCCAAGAGGCCGGCCGACAGGATCGCGAAACATACGAAGCGGGACATGGCATCCTCTCCAGAAAGCGACGAGACGGGCTCCAGCAACCCTACACCATGCTTCCGCGCGGGGACGGCATGAAAAAAATTTTCAATCCTCGGCGCGATTCATCCGACGCTACCTTCAAGGTCGCGACGAGCTCCGACCGACCACCACGATCGCTTGATCCAAGCCCTTCGCGCGACACGATGTTCGAACTCCCCCGCCGCGCCGTCCTCGCCGTCGGCCTGACCCTCGCTCTCGTCCATCTCACCGCAGCGGCGACCGGCGTACGCGCCGATTCGACGGATGAAAGCGCACCAGACGGAAGCGGCGTTTGCCGGCCTTGCCGCCCATCGGCCTGCGTCGATCCCGACGTCTGGTCGGTGAGCACCCGATGTCTGCCACGGATCTGCCACCCGGTCGCCGACGCCGACTTCCTCGTCGAGCGGCGAATCACCCCCGGCTGCTGGAGCCGGGCCGCCGTCGAGGAACTCTCCGCTACCGACCGGCCGGTCGTGTTCTTCATCCACGGCAACCGCTACGACTCGGCCGCCGCAAAACGCCATGCGGTCTCGCTCGCCCGCCGGCTCGACGCGTGCCGGCCCGACGCGGCCCCGATCCGCACGATCGTTTTTTCCTGGCCGAGCGAAAGCCGCGGCCTACCGCTCCGCGAAGCCCGCGACAATTTCGTCCGGGCCGAGTCCGATGGGCACTACTTCGCCGCGCTGCTCTCGAAGTTTCCCCGCGAGGCCGACATCGGCATCGTCGGCTACAGCTTCGGCTCGAAGATCGCGCTCGTCGCCCTCGACGACCTGCTGGCGGCCGACGCCGGCTGGAAGGCGGCCCGCTCGGGGCATCTCGGCCTCGTGCTCGTCACCCCGGCCGTCCGCGTCGATTCGCTCTCCCCCCGCGGCCGCCACCACGCCGGGATCCAAGCGGCCGACCGGCTCACGATCTTCACCAATCCCCGAGACGAGGCACTGCGGTTCTTCCCGTTCGTCGAGTCCTCCGGCACGCCGGCGGCCGGCTACGTGGGAATTCCGAGCGTATGGGTCCCGGGCGAGGTGGCCTTTTCGCAGATCGACGCCTCGCCGATCGTCGGCAAGGAACACTCGATGCAGCGGTTCATCGACGCCTCGACGCTCGCCTGCCGGATCACCGCCGCCGCGATCGAATGAGCCGGTCTCGCTTGATGACGAAGCCAGCTGATATATGAGTTACTACCCCGAGCACGATGTT
>DHLZ01000189.1:18805-19007 GCA_002405515.1 Planctomycetaceae bacterium UBA4655
CACCGCCGCCGCGATCGAGTGAGCAGGTCTCGCTTGATGACGAATTCAACCGATATATGATAACGTCATCATGCGAACAATCGTAGACCTCACGGATGACCAGGTGAAATCCCTCGCGGCACTGTGTGCGGCGAAGGGAATTTCGCGGGCCGAAGCGGTAAGGCGAGCCGTGGCGAGATTGCTCGCAGAGGAGCAGCGACCG
>DHLZ01000189.1:19160-19487 GCA_002405515.1 Planctomycetaceae bacterium UBA4655
ATCGGGCCAAGGCTTTTGGAGCCTGGGGGCCGAAAAAACTCGACAGCGCCGCGACGGTCCGCCGCCTCCGTGATGAGTGGGAGCGATGAAGGCCGTCATCGACAGCGACGTGCTGATCGACTTCTTGCAGGGGCTCGACTCGGCGGCGGCAGAGATCGATCGTTACGACGACGCCTGCTACTCGATCATCTCCTGGATGGAGGTGATGATCGGCGCCGAATCAGATGCCGAACGCTTCGCGGCCGAGACGCTCTTTGAATCCATGCGTCGGATCGACCTTTCCGCGGAGATAGCCCGGAGGGCGGTGGAACTGCGTCGGCTGCTGCG
>DHLZ01000210.1:0-11707 GCA_002405515.1 Planctomycetaceae bacterium UBA4655
CACGCAGCCGCGACAGGAGCGGGCCGAGCCTCCGCAGGTACTTCTCTCTCTTGACTTCCTCGTCCCGCAGTTCGCGACGTGTGCGGTCGGCCATGACTGGCACGTTATCGCGATGCTGGCAACCGCGCAACTCACCTCAATTCTCCCGGCTTGCCTGCTTCTGGGTGCGCAAATCCCGTGCCGAACAGGATTGCCCTCCAGGGCCTTCGCTCGCTCGGAGCTGCCTGCGCTCTCGGCATCCATGCCTCCGCTTGTCAGCTACGCCGTCTCGGGCACACGGGCTGCCCCTCACGGTCAAGTTTTGCTGGGTTCGGGGAAGCTTGCGAGCATCAGGTGTGATAATCGGCGTTGAGCCGGACGTACTCGGCCGTGAGGTCGCTCGAATAGAACCGGATTCCGGCCGGGCCGCTGGCGAGATCGATCTCGATCAGGGTCTCCCGGGCGGAGCGGATCGACTCCGAGACCTTCGCGGCGTCGAACGCGACCGGGGAGCCCTTTTCGAAGAGGAGCGTGCCGTTGAGCTTCAGCCGCAGCTTGTTCGGGTCGAAGGGCACGCCCGCGTAGCCGGCTGCCGACACGATCCGCCCCCAGTTGGGGTCGGCGCCGCAGATCGCCGTCTTCACGAGTGGACTGTCGGCGACCGTCCTCGCGATCTGCCGTGCGGCATCGCGGCTGCCGCAGCCCGACATCTCGATCCGCAGGACGTGCGTGGCCCCCTCGCCGTCGTCGGCAATCTCCCGGGCGAGCGCCTCGCAGGCCTCGTGGAGCGCCCGGCCGCAGCGGTCGAGATCCTTGCCCGACAGCGGCGTGCCGCGGGCGGCGCCGTTGGCGAGAAACAGCACCGTGTCGTTCGTGCTCGTGTGGCCGTCCACGCTCACGCAGTTGAACGTCTCTTCGGTGGCGTCCCGGAGCAGCCGCTGGGCGTCGGCCGGCAGGATCGCCGCGTCGGTCATGACGATCCCGAGCATGGTCGCCATCCTCGGGCCGACCATCGCCGCCCCCTTCGCGATGCCGGTGAGCGTGATCGTGTCGCCTCCCGCCTCGAACCTCGATCCCGAGAGCTTCGGCCGGGTGTCGGTGGTCATCATGCCGCGGGCCGCCGTTACGAGCGACTCGTCGTCGGTGCCGAGCCTGCCCGCCACGACGCCCAGCCCGGAACGGATCTTCTCGAGCGGGAGAAACTCGCCGATGATCCCGGTCGAGAGCACGAGCACCCCCTCCTCGCCGACGCCGACGTGTTCGGCGGCCGCCCGTGCCATCGCCCGGGCGTCGTCGAGCCCCCGGCTGCCGGTGCAGGCGTTGGCGTTGCCCGAGTTGATCGCCACGGCGCGGAAACCGGTGCCCGGCGTGCGGGCCCGGTCGTAGGCGACCGGCGCCGCGAAGACGAGGTTCGTCGTGTAGACGCCGGCGGCCGTCGCGGGGAGGTCCGACACGATGAGGGAGATGTCCTCACGGGTCGGGTTGCGCTTGAGCCCGGCGTGGACGCCGGCGGCGCGGAAGCCCTTGGGCAGGGGCGGGATCGGGAGCTTGGTGGGGGTCTCGTTGATGGGCATCGGGCGGCTCAGAGCATGCCGGTATGTTCGGGAAGACCGTGGACGCAATTGAAGTTCTGCACGGCGGCGCCGCTCGCACCCTTCACGAGGTTGTCGAGACAGCTGATGAGGAGCACGCGTCCGCGGACCACCCGGGCGGTGATGTCGCAGAAGTTCGTGTCGACCGTGTCCTTCGTGGCGGGGAGGTGGTCGACGACCCGCACGAACCGCTCCCCCGCGTAGGCCTCCCGCAGCGCGGCGAGGACGGCGTCGTCGGTGAGCGGGCGGGTGGGCTTGGCATAGATCGTCGAAAGGATCCCGCGGTCCATCGGCGCCAGCTGCGGCGTGAAGATCACCTCCGGCCGACGGCCCGCATGACGCCCGATCACCTGCTCGATCTCGGGCGTGTGCCGGTGGCGGCCGACGTTGTAGGCGGAGAGGCTCTCGTTGCACTCCGGAAAGTGGGTCATGAGCTTGGGCGAACGGCCCGCCCCGCTCACGCCGCTCTTGGAGTCGACGATGATGTCGGTCGTCTCGATGAGACCGGCCTTCACGAGGGGCGCGAGCGGCAGGATCGCCGAGGTCGAATAGCAGCCCGGGTTCGCAACGAGCTTCGCTCCCTTGATCCTCCCGCGGAAGAGTTCGGGGAGGCCGTAGACGACGCTCCCGAGCCGCTCGGCGTCCGGATGCTCGTGGCCGTACCACTCCTGGTAGCTCGCGGCGTCGTCGAGCCGGTAGTCGGCGCTGAAGTCGATGACCGTCGCGCCGGCATCGAGCAGTTGCGACACGACCTCCGCGCTCGCGGCGTGCGGCAGGCAGCTGAAGACGCACGCGGCCCTCGCGGCGATCTCCTTCGGCGAGAGATCCTCGAGCGGCAGGTCGAGCCGGCCCACGAGGCTCGGATGGACGGTCGAGATCGCGGGCCGCCCCTCCTGCCGGCTCGTGACGGCCGTGATCCTCGCCTGCGGGTGCCGCAGCAGGAGCTTGATCAGTTCGACCGCCGTGTAGCCGGTGGCACCGAGAATGGCGACGTCGATCATCGTTCGGGCAAGGTCGGGGGCAACGGGAAAGCGGGAGTTATACCGGATTCATGAGCCTGCGTTCGACGAGCCGCACGAGCCAGGCCGCCACGGCGGCCTTCGTGCCCTTCCGGGAGCCGGCCCGGGCGTGGGAGCGGTCGTAGACCGTGACGGCCGTATCGCGGGCGTCGATCGCGGAGAGGTCGTTGACGACGATCAGGTCGCACCGCTTCGTCGTGATCTTTTCGAGGGCCCTCGCCGGGTTGGCCTCCGGCTCGAGGGCGAAGGCGACCATCCACTGCTCCGGCCGGGCCCTGCGGGCCACCGTCGCGATGACGTCGACGGTCGGCCGGAGCTTCAGCGTGAGGCCGTCTCCTTGCCGCGGAATCTTTCCGGCGACCCGCCGCTCCGGCTCGAAGTCGCAGGGGGCGGCCGCGGCGATCACCCCGTCGCAGTCGGGCAGCAGGTCGAGCGAGGCGTCGAGCATCTCGCGGGTCGTCACGACGTTCACGACCTTGACGCCTCTCGGGTATTTCACGGCGACCGGCCCGCTTACGATCGTGACCTCGTGCCGCCGCTTCCGTGCGGCCGCCGCGAGCGACAGCGCCATCCGGCCGCTCGAGGCGTTCGTGAGGTAGCGGACGCCGTCGAGGTAGGAACGGGTGGGGCCGGCGGTGAGAAGGATGTGGGCCATGGCGTTCGAAAAGTCGGGCTGCGGACCGACCGGGGATGATGCTCGCCGCGCGATGGCTTGTGAAGTGCCTAGGGCTTGTGAAGGGCCTAGGGCTTGGGAAGGGCCTACAGCGAGCGGCCGGACGGCCTCGCCGCCAGCATGCCGGCAATCGCCTCGAGGATCGTCTCGGGTTCGGCCATCCTGCCCGTTCCCTGCTTTCGGCAGGAGAGCCAGCCGGTTCCGGGCTCGACGAAACTCACGCCGTCGGCGGCCAGCTGCCGAACGTTTCGTTGCACCGCAGGTTTCTCCCACATCGCGGCGTTCATCGCCGGGGCGAAGAGCACCGGGCACTCGGCACAGAGCAGAAGCGTCGAGAGCAGGTCGTCGGCGAGGCCGTGGGCCGCCTTCGCGAGCAGGTCCGCCGTGGCCGGGGCGACCACGACGAGATCGGCCCGGGCGGCCAGTTCGATGTGCGCTCCCAGGGGATGCGCCGAAGGTTCGAAGCTGCCCTTCGGCACGGGCCTGCCGGTGAGCGCAGCGAAGGTCGCCGCCCCGATGAAGCGGCGGGCGTTCTTCGTGAGCACGGCCGTGACGCCGGCGCCCTCCTGCACGAGGCGGCTCGCGAGTGCCGCCGCCTTGAAGGCCGCCACGCCCCCCGAAACCCCGAGCACGATTTCGCGGCCGGCGAATTTACTGCCTGCTGTCGTCATGGCGGAGCGAATTCATTCGGGGATGAGGATCGGGGGCGTTCACGAAAGCCCGAGCCGCGAGCCGAGAGGGCGCTTTCGTGCCATCAACTCACGGGACGACGTCCACTTTCCTCTCGGCTCGCGCCTCGGGCTTCCGGTTCGGGGAGAGGAGTGGTCGCAACGGGAAGGAGTTGGCGCGAGGATGCCCAATCGGTCGGTGCCGTTCTGTCAGAGGATGTCCGGGGAGAAGTCGAGCGGCCCGCCGGCTTCGGCCGACTCGCCCGTGATCCGGAGGTTGCTCGCCGTGTCGAGGAAGATCTTGTCCTGCTTGATCTCCTCGATGACGATCTGCATGCGATCGTCGGTGTCGATGTCGACGAGGGGGCGACTCCCGGCGTTGAGCGCGACGAGCCGCTTCTGGATCAGGGTCGAGAGCTTGAAACGTCCGCCGACCTTGTTGACGATCTCTTCCTCGCGCAGGTCATCGATCATGCATCATTCTCCTTTGTGATTTGTGAGTGGGCTGGCGGGACTGGACGAGCGGATGGGTGGGAACGGTCGGTATCGGGGGATTCAGGTTGCGGCGGCTTCCGGCAGGCCTGCCTGCCGCAGGATCTCTGCGATCTGGTCGACGGCGTCGTCCAGTCGGGCGTTGACGACCCGATGCCGGTAGCGGTGTGCCTCGGCCAGTTCGCGGAGTGCCACCTCCAGTCGTCTCGCCATCGCCTCAGGGCTTTCAGTGCCGCGACCGCGAAGCCGCTCGTCGAGCTGCTCCGGCCGTTCCGGCTCCACGAAGATCGTGAGGGCGTCGGGAAATTTCTGGAGAATCGATAGTGTACCCTCCACGTCGATCTCCAAAACCACCCAATCTCCGGCGGCCAGCCGGGGGGCCACTTCGTCGACCAGCGTGCCGTACCAGTGCTGCCGGCCGTAGACCTGGCAGCATTCCAGGAAATCCCCGGCTTTTCGACGCCTTTCGAACTCCTCCAGGGGGATGAAGTGGTAGTCCACGCCGTCGCGTTCGCCGGCCCGCGGGGGGCGGGTGGTCGCGGACACGCTCGGGATCAGGTGGGGAAGCCGGGCCAGCAGCCGCCGGAGGATCGTGCTCTTGCCGACGCCGGAGGGGCCGGAGATGACGACGAGTTGGCCTCGGGTGGTGGACATGCGTCCCGAAAAGTATACCCGGTCACTCGAAATTTTGCACGAGTTCCTTCAGCCGCTCGACGCGGGCCTTGAGCTCGACGACGGTGTGGGCGATCTCCACGTCGGCCGACTTCGACCCGATCGTGTTGACCTCGCGGCCGAGTTCCTGGGTGAGAAACTCGAGCGGGCGGCCGGGGGAGTCCGCGGCGAGGATCGCCGTGAACTGGGCGACGTGACTGTCGAGCCTGACCAGTTCCTCGGCGATGTCGGACCGGTCGGCGAGCAGGGCCACCTCCCTGGCGACGTCGGCCGGGGCGATCGTCGCGTCATGCTCGGTCAGGACCCGGCTCACCCGCTCGAACAGCCGGCGGCGGTGGTCCTCCATGACCTTGGGCACCCGTTCGCGGATGGTCGAGGCCAGCCCGGCGATCTCGCCGCAGGTGTTCCGCAAATCGGCGGCCATGGCGGCTCCCTCGCTCACCCGCATCCGATCGACCGCGTCGAGAGCCGCGAGAAGCGTCGCCTCGACGAGCGGCCAGTGGGCTTGAATCGCCTCGGGCGTCGAGAAGCTCTCGGTGACGACCCCTGGAAGCGACAGAAGAGCATCGACCGAGATCGGCTGGTTCAGGCCGCGGGAGGTGCAGAAGTCGGAGAGATCGTCGAGGTAGGTTTCGAGCTGGCCGCGATCGATCCGGCGGCCGGCCCCGGCGCCGCGGCCGCTCACGTCGAGCGTCACCTGCACGCTGCCCCGCTTGAGCCGCTCGCGCACGACAGCATCGATCCTCGGTTCGAGGGCGGAGAAGCCCTCCCTGGCCCGCAGCGACAGCTTGAAGAATCGGTGGTTGACCGATCGCACCTCGATGCGGCAGGTGCAGCCGTCGCGGGTGAGCGTGGCCTCGCCGCAGCCGGTCATGCTCTTCGGGCCAGTCGTGCTCATCGGCATGCCGGTGGGCCGCTTCTAGTTCGCCGCAGCCGGTTGTGGTGTTGCCGGCGGCGTTTGCTCAGCACCGGCATCGGCCTTTGGGGGCTCGGTGATCGCCGGCTTCGTCGAGCTTTCTTCGGTCGATGTTTTCTCGGTCGTCGTTTTCTCGTCCGACGTTTTCTCCGTCGGCTGCTTGGCCGGAGCCGACCCGCCGTCCGCCGGGGGATTCGTGGCGGCCGGCGCCGTGTCGCCGGGGCCTGCCTGCAGGGACTGCGGTGCCGACGACCCGAGCGACCCCGAAAAGAGCGACTGCTGCCGGCCGAGCACGTTGATGGCAACGATACAGAGGATGATCCAGAAGGCGGCGACGCCGATCGTGATCTTCGTGAAGATGTCGCCCGCCTTCGTGCCGAACGCGCTCTGGCCGCCCGCACCGCCGAAGGCGCCGGCGAGTCCGCCACCGCGGCCCCGCTGGATGAGCACCAGCAGGATCAGGAACAGGGCCGTGAAGACCAGCATGAAGCCGAGCAGAAACCGGACGAGCGTGAGCATCGGGAAATCCTGGAACGGGTTCGAGACGCCAATACCGTAACGGAAAAGGCTTCCGCGTGTAAGCCGTCTGGTCCGGACCCGGAACGTGAGGCTACCCTCGGAAGGCGGCGGCGATCGGGAGGAAGTCGTCGGCCTTGAGGCTCGCACCACCCACCAGGGCGCCGTCGATGTCGGGCTTCGCCGCGAGATCCTTGGCGTTGTCGGGCTTCACGCTGCCGCCGTACTGGATGCGGACCTTCGCCGCGGTGGTGGTGTCGGAGAGCCCGGCGAGCAGGGAGCGAACGAGGGCGTGCACCTCCTGGGCCTGCTCCGGGGTCGCGACCTTGCCCGTGCCGATCGCCCAGACCGGCTCGTAGGCGATGACGAGCTTCGGCAGGTCGGCCGCGGCGACGCCCGCGAGCGACCCCCGCACCTGCTTCGAGACGACGTCGGCCGTCCTGCCGGCCTCACGCTCCTCGAGCAGCTCGCCGACGCAGACGATCGGGGTCAGTCCGGCGGCGAGGGCGGCGTGGACCTTCGCGGCCACGATCGCGTCGGTCTCGCCGTAGAGCGTTCGCCGCTCCGAGTGGCCGAGGATCACGTAGCGGCAGCCGACATCGACGAGCATCGGCGGCGCGACCTCGCCGGTGAAGGCGCCGCTCGTCTTGTCGCAGGCATTCTGGCCACCGAGCGCGACCCCGGACGGGCTCGAGCCGCCGACGAGCTTCAGGGCCGACGCGACCGTTTCGAGATAGACGCTCGGCGGGCAGAGCACGAGATCGACCCCCGCAGCCTCCCCGCGTCGGGACGCGACGGCCTCGGCGAGCGAATGGGACTTCGCCCGGTCGAGGTTCATCTTCCAGTTTCCGGCGACGATGGGGGTGCGTGCGGCCATGCGTGGGCTCCTTCGGACGATGGTGCGGATCGGAGGCCAGCACTATACGGGAGCGATCGACGAATGTTGAGGGCGCGGGAGGTCCTCGCCGCCCTCACCCCACCGCCGCGGCGATCGCATAGGAGCCGAGGATCACGACGCGGCGGCACTTCTTCTCGAGCGACTGGATCGCCCGGCGGACCCGCGGGTCGGTGCGATGCCCCTCGAGCTCGACGAAGAAGACGTAGCCACGCTCCATCCCCGCCATGGGGAACGACTCGATCCAGGTGAGGTTGAGCTTCTGCCGCTTCGGGATCGCCAGGGCGTCGGCGAGGCCCCCGGGCTTGTGTTCGATCTCGAACATCAGCGACGTCTTGTCGTGGCCGGTGCGGGCCGAGTCTTCATGGCCGATGACCGCGAAGCGGGTGGAGTTGCCCTCGAGATCCTCGATGTTCTCGGCGATCACGTCGATGCCGTGGTGAACGCCGGCCTGCCGGCTGGCGATGGCGGCGGCGTGGGGCGTCTTGGCGGCGGTCTCGGCGGCGTGGCTCGTGCTCGTGACCTCGACGAGCTTGGCGGCGGGGAGATGCCGGGCGAGCCAGTTGCGGCACTGGGAGAGCGCCTGCGGGCGGCTGTAGACCTCGCGGATCTCCGTGCGGTCGCACCCGGCCAGGAGGTTGTGGTGGATCCGCAGCGGCACCTCGGCGCAGATCTTCACGGCGAGCCGCGAGAAATTGTCGAGCGTGTCGGCGATCCGGCCGTCGGTTGAGTTTTCGAGCGGCACGACACCGAAGTGGGAGTGCTTCGATTCGACCTCCTCGAACACCGCAGAGATGCTTGCGACGGGCACGAACTCGACGGCGCTTCCGAAGCGGTGCAGGGCGGCCAGATGGCTGTAGGTCCACGCTGGGCCGAGATAGGCCACGCGGATGTGCTGTTCGATCGCCCGGGAGCCGCTGATGAGTTCGCGGAAGACGGCCTTCACGCTCTCCGCCGAGAGCGGCCCGGGGTTGACATCGGCGATCCGTTGGAGGACGGTTTCCTCGCGGGACGGGTCGTAGGTCCGCTGGTTGTTCGACTTCTTGACGTGGCCGATCCGGCCCGCGACGACGGCCCGCTCGTTCATCAGCTCGACGAGTTGCCGATCGATCCGGTCGATCTCGCTCCGCAGGGCGGTGAGCGACTCCGATGGCCCGGCTCCCGGGTCATCCGGTCGATCGGCCTTTCCGGCGGCCTCGCTCTTGGGGTTCGATCTGGCCATGCGGACGATGGAAGCGACGAGGTACCGATGACGGCCAAAATGGCAGTCCAGGCGATGTGGCCCGGCGCATCGGCACCGGACCGCTCAAGCCTAATCGGAAGTCATGCCCCGTAAAGCCCGGGTTTTCCACAGGCTGCGGGCGGCCCCCCCCTCCTCCTGGACGTCAACTCCCGCTGGCACGCCCTTTGCATCCGTAGCATTTCGGGAGAAATCGCCGCCAACCGGCACGGGGCGGTTTCCCACGTTCGGTCACGACAGCATCGACCACGTCGGCATCGTTCACGTCAACAATCGGCCAAGGCAGTCATCAGGAGAAAGAATCAGTCATGGCGAATCCAAAGGGCGAAAAGATCATCGGCATCGACCTCGGCACGACGAATTCCGTGGTCGCGATCATGGAGGGCAAGGAGCCGAAGGTGATCGCCAACAAGGATGGCAACCGGCTCACGCCGAGCGTCGTCGCCTTCAACGACAAGGGGGAGACCCTCGTCGGCGACATCGCCCGCCGGCAGGCCGTGACCAACCCGAAGCGAACGGTCTACTCGATCAAGCGGTTCATGGGGCGGCGGCACAACGAGGTCGCCAGCGAGGAGAAGATCGTCCCGTACGCGGTGATCGGCGGCCCCGATGACTACGTCAAGGTGAAGGCCGGCGACAAGGAGTTCACCCCGCCGGAGATCTCCGCGCAGGTGCTCCGCAAGCTCAAGGAGGCGGCGGAGAGCTATCTCGGACACAAGGTCAACAAGGCGGTGATCACCGTCCCGGCCTACTTCAACGACGCCCAGCGGCAGGCCACGAAGGACGCGGGCCAGATCGCCGGGCTCGAGGTGATGCGGATCATCAACGAGCCGACGGCGGCCGCCCTCGCCTACGGCCTCGAGAAGAAAAACCAGGAGAAGATCGTGGTGTTCGACCTCGGCGGCGGCACGTTCGACGTGTCGGTGCTCGAGGTGGCCGACGGCGTGTTCCGGGTGATCAGCACCAACGGCGACACGCACCTCGGCGGCGACGACTTCGACCAGTCGCTCATCAACCACGTGGCTGACCAGTTCCAGCGGGAGCAGGGGATCGACCTGCGGAAGGACACGATGGCCCTCCAGCGGCTCCAGGAGGCGTGCGAAAAGGCGAAGAAGGAGCTCTCGACCGCCCAGAGCACCGACATCAATCTGCCGTTCATCACGGCCGACGCCTCGGGGCCGAAGCACCTCCAGATGACGATCACCCGCGCGGAGTTCGAGCAGATGTGCGACGGGCTCGTCGAGCGTTGCCGCGGGCCCGTTGTCCAGGCCCTCAAGGACGCCAAGCTCGATCCGAAGGAGATCGACGAGGTGGTGCTCGTCGGCGGCTCGACCCGCATCCCGAAGGTGCAGGAACTCGTCAAGAAGCTCTTCAACAAGGAGCCCCACAAGGGCGTGAACCCCGACGAGGTCGTGGCCCTCGGCGCGGCGATCCAGGGAGGAGTGCTCGCCGGCGACGTGCAGGACGTGCTCCTGCTCGACGTGACGCCGCTCTCGCTCGGCATCGAGACCGAAGGGGGCATCTTCACGAAGCTCATCGAGCGCAACACGACCGTGCCCACCGAACGGAAGCAGGTCTTCAGCACCGCCTCCGACAGCCAGACGGCCGTCACGGTGAGCGTGTTCCAGGGTGAGCGGCCGATGGCCCGCGACAACCGGCTGCTCGGCCAGTTCAACCTCGAGGGCATCCCGCCGGCCCCCCGCGGCACGCCGCAGATCGAGGTGAAGTTCGACGTGGACGCCAACGGCATCCTGAGCGTGAGCGCGAAGGATCTCGGCACCAACAAGGAGCAGACCGTCCGGATCGAGCAGTCGAGCGGCCTCAACGAGAAGGAAATCGAGCGGATGCGGAGGGACGCGGAGGAGCACGCCGAGGAGGACAAGCGGAAGGCACGGCTTGCCGAGGCGAAGAACAAGGCGGAGAGCCTCTGCTTCCAGACCGAGAAGCTCATCAAGGAAAATGCCGACAAGCTGTCGGCCTCCGACAAGGCGCCGCTCGAGGCGGCGATCACGAAGGCCCGGGAGCTCTGCAAGGGGGACGACGCCGACGCCATCCAGTCGGCCCACGACGCCCTCGAGCAGGCGACCCACGCCCTCTCGAAGGTGCTCTACGAGGCCACCGCCAAGCGGGGCGGAGCGGCCGAGGGGGCCACCGCCGGAGCCGGGGCATCCGGTGCGGGGAAGGGGCCCGACGACGCGATCGACGCCGAGTTCGAGGTCAAGAGCTAGCCGGACCGTAGACGCTGCCGAGCACCGTGGCGGGGCACGAACCCATCCACGCCATCGGAACCTGTATTCGGAAGCCCGAGGCGCGAGCCGAGAGGGGAGTGGACCTTGTCCAGCCATTCATGGCCACGCGGTCACGAATCCTGATCACCACACTGAACCCCGACTGACAGAAAGGCCGTCATGCCATTCCGTTTCGACAAGCTGACGATCAAGGCGCAGGAGGCCGTCCAGCGGGCGGTCGAACTGGCTGCTTCGCGGGGCAACCCGCAGGTGATGACGGTGCACCTTCTCTCGGCGCTCCTGGCGGAGCGGGAGGGGATCGTGCGGCCGCTCTTCGAGAAGATCGGGGCGAGCCGCGAGCAGCTCGAGCGGATCGTCGAGGCGGAGCTGGCGAGCCTGCCGAAGGTGTCGGGCGGCGCCCAGCCGCAGCCCGACGCCGACCTCATGAAGGTCTTCGAGGCGGCAAGCGCCGAGGCCGACGTGATGAAGGACGAGTTTGTCTCGACCGATCACCTGCTTTTGGGGCTTGCGAAGACCTCCTCGAAGGCGAAGAAGCTCCTGGAACTGGCGGCGGTCACCGAGAAGGAGCTGCTCGCCGGCCTCCAGGCGGTCCGCGGCAGCTCCCGCGTCACCGACCAGAGCCCGGAGGAGAAATTCCAGGCGCTCGAGAAATACGGCATCGATCTCGTGAAGCGGGCGAGCCAGGGCAAGCTCGACCCGGTCATCGGCCGCGATTCCGAGATTCGTCGCGTGATCCAGGTGCTCTCACGCCGCACGAAGAACAACCCCGTTCTCATCGGCGAGCCGGGCGTCGGCA
>DHLZ01000210.1:11835-12020 GCA_002405515.1 Planctomycetaceae bacterium UBA4655
ATCGGCGAGCCGGGCGTCGGCAAGACGGCCATCGCCGAGGGGCTGGCCCTTCGGATCGTGCAGGCGGACGTTCCGGAGACGCTCCGCAACAAGCGGGTGATCGCCCTCGACCTGGGCGCGCTCATCGCCGGCACGAAGTACCGCGGCGAGTTCGAAGACCGGCTCAAGGCGATCCTCCGGGAGGT
>DHLZ01000091.1:0-5384 GCA_002405515.1 Planctomycetaceae bacterium UBA4655
CGTGCGGTCGAGGCTCACGGTGCGAAAGAGCGGATGCGCGGCATACGCGGCGAGTCCCCCGCGGGCGAGCCGCGACTCGGTTTCCGGCCTGCCATCCTCGCGGGCGGCGTAGACGATTCCCTCCCAGCCCGGAAAGCTCCAGCTCGAAGTGCCCAGCCGCACGCCGCGAGGCAGCCGGGCCGCCGTCGCCGCGACGTTCGCGGGGACCGTTGCCGGCCGAACGGCCGCGGCCGCGCGGTCGCGGGAGCCCGCCGGCCGCTCGGGGAGTTCGTCGCCGAAGAGGGTCAGCTGCCCGGACACGTCACGCTCCACGCTGGTTCGAGCGGGCGGCGACCGCATGCATCAAGATTCGCCCCATCATAGTCATGCTTCGAATCCGATTCGACGGGAGGAAGACGGAATCCCACCGGAGTCGATCCGGCCACGCTCTGGAAGCGGGGCATCCGGCTCGCTGAGGCGGAATGGGTCTTCAGGATCGCAAAGGTCGAAGCTGCCATCCGGCCCGTGTGGCATCCGCAGGAGCACCGCGTGCGGTCGCACGCCCCCGTCTGCTCTCGTACTCATCGAGGATTCCGGGGTCTTGGATTTCGCCTGGTGGCTCATTCCAGCAGCATGGTTTCTGTTCGGTTCGTGGCAGGCATGTGGCTTCGTAAGCTTGCCGTACAGTGCCCGGCGTGCGCACGATGGGTTCCGCCAACGCCCGACCACGAACGGAACACTTGGCTGTTGCCATGTCAGGCGTGTCGAATTACATGGGACCTCGACGTTGGTTGTAATGATGATTCACACGCCCCTCGATGGCGAATCGGGTGGCCGGCCGGGTTTCCCCGCCCGGACCCCACACCACGTGGCGTGCGGGTCCGCACCACGCGGTTCTCGCACGATCGCGGTGGCATCGTTGCTGCTCGCGCCATTGCGGGCCGTCCATGAGCAGATGCCGCCCGCGGGGTCGTGACATGAAAATCGCACTGTATGTTCCGTCGTTGCGAGGGGGTGGCGCCGAGCGGGTGATGGTGCACCTTGCGAACGGATTTGTTTCCTTGGGACATCACGTTGATCTGGTGCTGGCACAAGCCGAGGGCCCCTATCTCAAGGACGTCGATGCACGGGCACGCCTCGTTGATCTCGGTGCGGGCCGGGTATCCAAAAGCTTGCCCGCCTTGGTTCGCTACATGCGTTCATCACGGCCGGACTGCATGCTTTCCGCGCTGCCCCACGCCAACGTCATCGCGATAATGGCACGCTTCCTGGCGAGAACCCACACCAGGCTCGTCATCGCGGAACACAACACCGTGGCCCGGACCGCCGCCGGGAAACGTGGGCAGAAAAACCGGCTGGCGGGATTTTTCATGCCGTCGCTGATGCGGGCAACCTATCGATTCGCCGACGCGATCGTCGCGGTATCCGACGGTGCTGCGGTGGCGCTGGCACAACTGCTCGGTGCGCCGCGTTCACGGGTCTCCGTCATTCATAATCCAGTGGTTGCCGACACAATCCTTTCGCTGGCCTCGGAACCCTTGGCGCATCCTTGGATCACGCGGGATGATCGTCCGTTCATTCTGGCGGCCGGTCGCTTGACGGAGGCGAAGGATCATCCTGCGTTGTTGAGAGCTTTTGCCAGGGTCAGAACCCAGCGGGATGCAAGGCTGGTGATTCTCGGCGAGGGCGAGTTGCGTTCTCGTCTCGAGAGACTGTCCGAGGAACTGGGAATCGTCGAAGACACATTGATGCCGGGTTTCGTCGAGAATCCATATGCGTGGATGCGTGCATGTGCGGTCTTCGTTCTCTCGTCGGCACGGGAAGGCTGTCCAATGGTGCTGATCGAGGCCATGGCGTGCGGGGCGCCGATTGTTTCGACCGACTGTCCTTCGGGGCCGTCTGAAATACTCGAAGATGGTCGGTGGGGGCGTCTGGTCCCGGTGGGCGACGTCGAATCGATGACATCCGCGATCCTCGAGGCCATGCAGGCTCCCCGTCTGACCGAAGGCGTCACGCACGGCCGGGGATTCACGCCCGATCACGTATTTCGTTCCTACATAGACATCCTGAAGGGAAGCCGGGCCTGATGAATTCCCAGGTTCTTCGGCCGCATCCTTCCACCGTGTATGGTCGGGCTTCGATGGAACACACCCATGCCCTGCGTCGAACAGCGAAGTGTCCGATCGCCCCGTCGCGGCGGCGTTTCGTTCTGCTGAACCTGGCGTCGCATGGCAGTGCGCCCGGGCTCACGCTCGCGCTCATTCGAGAACTCGTCGCCGTCGGCCGTTTGGCTGGAGTCGTCGTCTCCAGGCAAAACGAGTTGTTGGACCGGATCATCGCCGCCGCAGCGCCCACGGGAGTGACCGTGTTGGAACTGCCCCTTCGACTTGGTGGACAGTCGCTGCCGAAACACATCATGCCGTTCCTCGCCTTTCTCGCGAGGTTCGCCAGGACCACTGCCGTGCGCGACGTCGTCATCCCCAATCACCACCTTTACACCTCCATCGGTCTGCCTCTCCTCCGGCTTCTCGGCATCCGGGTCTACAGCGGCATTCACGACTTCGAGCCCCACGAAGGGGCCCGTCGGTGGTTCGTGCGACTCTCGAATCTCGTCATCTGCGCGAGTTCGCACCGGGTGCTTTTCTACAGCCGGAGCCAGCATGGGCTCGCGCGACGCAGGTGGCCGTGGTTCGCGCATCGGTACGAGGTGCTGCGGTTGCCGACCGAGCATCAAAGGGAGCGGTCAGGGGACGAGGGGCCACGTCGTCACGACTTTTTGTTCTTCGGCCGCATCGAGCGATACAAGGGAATGGAACTGCTGCTCGAGGCCTTCGCCAGGGTTCGCGGTGTGCGTCCCGAAGTGAAGCTGCACGTCGTGGGTTCCGGCAGATACCACTGCCGCTCGCTCATGGAGACCGATGATCCCCAGATCACGAAATCCATCCGGTATGTCCCCGACCAGGAGCTGGCGGACATCTTCCTCGACGCCAAGGTCGTCGTGCTGCCGTACACCTCGGCCACGCAATCGGGCGTCGCGCACCTGGCCGCGGTGTATGGCGCGAACGTGGTCTGCACCCCTTGCGAAGGCCTTGTCGAGCAGGCGGAGCACAACCCGCGCATGCGGATAGCGGCGGACTTCACCCCACAGGCGCTCGCCGATGCGATGCTCGAGTCGCTGGATACATGGACTCCGGCGATCGGCCGCAGCTCGCTGACGATCACGTCGGGCTTGGTGGATCTTGTGTGACGCGGATGTGATGCCGAGGCGGCCGAACCGGGGTTTCAGGATCGAGTCAAGGTGAAACGCTGAATGGCACGCTTTGTCGTCATCACACCGGTGCTGAACGGAGCGAACTACATCTCCGCGACCCTCGACTCGATCCGGACGCAGACGGATCCGAACTGGGTCCATTATCTGGTCGATGGCGGTTCCACCGACGGCTCCCTCGACATCCTTGCTCGGGCCGTGGCCGAGGATCCGCGGCGTCGGTTGCTGACCGGCAAGGACCGCGGATTGTACGACGCGGTCTTCAAAGGCTTCGAGCGAGCCCTCGCCGACGGCGTGATCGAGCCCGATACGATCTGTGCGTGGCTCGGCTCCGACGATCTGCTGATGCCCTGGGCCATCGCCACCCTGCGGGAGAGGTTCGACGCGACCGGGGCCGAATGGATTGCGGCGATACCGACGATCTGGGACCGGGAGGGCAGACTCGCCCGGGTTCTGACGCAGCGATGGTATCCACGGTCACTGATCCGCCGCGGCTTGTGCAATCCCCGCATTCTCGGCGGCATCCAGCAGGAGAGCACCTTCTTCACCCACTCCCTGTTGGCAAAACTGCCCGCCACGACGATTGAAACAATCCGCGCGTCGAGGCTGGCGGGCGATTTCCTGCTGTGGAGGGCGTTCGCCCGATACGCCGACCTCGTGCCGATCACCACCGTCGTTGCCGGTTTCCGCAGGCACGACACCAACCTCTCGACGATCGATGTCGAGAAGTATTACCAGGAAATACGCGACTCCGGCGTCTGGATTCCGCCGGCATGGCTGGGGCGGCTGTTGCACCGCTTTTACCCGGCACTCGGCCGCATCGCCAGGAAACTCCTCGTGAGCCGCGGCACGGGAAACTCCCGCAGGACGCACCGATGACCGGTCTTCTGCTCATCGGTGCGGGGGCCGTTGTCGAGCGGCACTATTGGTCCGCTCTTCACCGGCTGGAGAAGGCCGGGGCCGTTCGGGTTCTCGGGGTTGCCGATCCGAACGAAGAACGCGGCCGTCGAATCGCGAGTCGTTTCAAGGCGGCACGGATCTTTCCCGATTGCGAGGCGGCCTTGCGGGGCGGGTCCTACGATCTCGCCATCGTCGCCTCTCCGCCGGGTCTCCACGCCGGGCACGCGTGCGCCGCATTGGCCGGCGGCTGCCACGTTCTCTGCGAAAAGCCCATGGCGACGTCGATGCCCGACGTGCGGCGGATGAACGAGGCGGCCGCGAAGGCGGGCCGTGTTTTGGGCGTGGCCTTCCCCCGGCGGTTTCACGCCGGAATCGCCGACGTCTCACAACTCATCGCCGCCGGGGAACTCGGCGATGATCTCCGGTTCATCTACCGTGAAGGAAGCACCTACAACTGGGAACTGGCCAGTGGGGCGGCGTTCCGGCGCGAGGAGTCCGGCGGCGGCGTGCTGATCGACCGCGGTGTGCACATGCTGGACCAGTTGAACTGGTTGTTCGGCGACCCGATCGTGGTGGAGCGTTCCTTCGACGACAGTCTGGCCGGCGGTGTCGAGACGAACGCCCGCTTGGAGCTGTCTTTCCCCCGCGCACGCGGCGTGATGCAGGTGAGTTGGGAGTATCCGTTGAAGAACGAACTGCACATCCGCGGAACGAACGGCGAGGTGGCGATCGTCGGTCCGGACATGCTCGGCTATCGTCGCCGAACCAAGGACGGCTGGATGCGGGTCCCGGCTCGAACCGACTGGCCTGCTGACCTTGCCGCAACACACGGCAGACGCACGCAGCCCGCCGACGGCGACGCGTGCTTCGAAGCGGAACTCGTGGCGATGCTGCGGTGCATCGCCTACGACGAACCGTTCCCGGTGACAGGGGTTCGTGTGGAGGCCGTGCAGGCGGCGATTGCCGAAGCGTATGAGCGAGCAGAGCCCTTGGGCTGTCCCTGGCTGCCGGCCGCCGAGCAAGCCGCAGCCCGGGAGAAGCACTGGAAGGCGGGCGGTTCACGATGAAGCCGATGGCGGTTATCGGAGCCGGCGGGTACGTCGGCTCCCGACTCGTCGAGCGATCGGAGCTCCTTGGCGGCCTTCCGCTCGTGCCGATCGTGCGGACGTGGCGGTCCCAGGGCCGGCTCGCCCGGTATGGCGTGCGAACGGTGCGCGGCGACGCCGGCGACGCCGCC
>DHLZ01000091.1:5617-10715 GCA_002405515.1 Planctomycetaceae bacterium UBA4655
CTGTCGCGAGGCCGGCGTGCCGCTTCTGGTGCACGTGAGTTCGGCCGAAGTCTTCGGCCGTGCCGAAGACCCCGCCTTGACCGAGGCTTCGGTTCCCGACGAACGGCACTGGATGGAATACGGCAGGGCCAAGGCGGCTGCCGAAGCGTGGCTGAAGTCCCGATCGTCCGGCCCGGTCACGGTCGTGATCCTCCGGCCGGGCTTGATCTGGGGTCCCGGTTCGGGCTGGTTGGTGCGGCCGGCACAGGCCTTGCTCGAAGGGACGGCCTTCCTGTTCAACGAGGGCCGTGGCATCTGCAATCTGATCCACGTCGACAACCTGATCGAACGCCTCGTGCAGGTGGCCCGGCACGAGCATCCTGAGCCGGCCGCCTACAACATCGCAGATGCCGAAACGCTGACCTGGGCCGACTATTACCATGCGATCGCGCGAGAAATCGGAGTGGACGCATCGACGGTGCAGATGCTGCCCGACTCCGCGTTCCGGGAAAGCGTGGCGAGCAAGCTCCGCCAGGCAGTTGCGAATCAGCCGTTTGTGAAGACCATCAAACGTCGGATGAGCGCCGACACCAAACGCAGGATCACGCGACTCCGGACGGTTTTCTTGCCACCGCCGAAGGTCGGCCAGGTCATCGTGCCGCGGCCCGTGGTGTCGAAACAGATGTGGTGGGTTCAGGGAACGTTCCGTAAACTTCCATCCGCCGCGTTCGTGCGACGCTATCCGGGTACCGAGATGCGACCGTTCAACGAGTCGATGGACGACGCCGGTCGCTGGCTTCGGTTCGCCGGATTCCAGTTGAACGAAGGCCCCTGATGCTGGTCAGCCACCGTCATCGCTTCATTTACACGAAGACCGCCAAGACCGGCGGCACGAGCGTGGAGTCGTTCTTCGAGCGATTCTGCATGCCCGACGGGGCGTGGAAACAGCTCCATGCGAGGGACGAGTACGTTTCGGAACACGGCATCATCGGATTTCGCGGGAAAGAGCCGCCCTCAGGCACGAAGTGGTGGAACCACATGCCGGCATCGGCGATCAAGGCAGCGGTTGGCGACACCGTCTGGGAAAGCTACTTCAAGTTCTGCGTCGTGCGAAACCCGTTCGAGAAGTGCATTTCGGCCTTCTACTTCCACGGCGGCGTCCGTCACGCCTCCCCGCGGCTGACCAAAGACACGCGGCACGACGAGCTTGGGGCGGAGCGACAGCGATTCATCGAGTTTCTGCAACACAAGATGCCGGTGGACCGGGACACGTACATGATCGACGGGAGTTTCTGCCTCGACGCGATGATCCGATACGAAGTGCTCGAAACGGACATTCAAAGGATCTGCGACCGTATCGGAGTGCCCTACGATCGGAAATACGTTCCTGAATTCAAGCGCGGGTTTCGCCCGCCTGACGCGACCGCGGGATCGCTCTACACGAGAAGGTCTCGGGAGCTCGTCGAGAGGGCTTTTGCATTCGAGCTGCAATTCTTCGGATACCGATTCCCCGCCGACTCCGACGCGGAATGTCGATGAAGCGATTCGTGATATTCAGTCTGGGTCGGAGCGGCAGCCACTTGCTGGCCGCCCTGATCGGCTCCCCGCCCACCGTCCATTGCGATGGCGAACTGTTCAACTCCGATCGCTGGCCTTCGCGGATTCATCGCGGGTTGCTCCGCGTATATCGACGGCACCCGATGTGGTACGTCTCGTTACGGGAGCGTTCCGTCCGATGTCGTCTGCGACCGTCATGCTATGGATTCATGTTGAAACCCGGGGAACTAGACCGGCCGGCAAGCTTCTTTCGGCAATTGACCGAAGCGGAGTGGCGTATTTTCCATCTCCATCGCGCCGAACGACTTTCTGCAGCTGTATGCGAATAAACGCCGGCGGATTCGCGAATGCCATGACCTGATGCAACATCTGCCGCACATGTCGCTGATCTACGAGCGGGATCTCGAATCCTCCGATCAATGGCAGGCCACCGTCTCACGGGTGTACGACCACCTTCGCATGCCGGCGCCTTCGCTGCCTGCCGCGATCACCCTGCGCAAAACCTGGCGACAGCCCTACAGCGAGTTGGTCGCAAACTACGATGAACTGCTCGCGTTGGTACACCGCCGGGGAAATCCCTTCGATGCCGACCTGGTGCCGTCCGCACCGTAAATGGTTACGTCCATGCTGCTATCGAGGAAACACAGGTTCATATTCATTCACATCTACAAGAACGCCGGCAGCAGCATCGTCAACGCACTTCTGCCCTTTGCCACGAACGTCCTTCAACAGAGGCTGAACAGGCTGTTCTCGGCAGCGGGCATTTCCTATTTCGATCACCAACCCTACCGAGATCACGTCACCGCATCTGAACTGGTCGATGCGATGTCCTGCCGGGTGTTCCGGTCTTTTTTTTCGTTCGGGATCGTGAGAAACCCCTGGTCCTGGCAAGTGTCCCAGTACGAGTACATGAGGAAAAATGCAGATCACTTTCAGCACGATCTCGTGAGGCGATTCAGGACGTTCGAAGAATACATCGAATGGCGATGCGTTCATGATCGCAGGCTCCAGAAAGACTTCCTCTATTCCGAAAGAGGGGAGCAGTTGGTCGATTACATCGGCCGATACGAGAACCTGAATCGGGATTTCGATGCCATTTGCGCACGCATCGGGATCGCGGCTTCATTGCCCAGGCTGAACGTGTCGGGTGCCAAGCCCTACTGGGAATACTACAACGAAGCGACTGTATCCCGGGTGCGAGAGGCGTTCGCCCCCGATATCGAACTGTTCGGCTATGGCTTCGGCTTCGACGGGTGACGGATTCACCTCGGGGCCGGTCGCAGGTCTGTTCTGCCAAGGCTCTCTCCAGCAACATGGGAGGAGAGTGGCAGGGAAGGCGGCGTTGCGGAGACGGATGCATGCGACTGGAAGTCTGTATTTGCACGCATAATCCCGCCAGAGACGTGTTCGATGTCTGCATCAGGAGTCTTGCCCGGCAGACGCTCGACAAGCGTGACTACAGAGTCACCATAATCGACAACGCTTCGACCGTACCGATCGATCCGGGAACATTGTCCGTCTTGATGAATCACGGGGTGAACTCCAGGGTTCTGGATGAACCCAGGCTCGGGAACCTGTTCGCCCGAATAACCGCGATCAAGACCGCCCAAGCCGAGTTCATAACGTTCATTGACGACGATATCGAGGTGCCGCCCGACTTCCTCGAGTCATCGCTGCGGGTGATGGCCGACAACCCGGACGTGGGAGTTATCGGGCCGCGGCTGCTCCTGCCCGATCATCTCAGGATGCCGGCCTGGCTCCACCCCTTCCGCACGTATCTGGCCATCCGCGACGATGAGAACATGGGGATGCAGTCCATCACGGACTTTGTCGTCGAGAAGTGGGCCCCAGCCGAACCGCCTTCGGCCGGCGCCACGGTCAGAAAAGCCGCGGTGACCGATTTTCTGGCCTATGAGAAAAGCTCATTGGGTCCTGCGCTGGGGAGGAAGGGGAAGGACAGGAAAGGGGGGATCTTTTCCTGCGAAGACGCGCTGATGTTCAGGGCGATGCACAGGAGGGGCTTCAAATGCTCCTATCAGCCTTCCCTTTTCGTCTGGCATCATCTCGACCCACGCAGGTTTTCCTTCGCCTACTGCGTGAGGCTTCTCTACGGATACGGCATGAGCGAGCCACTTGTCCAACACCTGACCGGCTATCCTGCGAAACCGATTGATTTCAAAACGATGGTCAAACAGTGCCTGAAAACATTGACGAGGAGGGAAAAGAAGCCCAGCCTGCGGGGAAGGCTGATGCGGTGTGCATGGTGGTACGGGTTTTACAAGAGAACCACGCAGCTTCAGGCTGATTTCATCCCTTGAATCGAGCCCTCAACCAGGCATCCAGGCGGACCGGCCGGAGCGAGGAGGGGATGGCACGATAGCCGCGTTGGGCGATATCCAGCAGATGGAGTCGGAATCGAAGGCGGTGGAACTCGTCATGAAGCCGCCGCACGATGGCCGGGTCGAACGCCTCGACGATGTCCTCGACCCGCCAGGACGAGCGGGCGGCAAGCGGAGAACCGCCATCCGTGCGCGCCAGTCCCAGATCAACCCCGTACCGGGCGCTGATGAATTCCGCGTCCTCCCGATGGTTGGCCCGAATCAATTCGGCAACCGTGGCATTCAGCGTCGGCTTGGTCTGCGGAAAGTGCCGTCCCGACCGCATCAGGAACGTGACGAGCCGACGGAGCCCGGGAATGCGGCGCCCGCCCTCATCGGTTCCGACGGACTGCCGATAGTTCTGCAGGACCACCATGGCCTCGGCGGATACGGTGGTGTTCAGCCGGATCGACGCCCGCGGCAGTTTGATTCCCAGGCGGTTCCGGAGCAACTCGGAAAAATCTTCGACGACATCGTGCCGCGTGCCGCGCGGATAACATCGCACAATCACCCGGCCCGGGAAGACCTGCTCCCAATTCTCGGCGATGCGCCGGAACCGATACCTGAACGACACCGGGTCGGCGACCAACGGACCGCAGTGAAGCGGCACTTTGAGAATCGACTGGGTGCGCGAGAGGTAGAAGTCGGCGGGATCGCGGATGGAGAGCACGATGTGAAACTCCCGGAATCCCGATGACTCCAAGTCGCGCCGCAACTGGACGACGGTGGGCGGTTCAAAAGAGTTTCCAAGAGCCTCGCCCGAGAGGATCGCTCCCCCCGAGGATCGCAGTGCCTCGAACAGAAATTGCCGGTAATGCCTGCACTTTCGTCGGTAACGGTCGTCGTCCCGCGGGAACTCCACCAGCCTGGGGGCGGGCTGGTCTTCGTGGGCGAGATAGAGCGTGGTCAGCCGGTTGTGGTCGCGATCGCCGCGGAAAAGCGGGTAGCGGTAAGGCCTGAGCTCGGGTTTTGCAGTTTACGCCGCCAAGTGGACCGCGTTTTCCAGGATACGGAGGAGTTTCTGGGGCCCCAAAGCGTCGAGTGGCAGTGACAAAACATACATGCGGACGCTCCGTCGTTTCAGCTCCGCGAGCATGTCGGCGAACGACGGCTCCCGCTTCGTCGCGTACCACGCGTGATCAGCAGGCTGCCAGTGTCGATGACCCTAGCGGGCGAACCAGATG
>DHLZ01000209.1 GCA_002405515.1 Planctomycetaceae bacterium UBA4655
TTTATCTCACACTTCCATTCTCTGAGTCCCAACACGTTTTTCATCTGAAAGCAAAGCATGCTTGCACCGGCTTGCGCCCGGGAAAACACGGCGAATTCGACCGTTCCACCGCCCGTGGCAGGCTAGATTTGCGAGTTACGCCCATCCGACTGGAATATTCTTTCGGGTATGGCATGATGAGTTGCTCGCTCTTGTCCCGAATAGGAGTTCGCCATGCGTGGTGTTCGGGTCCGGCTGTCGTTCCTTGTGGCGATCTGTGCCGTGTGTTGCGGATCGCCGGTGGCGTTGGCCGAAAAACCGGCCGCCGCACAGCCGGCCCCGCCCAAGAAGGCACCCAAGAAGGCAATTGAGCGATACATTCCCGCGAGCGAGCAGATCGAGCACTTCGTCCTGCCGGAGGGATTCACGGTCGAACTGGTCGTCAGCGAGCCCACGATCATCAATCCGGTGTGCATCGCGCTCGACGAGCAGGGCCGGCTGTACGTCTCCGAAAGCCACACCTATCGCTACGGCGACAAGGGCACGCCGCTGGCGGGGGCGGCCGCGAACCCGATCGTGCGGCTCGATCCGCTGCCGGATGGCAAGGGCTTCCGCCGCGTCCTCGTGGCCGACGGCTTCGATGATCCGGTGATGGGCATGGCGATCCGCGGTAATCAGCTGTGGGCCACGGCGTGCAATGTTCTCTATCGGTTCGACATCGACGATTCCGCATTGACCGCCCCGCCGGCGGCGGCCACACCACCGGCGGCGGCCACGGACGAAGCCGCCGCGACGGACGTGGCCGCGTTCCTCCGCGGGCCCGCCAATCAGCCGATCGGTGTCAACCGGCAGACGATCGCCGTGGACAAGAACAAGGCCTGGAACCCGTTCGGCATGTTCGTGCTGGAATGGGGGCCGGAGGGGGATCTGTACATGAGCTTGGGGAATGGCGGAGCCGACATCCGGCGGACGGCCGACGAAAACGACCGAATCTCCAAAGGCCCCATGGTCATGCGGATGAAGGCCGATGGCTCGAAGATGGAGCGGCTCGTGGGCGGGCTGCGGGTGCCGTACGGGTTCGAGTACGATCCGTTCGGCCAGCTCTGGCAGCTGTCCAACGGCGAGGGCAACCCGAACCGGTTCATCCGCGTCATCGAGGGGGTCGATTACCATCTCGGTCGCAGCGTCGGCAACGAGTGGCTCGCCGGCCGGCACCCGCTCGCCCCACCGTGCTTCGAGCTTCCCCGCGGTTCCTGCACGCAGCTGATGCGGTATTACGGCGCGAATTTCCCGGTGGCGTATCAGGGCAGCCTGCTGGTGGACAACTGGGGAGCCCACGGGTTCAACGGCCCCAATCGGACGATCTTCCGCTTCGTGCCCGACGCCCGCAACGACATTTCGGCGCAGGAGGAGTTCATCGTTTGCCGCGATCCGCACTTCCGCTGCAGCCACGTGATCTGCGACCGCGATGGCAGCCTGCTCGTGGCCGACTGGTACGGACGGGACGACGAAAGCGACCTCACCGGCCGGGTCTGGCGGGTGCGGTATACGGGCAGCGACCAGCCGGTCGTGCAGCATCGGCTCGATGCCCCGGAGTGGGCCCCGGAGTGGAAGGATGCCGCGACGGGCCGGGCCTATGCGATTGCGGCGCTCGGGTCGCCGGATCATCTGGTCCGGCAAAAGGCGACGCGGACGCTCGTGGCGCAGGCGAACGACGCCATTCCCGCCTTGGCCGCCCATGCGGCCGGCGCGGCGAATTCGCTCGGGGCGGCAAACGCCCTGTGGGCGCTCGTGCAGATCGCCACGCCCGAGTCATTGGCCGCCATCGACAGCGGGGTCAAGCACGGAGATTGGCGGGTGCGGCGGCTGGCGATCAACCTCCTGCGTCGGTATGGCGTCGAGAAGGCCGACACGGTGGCCAGCCAGCTCGCCGGCGACGCCGATCCGGCCGTGCGGGTCGCAGCGGCCCGGGCCCGCGTGCGGCCGGAGGAACGGTGCGCTGCCGCCCTCGCGGCCCTCAAGGCCGGCGCGGCGGCTGACGTTCACCTGCGATACGAGGCGGCGTCGATCCTGGCGCCGGTGATCGACGAAGCCACGCTGACGAGCCTCGTTCGCGACAGTGATCCGAACCTGCGGCTGGCGGGGCTGATCGCGATCGATCGGGAGTCACCGGCCGCACGAGCCGTGCTGGCAAGGTCGATCGCGGATCCGGGCCCCACCGAGACGGACCTGCTGCTGGATTT
This sequence comes from Planctomycetaceae bacterium UBA4655, assembly GCA_002405515.1. Taxonomy (GTDB): domain Bacteria; phylum Planctomycetota; class Planctomycetia; order Pirellulales; family UBA1268; genus UBA4655. The sequence goes on from DHLZ01000209.1 coordinate 2,223, forward strand.
GGCACAGCTGCACAGATCGCCCGAGGTACTGGAAGGCCTGCGCGGCCTGGTGCGGCGGAACGATCTCCCCGCGGGGGTCACCGGCCGGGCGCTGCTCGTGCTTCGTGCCATGACGAACAAGAAGGGCGATGTGGTTGATGGCGAGGCAGTGCGGCGTTTTCTCAAAGCCGTCGAGGCTGGTGAGATTGTCATCAAGTCGCCGCGGGACGCGATAACCCTGCTCGAACTGCTCGAGACCGCCGGGCCTTCGCCGTTCGCCTTGCAGACGATCGGGCGGATGCTCGGCGAGAGAGACGGCGGCGTCCGCGAGGCGGCGCATCGCCTCGCCAGACTGCACGGCACGAAGGCCTCGTCGCTCGCCGATGGGCTCTGGAAGCGGATTGCTGATCCGAAAGACAAGCGTTCGCCCGCCGATCGGCTCGCGGACCTGACCGCGCTCATGGCGGTGGAGGCGGAGCCGAAGGGGGACAACTGGGCGCGGCTGCTGGCCGAGGGCGATCCACTGCTCGTGGTCGATGCCGTGCGGTCATGGCGGCAGTTCGCCGGCAACGCCATGATGACCAAGGTCCTCCAGGACGCGGCGGCCGGGCTGGTCAAGCGGCTGCCAGAGTTGCAGGCCGACCTGGCGGCGGTGGCCGCGGCCTTGAAGATCGACAAGTCGCTCGCGCCGCAGGTCGATCCGGCGGCCGTCACGGCAGACGACGCGGCCTTCGCCGCGGCCGCAGTGGCCGCCACACGGACCCCGGCGGGCGACGCCCTCGGCCGCCGGGTCTTCGAGCGGACCGGCTGCGTGAAGTGCCATGCCGCCGGCTCGCAGGGCACGGAGCGGGCGCCGCCGCTGGCCGGAATCGGCAAGTCGCAGAAGATCGATTACCTGATCGAGGCGGTGCTGGAGCCCTCGAAGATCATCAAGACCGGGTTCGAGATCGAGACGCTCACGATGCAGGACGGCCGCGTCTTCAGCGGCCTGGTGAAGGACGAGAAGGACACGCTCCGCATCGTCATGCCGGACACCGAGACGCAGGTCAAGAAGGCGGACGTGGACGAGCGGGTCGTGCAGAAGAAATCGCTCATGCCCGAGGGGCAGCATCGCCAGCTGAGCCCGCGGGAGTTCGCGGACTTGGTCGGCTACCTGCAGTCGCTGTAGCGGCCGCCGTCACGGCGGCCCGCGGGTGTCAGGGCTGGTCGAGGAACCGGATCGCGATGTCCTTGAACTGCAGGGTCATCGTGTGCCCGCCGTGCATCTGCAGGCCGATGACGCCGTCCTTGCAGGCCTTCGGGCTGTCGTCGATCATCTCCGTCGTAACTTGGCCGTTGATGCTGTAGGTGATCCTCCTTCCGGCGGCGACCACCACGGCGTCGTTCCATTCGCCCACAGGGCGAATCGCGGCCCTGATCTCGGCGGCAGTCTTGGCGAGCGGTTCCTCGCTCCGTTGGTTATCGGCGTTCCAGGTGGTCCGAAAGCCCACCTTGCTCATGATCCCCCGCCCGCCGGCCACGCCCGACTCGTCGTAGATGATGCCCGTGTGCTTGTTGCCGGCGTCGTTGTCGGCCTGGTAGCCGCCGACATGGAACATCTTCGGGTTGTCGATCCGGCCGCGGATCTGCAGGCCGGAGTTCCCTCCCGGGGTGATCCACCGGTAGCGGTAGCGGATCTCGAAGTTGGCGAACTTCTCCGGGTTGTCTTTGGAGCAAAGGAGGACGAGGTTCGTCTGCCGGGAGTTTTCCTTGGTCTCTGCGCACTGGATGGCCCCGTCGGTCACGGTCCAGTAGCCGGGCAACCCCTCCCAGCCGGTCAGATCCTTGCCGTTGAACAGGCTGATCCAGCCATCGGCCCCGGGGGCGGGAATCTCCGCCTTGCGCGTGATCTCGGCCGCACGGGCGGTCGTCAGCGCGAGCAGCAGACAGCAGAGCCGGGCATAGCGACGCAGCGATCGCGGCATGGGAATGATCTCCGAAAGGATGGCGGAGTTTACCAAGGGGCAGTCCGGGGCCGTTACTACCCCGAGCACGATGTTGTTGACGGCGGTTTTCGGCTGACTGAGCGCTGCCCCGGTCCCACGGAAGCCCGAGG
>DHLZ01000024.1:0-3374 GCA_002405515.1 Planctomycetaceae bacterium UBA4655
ACCGACACTGGCAGCCTGCTGATCACGCGCGGCACGCGACGAAGCGGGAGCCGTCGTTCGCCGACATGCTCGCGGAGCTGAAACGACGGAGCGTCCGCAGGTATGTTTTGTCACTGCCACTCGACACGCTGGGGCCGCGGAAACTCTTCCGCATCCTGGAAAACACGGTCAACTTGGCGGCATAAACTGCAAAAGCCGAGCAAAGAGCCTTGGAAACAAGGCCTGTTCGATTCGACGATATCCACTAACGGAGAGGGCGGGATTCGCAGCGTCGCTTTGGTTCGAATCCCGACCTCTCCGTGACCGAGCTCCGAAGGAGCTCGGCAGCTACACAGCGGAGAGGGCGGGATTCTCCCGGGCCTCTTCGCGACTGTTTCGGATTTTCTGCGATTCCTGACGCAATGTCCATGCCCAACAACGAGTTGTGATCGTTGGCTGGCGTTGGGTCGAAGTGGGCAGATTTGGCAAAAGGCAGGACCCTTCAGCAAAGTTTCAGCAAAGTCTTCCGGGGCCATGCCGGAGAGGGTTGCCCTCTCCGCTCGGGCCCGCGGCGACGCCCGGGGGATCGCGATCGTGCCGCCGTCGGCGGCGAAAGGGGGTGCGTCATGATGCACCTCCGACAACCCCTCGTGATCCCGGCCAGCCGGCCGCTCCGGGTGATCGTGCACGCTCGGTTTTCGACCGACGAGCAGCGGCAGACGAGCCTCGACGACCAGATCGCGGTCTGCCGGCAGTTCCTCGACCAGAGCCTCCCGAAGGGCTGGTCGTCCACGCAGGTGGAGATCCGCGACATTCGGGAGCCCGAGATCAGCGGTGAGATCGCTGACCGACCGGGCATCAACGAGGTCTGGACAGCCATCGAGTCGAAGCGGGTCGACCTCATCGTCGCCGAGGAATCGAGCCGGCTCTACCGCCATCCCACGAAGGCGGGCGAGCTGTTCGAGGCCGCGGTGGACGCCGGGGTGCGGATCATTTGCTTGAGCGATTACATCGACACCGCCGACGAGGACTGGCCCGACCGGCTGCACTTCGCCCAGAGCCACCACTCCCGGGCGAACTTCTATACCCGGCGCCGCATCAGCCGGGCCCACGACGGCCTCTGGGCACGCGGGGCGGCGGTTGGCAACACCGTGATCGGCTACAAGCGGCGACCTTCGGTGCCGGCGACGGAGACGGAGCCGGCCAAGGGTCCGTTCTACGACGAGATCGACCCCGAGAAGGCGCCGATCATCCGCGAGGTCTTCGAGCGGATCGCCAACGGGGAGCCGGCATGGGCGGTGGCCGACTGGCTGACGTCCATCGACTTCCCGAAGGCCAAGTGGGCCCGGCGGAACGAGTGGGTGGACTACAACGTCAACGCCATCATCCGCCGGCCGATTTACCGTGGCGAGGAACGCTTTCGTGAGAAAGTGTCGAAGCGGCAGCTCCGCACCGGCAAGTCGAAGATCGAGTGGAACGACCCCGACAAGGTGCAGACCCGCAAGAGCGAGCACCTGCGCATGGTGCCCGACTGGCTCTGGTACAAGGCCAACGAGGTCGTCGATGGACGGCGTGTCTTCAAGGAGTCGTACCGGGGCGAGTTGCACCCGCTGCACGGAACGAGCCGGGACCGGCACAAGCTGCTGTCGAAGGTATTCGTGTGCGGCATCTGCGGTGGGCCGATGCACTCGCACGGCCGACACAATGGCAGCTACCGCTGTGCCAACGCCTCGCGGGGAAAGTGCTGGAACCGGCTCTACTGTGACCGGGACCGCACGCACCTCGCGATCGTGAAGGCGGTCGTCGATGCGGTGCTGTCGCTCGAAGGTATGCAGGACGCGATCCTCGCCCGCGCGAGGGAACTGCACGAGTCGGGCGGCAAGCACGAGGCGGAGCTGCGGCGGCTGGAGGTCCGCGAGCGGAAACTCCGGTCGCAGATCGAGCACCTCGGCCACGCCGTAGAGCACTCGGGCGGCGAGATCACCTCGCTCGTCAAGCGGCTCGCCGATCGGGAGCGCGACCTCGCGGTTGTGCTCTCGAAGCGAGACGACCTCGTGGCCAACAGCCGTAAGGACGCCCCGCTGCCGTCGGGACCAGAGTTGCTCGCCCATCTGGAGAAGGTGAAGGCGGGCCTGCTCGCGGACGAGAAGCGGGCGGCGGTGATGCTCCGGCAGATGCTGGCCGGGTCGATCCGCTTCATGCCCTACCGGCGGCTGTGCTCGACGCGAGTCGTGCCCCGGGCGGAGTTCGAGATCCGGCTCTCGGCCGCCCTGCCGGGCAAGGCGGCCGACATCGGCGACGCTGACGGCGGCAACGGCGGCGGCGATGCTGCCGGGCTCGGGCTGCGGCGGTCGCTGTGCGTGGACCTGTTCGAGCAGCCGCTGCTCGTGCGGCACGCCGTCAAGGCGTTCCATATGCGCGAGGAGGGCATCACCTACGTGGAGATCGGGAAGGCCCTCGGCATCTCGAAGTTTCGCGTGGAGGGGTGCATCCGGCTCGGCAAGATGATCGTCGAGCAGGGCGAGGTGGAGCCGTACAAGCGGCTCACCGAGAAGCCCGCCGACGCCCCCCGGCTCAACCGCCGGCGGGCCCGCGACCAGCGGAACCCGCGACGCCGGGCGTCCTGACCGGCGAACGACGCCGGCACGTTTCTTACGGCCCGGGCGGTGCCATTCGGCGCCGCCCGGGCTTTTTCGTTTTCACACGGATGGAGAGAGTCTTGAAGATCCTGACGTTTCACGAGCAGCCGGTGCGCCACGTGCGACACCTGCCGGACGGGCACGTGCTGCTCAACTTCTTTGAACGTGGCCCCGACGGCCACCATCGACATAGCCGCGTGACCGAGGCCCAATGGCGGGCCGGACGCGGCATCTATCTCACGGGCCGCCGCCGCTCCCGCGGCGACAACGCCCGTCGATTCGAGCAGGCCGGGGTGCGCCTGCCGAAAACCCGCTGATTTCCAGAGGCATCAATGACCGGGAATAGGCGATGGGACCGAACGGGTCATTGGCTTATTCCCGATTGCTCATGTCCGAGGATTCACACTTGGCCACGGCCTTGGGCGTGGGCGATATTCGTGTTTGTGGTTCGATGTGCCGGCCTATGTCACGTATCATCTCCACCACCATCGGCCTGCGTTTCCCACCCCGCAGCCACGACGTCCCTGCATCGGTTCGTGTTCTCGCCCGACCGAAGAAAATCCCATGGAATCCTCCGTTGCCACCCCGCCGGCCCCCGAGCAGCTCTCCGCTCCTGTCGCATCCGGGCTCTCGATCCGGGGGCTCGTGAAGATCTATCCCGGGCCGGTCTGCGCCCTTCGCGGCATCGATCTCGACGTGCCCGGGGGAATGTTCGGCCTCTTGGGCCCCAATGGCGCCGGCAAATCGACGCTCATG
>DHLZ01000024.1:3627-3913 GCA_002405515.1 Planctomycetaceae bacterium UBA4655
CCAGGAGTTCGGCTTCTATCCCGACCTCACCGGCCGGGCGATGCTCGAGTTCCTCCTCCGCCTCAAGGGCATCTCCGGGCCGCGCGGCCGCCGGGCCGTGGCAGACGAGCTGCTCGAGCGGGTGAACCTGGCCGACGCCGCGAACCGGAAGGTGGCCGGATACTCCGGCGGCATGAAGCAGCGGCTCGTCCTCGCCCAGGCGATCGCCGGCGCCCCGCGGCTCCTAATCGTGGACGAGCCGCCCGCCGGCCTCGGCCCCGAGGAGCGGCAGCGGTTCTCACGGCTG
>DHLZ01000035.1:0-2045 GCA_002405515.1 Planctomycetaceae bacterium UBA4655
GTCGCGGCCCTTGCCCCCCTGCGAGTCGCTCGTGCGGCCGAACTCGCCTCCCCAGATCACGAGCGTGTCGTCAAGCAGGCCGCGGGCCTCCAGGTCGGCCAGAAGCGCGGCCGCCGGCCGGTCGGTCGAGGCGGCACAGCTGCGGTGGTTGGTCTCGATGTTGCTATGGCCGTCCCAGGGGACGTCGGACGCCGAGCCATCGCGACCCGCCGACCTGCCGGCGAAGACTTGGATGAACCGCACGCCGCGCTCCAGCAGCCGCCGGGCGGTGAGGCACTGCCGGGCCATCACCTCGCACCGCTTGTCGGCCGTGCCGTAGAGCTCATGGACGTGCTTCGGCTCCTGGGAGAGGTCGAACGCCTCCGGCGCCGCCACCTGCATCCGGTAGGCGAGTTCGAAGCTGGCCAGCCGCGCCGCCAGATCGGCCTGCGTGGGGCGGTCGGCGGCATGGGCCGCGTTGATCCGGGCGAGGGCGTCGAGCGTGTCCCGCTGCCTCTGGGCCGTGAGCCCGCTGCGCGGCGTGAGATGGTCGATCTGCAGCTTGGGATTCAGGGCGATCGCCTGGTGGCTCCGCGGCAAGAAGCCCGACGACCAGATCTGGTCGTCACCGCGCGGTCGCGTGGCGTCGTGCATGACCATGAAGCTCGGCAGGTCGTCGTTGAGCGACCCCAGGCCGTAGTCGAGCCAGGCGCCCATGCTCGGCATGCCCGGCCGGCTGAAGCCGGACATCAGCTCCATCGCCGCCGGCGCGTGGTTGTTGGCCCGGACGTGGCAGGAGTGGATGAACGTCATCCGATCGACGTGTCGCGACAGCTCCGGAAACAGCTCGCTCACCCAGCTCCCCGACTCGCCATGCTGGGTCCACTTGAACGGGCTGGCCATGCACGCGCCGTTCGTCCCGAAAAAGCCCACCTGCTTGTCGGCACCGGGCAGCGGCTGGCCGTGCCGGGCCTGCAATTCAGGCTTGTAGTCCCAGGTGTCCATCTGCGAGGGGGCGCCGGTCATGAACAGCCAGACCACCCGACGGGCCCGTGGGGCATGATGGGGAAGCGATGCGACGGCCGCCTGCCCCTGACCGCCGAGCAGCGTCGCCAGGGCGAGGCCGCCGAAGCCCTGGCCGACGGTGGCGAGAAACCGGCGGCGCTCCGGCAGCGCGAGGTCACCGACGCGGGCGGGGGCGTTGAGGGGGGCGGAGTGCATGGCTGGATTCCCAGGGTGCGGGTCAATCGACGTAGATGAACTCATTGGTGGAGAGGACGAGCTGGCAGATATCGGCGAGGGCGGCCGCCCGCTTGCCGGCGTCGGCCCCGGCTTCCGCCTGCAAGGACGCCAGCAGCGGAAGGATGTTGTCGCGTTCCGCGTTCGATGCCGGCCGGCCGAGTGCGATCGTGGTCACGGCGTCGAGCAGCTGCTCCGGCGTGCCGTTCCCGGCAGCAGCCTGGGCCCGCTTCGCCAAGCCGTCGGCGGACGACCTGACGAAGGGCGAGTTCATCATCGTCAGCGACTGCGTCGCCACGGTCGCCACGCCCCGGGCGCCCACCGACTGCAGGGGTTCCGGCTGGTCGAACAGCCGCAGGAAGGCGATCGGTTGGCTCCGCTTCACCCGCAGATAGACGCTCCGCCGCGGGGCGTTCACGTCGGCCACGCTCGGGCCGCCCACGGTCGGCTTCAGCCTGCCCGACACCGCCAGCAGGGCGTCGCGGAACGCCTCGGCCTCGAGCCGCACGGGCCGCCGCTGCCAGAGCAGAAGATTGTCGGGGTCGGCCTTGCGGTTGGACTCGCTCACGAGGCCCGCCTGCACGTAGGCGGCGCTCGTCACGATCAGCCGGTGGAGTTTTTTGAGCGACCAGCCCTCCCGCACCAGCCGCCCGGCCAGCCATTCGAGCAGTTCCGGATGGCTCGGCTTGTCCCCCTGGGTGCCCAGATCGTTGGGCGTGGAGACGATCCCCCGGCCGAAGTGGTGATGCCAGAGGCGATTGACGATCACGCGGGCCACGAGCGGCCCCGCTCCCTGGGGAGTGTCGGTGAGCCAATCGGCGAGGCCG
>DHLZ01000035.1:2256-6753 GCA_002405515.1 Planctomycetaceae bacterium UBA4655
ACCCAGGGGCCGTTGATCGCACGATAGACGGTCACGAGCGCCGGTTTCGGTTTGCGGGCGTCGACAGCCTCCAGGGCCGCGATTGTCTCCTGGGCCCTCGCGTCGACGAGGCGATACCAGGAAGCAAGCTCTCGCCACGTGGCGTCGTCGGCCTCCGGCTTCTTCCCGGCCGCCACCGCGGCCGAAGCAACCGCCAGCCACCTCGTCTGCGGCCTGCGACACCGCCGCACCATCGACCGCCGGCGTGCCCGCCGCTGCGGCCACCGCGACCCGGAAACGGCCCAGGCCATGCTGCCCCCCCTCGAAGAACAGCTCGACGGCCAGTTCCGTGCCCCCTTCGAAGCCGATCGGCTTGTCGAACTGGAACACCGCCGCATGGTCGCGGCCCGTCGCCTCGCCCACCGACCAGCCCGTGGCAGGATCCTGATCGACCGCGCCGCTCGCGGCGAAACCCTCGGCGGCCGCCGTCGTCGCCACCGCCGTGAGCGCGGGCGTCATCGGCTGCCGATCCTTCGCGGGCACCAGCGGCTTCGCCGTCACCACGATCCGCGACAGCCGGAAGCCGCCGTCCTTGCCCGTGCCCGGGCCGGTCCGCGGCGTCGCCGTGCCCGAGAGCGGCTCCAGCCGCAGGGCCGTCAGGCCCTGGGCGCGCGTGTGAAACACCGCCCGGTACGAGTCGTCGGCCTCGAGCTTGCCCGTCGCCGAAACGACCGCGTCGGCGCCGGCCGTGAGCGTCGCCTTCTTCCCCTTCACGTCGCGGGGGTGAAGCCACCGCCACTGCCCCGGCGACCGGGCCGCCACCGCGGCCTGCACGCCCGGCAACGCGGCGACGAAGGTCTCGCGACGCAGCTTCTCCACGGCGGCCGCAAACGGCTCGCGTTCCTTCTGCCAGGTCTCGATCGCCCGGGCCGTCGCCGCAGGATCCGGGTCCATCGGCTTGTCGGCCTGCACGGCGTTTCGCAGGCAGGCGATCAGGGCGTAGTAGTCGCGTTGGCCGATGGGGTCGTACTTGTGATCGTGACAGCGGGCGCACCCGATCGTCATCCCCAGCGCCGCCGCGCCGAGCGTCATCGCCATGTCGTCGAGCTGATCGTAGCGGATCGGCTCGATCGTCTTCGCCGTCACCTGGTTCGGATAGGGGCCGGCCACGAGCAGGCCGGTCGCAGCCGCCGCCTCGACGTCGTCGGGCCGCAGCAGGTCGCCGGCCACCTGCAGCCTGAGGAACTCGTCGTAGGGCATGTCGGCGTTGAACGCCCGGATCACGAAGTCGCGGTAGTGGAAGGCGTTGCCCCGGTCCCTGTCGAACTCGTAGCCGCCGCTCTCGCCGTAGCGGACCACGTCGAGCCAGTGCCGGGCCCACCGCTCGCCGAACTGCGGGCTGGCGAGCAGCCGCTCCACGACTTTCTCATACGCATCCGGCGCGGCATCGGCCAGAAACGCCTGCAGCTCCTCCGGCGTCGGCGGCAGTCCGACGAGATCGAACGTCACCCGGCGCAGCAGCGTCGCCTTCGCCGCCTCGGCGTTGGGAACGACGCCCGCCGCCTCCTGCCTGGCGCGGATGAAGCGGTCGATGTCGTTTTTCACCCAGGCCGTGTCCTTGACCGTGGGCGGCGTCACGCTCCCGAGCCGGCGATACGACCAGTGATTGCGGCCGGCGGCGACGTCGATCTTCCGCGCCTCGACCGTGGCCGCCGGCCCGGTCCGCGGATCGGGCACCCCCATCTCGAACCAGGCCGTGAAGTCGGCGATCACGCTGTCGGGCAGCTTGCCCTCCGGCGGCATCTCCAAGCCCTTGTGGCCGATGGCGTCGAGCAGCAGGCTCTTTTCCTTGTCGCCGGGCACGAGTGCCGGCCCGCTCTCGCCCCCCTTGAGCATCCCGTCGCGGGTGTCGAGGAGCAGCTCCGCCTTCAGCCGGCCGGCCGCCTGCGCCTCCGCCGAATGGCACTGGTAGCACTTGGCCACGAGCACCGGGCGGATCTTCGACTCGAAGAACGCGATCCCCTCGGCCGTGGGCTCCGCGGCAAACGCCGGGCCGGCCGCGACAACGAGGCTCCAGCCGAGCAGGACAACTGGGATCCAGCCGAGCAATCGGCTGGCGAAACCGTGAACCAACCACCGCATCGAGGGTGGGATCATTCGGCCCCGATCGAGAGAATCGCAGACTCGGAACTTCAAGCTACAAACTGAAGCCGGCCCAATCATGGCGGTGCGTGCTCGCGACACGGGTTACAGGCACAGCGGACTTTTTGTCGACCCCTTTATTATATCTATCGGCTGGAGATCGCAAAAGTCGTCGATGCAAACGAGAAAAGGGCCGCGGGCAAGGGTTTGGGAGACCATCCAACAGGGCGACATGGTGTTCCAGATGCTGAACGCCCCCAACCGCGATCCGGCCCACTTCGCCGACTCGGACCGGCGCCGCCACGAAAAGCCATCGAAACATCGGCCACCTCGTCGGAGTGGGACTGATATCGCAGCCGCTGAACCACTACTTGTCGATAGGATCGTTTCCGGGAGGCGATACTCCAAAGCTCGCGGCCGGGCCCGCTGCACGCCCTCGATCGCATGCGTCACGGCCCGAGGCTGCCGATCGGTATGACCGCCACCCCGTCCGGGCGGACGTATCCGAAACCGTTCCCGGTGATGACGGCGAGCATGGCGGGCGAACCGCATTTCCGCGTGTCGACACGGTCGGCGAACCGCAGCAAGGTCGCGGCCGCCTCATCGACCGCTGATTGGCCGAGTTTGACCTCGAACGCGGCCCAGCGGCCATCCTGGGTCTCCATGATCGCATCGACTTCCAATTCCGTGTTGTCACGGTAGTGGAAAACATCGGCATCGAGGGCCTGGGCGAAGATTCGCAGGTCGCGAATCACGAGCGACTCGAACAGGAACCCAAACCACTCGATGTCCGCAAGGAGCCGCTCGGGCGTGGCCCGCAGGCTGGCCACGGCCAGCGAAGGATCGACGAACCGCCGTTTCGGTCCCTGTCTGAGCCGCGATCGCGACCGCAGGTGCGGCGCCCAGGCCGGCTGATTTTCCACGATCATCAGCCGTTCGAGCACGTCGATGTACGCGCGGACGGCATCGTCGCCGGCCCCGGTGTCGGCCGCAATCGTCGCCAGTGTCGCCGACGTCGATTCGTTGCGGGCCAAGGATCGCATCAGGCGGCTGATTCGTGCCGGATCCCTGCGCACGCCGTCGATCCGACTGACATCGACCCGCCGGATTTCGTCAATGTAGCCGCGAACCGCGGCGACTGCTTCGGCGGCAGTCATGCCGAGATTGCCTGGCCAGCCGCCGACGGCGATCAGTTCCGCGATTTGGGCGATCGTCAGCCCCGGATCCCGCGTCTTCGGACAGGTGCCCGCGAGGAGCGCCGCGACAGAAATGGCACCGCTGCCATGACCGCTCTCGAACAGCGACATCGGTCGCATGCGGATGCGGGCAACCCGGCCCGCACCCGTGTGCCGGGTGATGTCGTCCGCCGGAACCGCCGACCCGGTGAGGATGAATTGGCCAGGCTTCCCTCGCGCATCGACCGCCCGACGGACGTGGTTCCAGATCGCGGGAACGGCCTGCCATTCATCGATCAGCCGCGGCGTCTTTCCGGCGAGAACCAGTGCCGGCTCGACATCGGCCGCCCGCCGGGCCTGCTCGTCCACATCGAGCATGACGGCGCTGCCTGCAAGCATCGCGGCTGTTGCGGTTTTCCCGCAGGCCTTCGGACCCTCGAGGACAACCGCTCCAGCCGAGGCCAGCCGGAGCCTGATTTCCGACTCGACGACACGACGCTTGTACGCTGATTTCATGCCCTGATTCATGCATGCAGGCCCACGGCCGACAGACTCGTTGCCGAGCCTTTAGAAGGGATTTTGCAACGATCCTAACAGGCATTATGCAACACTGCCAAACGGCATGTTGCAACGGCTCTCGACGCAACAATCGCCGCGTCAGGACTGGACTCACCGGCGTCTCGCTCGCGCAGCAATTAGATCTCCGCGAGCCGCTCCGTGGAGTCGCCGAAGGAGTCGAGCCGCACGCCCACCTTGTCCATCAGCGACAGGTAGAGGCTGCACATCTTGCGGTTCGGCTTGTCGAGGTAGTCGAGCACCCGTCCGGTGCGGATCTGTCCGCCGCCGCTGCCCAGGAGCACGACCGGCAGCTGGCTGGTGTCGTGCCAGCCTGTAATCATGCTCGAGCAAAACATGATCATCGAGTTGTCGAGCGCCGTCCGTTCGCCCTCTTGGATCGTGTCGAGCCGCGCCGCGACGTAGGCCAGCTGTTCGACGAAGAACTGGTTCACCGTCAGGAAGTCGGGGCCGCCATTGTGCGAGAGCATGTGGTGGATCACGTAGTCGATCCCGCCCCCCTTACGGGCATTGAGGTACGGTAAACGCAGCGCCGAGTGGTCGATGTTGAGCATGAGCGTGCAGACCCGGGTCGTGTCGGTCTGGAAGGCCCGCACGTGGATGACGCACATCAGCCGCCAGAGCT
>DHLZ01000298.1:0-2528 GCA_002405515.1 Planctomycetaceae bacterium UBA4655
GCACTGGCACCGCGAACGGTCCGAACATCCCGATGCAATGGACTCGCGATGAAGCTCGGCGGCGTGGATAATCCTTTGGTCGCGAGCTGCTGATCGCCAGCGTTCGGCCGCCGGATCGTTTTCTTCGCCATGCACGTAGGACTACCGAATGCGCACGCTCGCTGTGGTTCCATTCCTCGTCCTGGCAGCGTCGGTCGTGACTGCCGCCGACCGGGATTCAGATAAAGCCAAGGAGGTGACGCTGTCGTTCCTGAAGGCTGTCAAGGCGAAAGACCTCGACGCGGTGATGGAGACGGTCGATACCCCCTTCGTGTTCGACTTCGGGGCGGCGTCGCCCAAGACGATCGGTAAGACGGACGACCTAAAGGCCGCGGTCAAGGTGTTTCTTGAGGACGTCTCGCCGGACAAGGTCCCAACCGACGTGGCCACCACATACGACATGGCTGCCTTCGCGAAGCTGGCGGCGGAGGAGGGTGCCGGCGAGATGGCAGACAGGGCCGTGAAGCTCGTCGGGAAGACCGGCTACATGGTCACCATGAAAAGCAAGGACGGCAAGGAGTTCGGCGCGCTCGTGCGGATCAAGGACGGGAAGGCGTTCGTCGCCGCGATCCCAAAGTAGCCCTCGCCGGGAGAACCCTCCCCAAACGCTGTCGCCCGGCTGTCGCCGAACCGCCCGATGCAGCGGCCGCGGCGAAGCCAGGCGTGATGGTTGGCCCAATGTCGCCGGCCGCTTCCTCACGGCAAGTCCCTCTCCGCCTCCCGCAGCCGGTCGATCGCCCGGTTGATCTGCTTGCGGATAATCCGGCGGTCGAGGTTCTGTTCCCGGCCGAGCCGCTCGAGCGTGACGCCATCGACCACGTGGTCCTGGAGCAGCTGCTTCTCGTAGGGGGAGAGCATCTGGAGGGCCTGCGCCGCCCGGCGTTTCATCCGCTCGATGTGCGGGTTGAGCGTCGGCTTGCAGATTTCCCAGGCCGCCAGCATTCGCCGCTCGTGTCTCTGCCGGGCCTGGACTTCCTTGAAGAGCGCCCGGCGGATGGCCGTGGAGAAGTAGGCGCTGATGCCCGACTTGGCCGGGTCGTAGGTAAGGGCCGCCAGACACGCCGCCTGCTCGGCCGCGGCCTCCAGGTCGCACCGCTTCGCGAGGTCTCGCAGGTCGGGGTTCTTGAGGATGAACGCGGCGATGCAGGCCTGGATGACCGGGGCGGCCTTCTCGACGTAGCCCTGCTGCTCGGCGGTCAGGCGACGACCGGTCACTTGCTGACCCTAATGAGTTCCTCGAGCTTGTCGCCGATGGTGTCGAGCTTCTCGGAGTGGATCTCCTGGCCCCGGACGATCTGCTGGACGACCTTGAAGTGCGCGTCGAGCAGCGGCATGACGACGTCGTTCTTCGCCCAGTAGAGAATCACGACGAGCATCACGAGCGGCAGGCCGAAGCGTTCGATCGCCCGGAAGACCGACTCGGGGTTCATCAACGTATCCGCCACCGTTGGACGGGAAGCGGGGACGGGCGCTGCAGTGGAATCTGACATTCTGGACCTCGGCACGTTGGGGGGGCGACGGACTCGTGGATCTCTTGGACGGGCGGAGCTGCGGGCTGCACGATCACGCTCTTGGTCGGGGCGGTCTTGGCGACGCGGGCCGGCCGGCGGACGCACTGGCCGGCGCACTCGACGGCCATGGGAACTTGCCAGGAAGCGATGGCGACAAGCAGCACGAGGACGAGAGGCATGGCGTTCTCCTAGATGATGGAGGCAAGGGACCAGCGGGGGATCTTGTTGGCCTCGAAGCCGCGGCCGCCCCCGAGTGCGACCATGTACCGGCCCTGGACGTCTTCCCAGCGGGCCCAGAAACTCCCGCCGGGGATCATGTACTTCGTGCCGTGGATCGGGTGCTCATCGCCGCAGTAGTTCCCCCAGGAGTTCTGCACGAGCACGAGTCCGCCGGTGCGGCAGCCGTAGCGCTTGCGCATCTCCTCCCGGTCGTCGGCGGCGATCAGGCTCATCGCGTGCCGCCAGACGGACATGCTGCGCCGGCAGACGCCGTACTCGTCCCGGCGACGCTCGAACGCCTCGCCGCCGCAGGTCGCCAGGGCGAACCCGCTTGCGAGCATGTCGCGGACTTCCTCCCACCGCTTGCAGACGGTTGCCGTCGAGAGGAGGTTCCGGTTGGTGACGGCGACGACTTCATCCGGCGGCGGCCGGCTGCCCCACTTGCCGGCCATTGAGCCGCTGTAGCTCTCGAGGTCGACGCCGATCTCCGGGTAGTTCTTGCGGACCATCATGCCGGACTTGGTGATGGCGACCCTCGCCGCATAAGACGCAGCCCGCTCGCACCCCGACTTGATGGAAGTCGTGACTAAGGCGAGACTTGGCACTCGGGCTGCGGTTCTCCTCGTGCGCGTTATCACGACGGGCACGGGTGTTACGCGGTTCCGTAGAGATACAAGTTCCGAGCGATGCGTGACGCCAAGGAGCTTGAAGCAGGCCGAATAGAGGTGCGTTCGGGCCGGCTCAACTCTGGTGACATGA
>DHLZ01000298.1:2882-3126 GCA_002405515.1 Planctomycetaceae bacterium UBA4655
CATCCGGCCTGCCCAGGCCTTCACTTTTCCCGCTCCCGCAGCAGCGAAGCGATCTCCCTGACGGCGCCGTCGTCCATTCCAAGCAATGTGAGCAACGCCTCTCGGGCAAGCGGCAGTTCGTCGTGGCACCCAATCCTGCGAAGCGACTCCACGAGCGCCGCCGCGGCCTCGTCCAGATCCCGTCCCATTTCGCAGAGATCCCGAATAACCCCGCTCGCCGCCATTCGCATGCGGCGGTCATTAT
>DHLZ01000235.1 GCA_002405515.1 Planctomycetaceae bacterium UBA4655
GGGCACGCAAAAGGAAACTCCTCCCCCATCCGCGCCATGAGCCTGTCCCAGTCAATCCGCGACGTGTCGTGCGAGCGAGGCTTGTTGTGATGCGGATGCGGGTCGCAGCAGCCTCCCGTGCCGTGACCGTCGTTGGCATGCCCGCCGGTTGCGGTATCGCCCCGCTTGCCGATGTTCCCGATCGCCAGTGCCGTGACGGCTTTTCGCAGCCGATGATTTTCGCGCCGAACCACCCGCTCAGGCCCGCCGTCACGGCGCTGGCGATCGCCAACGCTTCCTCTCTTCATCTCTCCCTCTCCCTCTCCCTCCGGGAGGGGGCCGGGGTGAGGGTGCCCCCGATGCCCCGGGCCGTTCCCACGACACTTCGAGAATCGCATGGGCCAAGCTCGTCGCGCGAAAAAGCCGAAGCCTTCCCGCTCGCGTGCCCCGCCTGCGGCGGCGACATCCGCCTCATCGCCTTCATCACGGCCCCGGCGCCGATCAGGAAGACCCTGCTCCATCTCGGTGAACCGCTCGAGCCGCCGCCGCTGGCCCCGGCCCGCGGCCCGCCCACCAGCTCGGACGAGCTCGTGCAGGTGCATGACGACCGCGACGCGATCCAAGCGTCGCCGGACGACCTGCCGGTGATCGACATCCGCAGCCTCTGAACCATCCGCATGACGGGCGGATTCATGACGGGCGGATTCGAGGCGTGTCTGCGCACAGCCTGAAAATCGCCCCCGCATCCCGCTTCATCCGCGTCTGGCGAAGCGACGTCGGACACAATCACTGGATCAACGACGGCCCCACGCCCGGTCAAAGGCTGCCCGACACCGTCGAATCGCTTGCGGAACCGCCGTTGACCGGCTTATCCTTCGGCTTATCCTTGGAGTGTGACCATGCAATTGCGTTCCATCATCGTCTGCCTGGTCGGCCTGGTTGGCTGCGGTGCCACTGCCTCCGCGGCGACCGTCCTCGTCGAGGCCGAGTGCTTCGCCGATCACGGCGGCTGGAGCCTCGACACGCAGTTCATCCAGCAGATGGGCTCGCCCTATCTCCTCGCCCACGGCCTCGGCAAGCCGGTGGCCGACGCGACGACGAAGGTCACGTTTCCAGCCGCCGGCACTTACCGGGTCTTCGTGCGGACGAAGGACTGGGTGGCCCGCTGGAATGCACCGGGAACGCCCGGCAAGTTTCAGCTGCTCGTCAACGGCACACCGCTCGCTGAGACCTTCGGCACGGAGGGGGCCGAATGGGGCTGGCAGGATGGCGGCACGGTGACGGTGCCCGCCGGCAAGGCGACAATCGCGCTGCATGATCTCGCGGGCTTCGACGGCCGCTGCGACTGCATCCTCTTCACGACCGAGTCGAGCCCGCCGCCGAATGACTCGGGCGTGCTCGCCGCCTGGCGGCGCACGGCACTCGGCCTGCCGGAGAAGCCCGAAGCAAAGGGGCCGTATGACCTCGTGGTGGTCGGCGGCGGCTACTCCGGCATGGGCGCGGCGATTGCGGCGGCACGCATGGGGCTCAAAGTCGCGATGATTCAAGACCGTCCCGTCCTCGGCGGCAACGGCTCGAGCGAGATCCGCGTTTGGGCGATGGGGCTCATCAAGCGCGGCAGGTATCCGCTGATCGGCGAGATCGTGGAGGAGTTTGCCGACAAGGCCAAAAAGAGCCCGGGCACCGCGGAGGAGTTTGGCGACGACAAGAAAGAGGCCGTCGTGCGGGCGGAGCCGAATATCGATCTCTTCCTGAATACGCACGCCTTCGCCGTGGCCCGCGACGGGGCCCGGATCACCTCTATCTCTTGCCTCGACACGAAGACGAGCCGCGAACTCGTGTTCACCGGCACCTTCTTCTGCGACGCCACCGGCCATGCCACGATCGGCCACCTCGCCGGCGCCGAGACGGTGATGGAGCCGAAGGGCCGGATGGGGATGAGCAACATGTGGACGTGGGCCGAGGCGGCGGCGCCGCAGTCGTTCCCCGAGACGCCCTGGGCACTGCCGCTCACGATGGCCGATTTTCCGTATCCGCGGAATTTTCACGCCGAATGGTTCTGGGAGAGCGGCTACGACAAGGATCCCATCGGCGACGCGGAGGGCATCCGCGACTGGAACCTGCGGGCGGTCTACGGCGCCTGGAACGCGATGAAGAATGGCGACGGCGCCGCAAAGCATTCCAATGCCGTGCTTACGTGGGTGGCCTTCGTGGGCGGGCCGCGGGAGAGCCGGCGGATCCTCGGCGACGTGGTGCTCACGCAGGACGACATCGTTTCGAAGAAGGAGTTTCCCGACGGCTGCGTCCCTTCCACCTGGTCGATCGATCTCCACTATCCGAAAAAGGAATACGCCCAGAAGTTCCCCGAAAACCCGTTCATCTCGATCGCCGTGCATGACAGGCGGATCGACCGGAACTTCGGCTATCCGGTCCCCTACCGCTGCTTCTATTCGAAGGACGTCGAAAACCTCTTCATGGCGGGCCGCTGCATCTCCGTCACGCACGAGGCACTTGGCACCGTTCGGGTGATGAAGACCTGCGGGATGATGGGCGAAGTCGTCGGCAAGGCGGCGAGCGTGGCGATCAAGCACGGCACGACACCGCGGGGCGTGTATGGAAAGCACTGGGCCGAGATGGACGAGCTCCTGAAGCTCCCCGGCAAGGCCCGGCGAAAGTCGCCCGAGGCGCCGATCGAATTGCCGGCCGAGGTGCCGCCCGCCACACCGGCGAAGC
>DHLZ01000247.1:0-5305 GCA_002405515.1 Planctomycetaceae bacterium UBA4655
GCGTCGCCATGGCCGGTAGCCCTTTTCTCGAGGGTCCCTGCCGTCGGTTTCGTCGAACTCCCCGGATGCCCGAGGCGCGAGTTTCCCTGCTGGCGTTTGCGGGTAATTCCCGGAAGCCCGAGGCGCATGTTTCCCTGCAGGCGATCGCTGGAAATTCCCGGAAGCCCGAGGCGCAAGCCGAGAGGGGCGTTGACGCGGCGTCATATTGGACGTCACGTGCGTCGAGAACGTTCCCGCGGAAATTTTCCCTGACGCTCCCCTTCTCATTGCTGCCACCTCAGGTTCCCGCTCGGCTCGCGCCTCGGGCTTCCGCGTACCCGACAGGTCGTTCAGCACAAGTTCGTTCAGCACAGAACAAGAAACCTTCAACCTGATCGTGCTTCGGCATCAATGACTCACTCAGGCACCTTGATGCTGAACGCTCCGGAGGGGCGTGGTCGGGGGGTCGGGGAACGTGCAGGAGCCTCAGGCGTATCCTCGCCGTAGCGACGGAGCGTCTGCTCCCCCGGCGGCAAGACGGCGTCGTTCGGGCGGGCGACGTCGTTCGACACGATTGTGACCGGGCATCCAGTCGAGGTACCGCGTCAACGCCCCTCTCGGCTTGCGCCTCGGGCTTCCGTGACAGGAGCAGCCGGCCGCATCGGGCCGACGGCCGACGGGTCGGCGAGATCGACCGGACGGTAGCCCTCGTACGCCGGCATCTGCCAGAGCTGGCCCGGATCGGCCGGGCCCGAGTTCGTCGTGAGCGAGGCGATGTCGAGCTGGAAGTTGATGCCGGCGACGGGCCACGAGACCTCGATGAGCCTCGGCAGCGCGGCGCCCGAGGCGGGATCGACCCGATGACGGCTCGTGCGGACGCTCGCGAGCCGCTCGCCCGCGGGGCTGAAGAGATGCTGCTCGACGACGAGGCCGGTCGTGCCGTCGAGCAGTGTCGAGCGGACGAGTTCACCGTCGGGCGAGCCGATCCGGCTGCGGACCTCGATCCGGCCGTCGGGGAGCTGGAAGGGGCCCTCGTGCCGGTCCTCCGGCCGAAACTCCACGAGCCCGAGCAACTCCGGCATCCAGTCGGCGCGGATCGGCAGCAGCTGCCGGGCCGCCGCCTCCTGGTAGCGGTCGTGCCGGCAGTAGAGCATCACGGGCGGGTCGTGCCGCCGAATCCAGAGCCAGAAGAGGTCGTCGTTGGACCCGATGTCGAGCTCGTTGCCGGTCACGGTCGTCTGCGCCCGCAGCCGGAACCGTCGCGGCGGCTCGCAGGCCACCTGCGACGAGAGCCGCGGCACGCCCGGCACGGAGAGCGTCGCCTGCGGCGCCATGTAGCTGCGGACGCGGTGCGTGTTGTCGTGGACGGCCGCGACGATCTGCTCGAGCGTCGGATGCGCGGGGAGCGCCCGCGGCAGCGGCATCGTCCCATACTGGTAGCCGCGAAGTTGCTGCGGGCAGGCCGCGCCGCTGGCGGCGAGAGCGCCGACGAGCACGGCGAAGAGGAGAACGTGCGAGCGAGCCCGTCCGGTGATCATGCCGCCTCCCCCGACCAGAGCAGTTCGGTGAGCTTGTGGGCGACGTCGTCCGAGGCTCCCTCCACCGTGCGGATCCGGTATTCGGTGGCGCGTCGCGGGCAGATCACCCGAAGCGTCGGCGGGCCGCTCTCCAGCGGCCCCCCCTGCTCCGCCAACCGCAGGACGCGGCGGCGGACGAGAAACAGCGCAAGCAGATACCGCAGCCTCGCCTCGACCTCGTCTCCCTCGAGCCGCTCGAGCACGTCGAGCAGGACGTCGGCGGACGCGAGCGACGGCCCCTTCGCCCGGACTTCGGGCATCGTCGATATCCACCAGGCGATGGTCTGCTCCGGCGGTCCACGCCAGGCATCGGCCAAGACGTCGACCCGCTCGATCGAGCCGCCGACCCTGACGAGCGCGGAATAGAACCTCTCGCCCGGCTCGATCGACCGGCCCGTCTCGGCACACTGGCATGTCGGCCGGCGGATGGTGAGGTCCATGGGATTTTCCGGGAGGGCTGCGGATCGTAGGGACTCGGCGGTGCCCGGTTCAAACCCGGTTTCGCCGGCGTCGCCGCGAAAAGCGGCCGCGCGCGAAGCCAGGCCCCCTGCGGGACCGCGAGAAGCTGGGGGGCTCGCCGCCCGACCGATCAGGCCAAAATCCAGTCCACTACCGCCGCGATGCCCCCGTCGTCGTTCGTGGGAGCCACACGGTCCGCGGCGGCGATCGCCTCGCTCGTCGCGTTGCCCATCGCGACACCGAGCCCGGCCCCCTGCAGCATCGGCACGTCGTTGACGTCGTCGCCGACCGCGCAGATCTCCGCCGCCTCGATCCCCCAGCCGCCGGCGAGACGAGCCACGCTCGACCATTTCGTGACGCCCGCCGGCGCGATCTCGCACATCCAGTGCCGGTACCTCGGACTCCGGATCACGTGAAGCGACAGGGCATCGGGCCAGGCGGCCACGAGTTCTTCCTCCACGGCGACCATCGCCTCGCGGCTGCCCATCGTGAAGCCCGCGAACGCGTTGTCGGGCGGCCGCTCGTGAAGATCGGGAACGACCCTCGCGACCGGCCGGTTGAGCTCGAGATACTCCTGGATGCCGGGCTCCCGCGAGAACGCCTTCGCGCAGTGGAAATCGAAGCCTTCGGAGAAGCTGTCGGTGTGGACGACCGCCTCGTGCCCACGCGCGGCGATCCTCGCAAGCACCCCTTCCAGCACCCCCTCGCCGAACGACGCCCGGTAGAGCGTGGCATGCCCGTCGCCGGAATCCTTGACGAGCGCGCCCGAGGCGGTGACGATCGGGCCCCGCAGCCCGAGCGTCTCGGCGACGCCGAGCGTGTCGCGATACCTCCGTCCCGTGGCGAGCACCACCCGCACCCCGCCATCGACCGCACGGCGGACGGCCGCAGCGGTGCCGGGAGCGACCTCGTGGCGGCCGTCGAGCACGGTTCCATCGACGTCGAGCACGAGGAGGCGGATGGGGCGGTGCGACATTCCCGCTATAGTAGCGGCATGCAGGAAACCAGTCCCTTTCTCCCCGTCGCCCGAGTGGGCGAGATCCCCGCGGGCACCGGCAAGACCGTCGAGGTCAACGGACGGCTCGTCGCCGTCTTCTTCGACGGCGAGACGTACTCGGCGATCGACGACCTCTGCCCGCACATGGGCGCTTCGCTCGGTGCGGGCGTGCTGCGGGAGGGAACCGTCGTCTGCCCCTGGCACGCGTGGAGGTTTCGGCTCTGCGACGGGGCGTGGTGCGACAGCCCGAACCTCAAGGTCGACGTCTTCGAGACCCGGCTCGTCGGCGACGTGGTGGAGGCCCGCGTCCCGCCGGGCGAGTCGCTGGCGTGATCGGTCGTCAGGCGACGGCGATCGACTCGCCGGGGGCGAGCACGCGGGCGTCGGCGAGCTTCTGCGAGGTGATGGCGGCGGCCCAGGCAGCGGCGTCCTGCTCGATCGGCGGCCAGGTGCCGTAGTGGCTCGGCAGGGCCAGCCTCGGGCGGAGAAGCCGCACCGCCTCGACCGCGTCCTCCGGGCCCATCGTGAAGACGTCGCCGATCGGCAGGATCGCGGCGGACAGCCCCGCGCGTCCGATCCGTTCCATGTCTGAAAAGACCGCCGTGTCCCCGGCGAAGAAGATCCGCGTGCCGGCGAGGTCGAGCAGGAAGCTGCCCGGGTTGCCGCCGGTTGAGCCGTCGGGGAGCGTCGAGGAGTGGAAGGCGAGTTCCATCTTCGCCGTGCCGCCGGGCACCTTCACGCGGCCGCCGTGGTTCATCGGCTGGCAGTGGGAGATGCCGTGCTTGCCGAGCCACTGCGTGATCTCGAAGTTCGCGACCACGACCGCCTTCGTCCGCTTGGCGATCGCGACGCAGTCGGCGACATGGTCGAAATGGCCGTGCGTGAGCAGGATCGCGTCGCACTCGACGTCGGCCGCCCGCATCGACGCCGACGGGTTCTCGTCGAGGAAGGGGTCGATGATCAGGCGGCCGGCGGCCGTCGTCACGAGCCACGTCGCGTGGCCAAGCCAGGTCAGTTCGGTGGGCATGGTTCCTCTCTCCTCGTGTCGAAAATCGTATCCGGGTCGAGCCGTCGGCCAACCACTGTCGCAATCGCGAGCATCTGGAGCAACTGCCCGACCGCATGCTCGTCGAGCCGGGGCATCCGGATCGCCGCCACGTCGCTGCCGAGCGACGCCCTCACCGCCCATGGGACTCCATGGTGATCGAGCAGCGGGTCGCGCCGCGGTTCGCCGATCGAGACGGCGACGGTGGCCTCGGCGTGCGATGGCCCCGCGCGGATGGCGTCGA
Organism: Planctomycetaceae bacterium UBA4655; assembly: GCA_002405515.1. GTDB lineage: Bacteria > Planctomycetota > Planctomycetia > Pirellulales > UBA1268 > UBA4655. The sequence continues at coordinate 4,302 of DHLZ01000247.1, forward strand.
GCCACGACGAGACCGCGGCCAGCCGCCGGGATTCCCCGCACTCGAGCCTCACGCCACGGGCGGTCGGCGCGGGGCGGAGGCAGAAGGCGACCGGGTTCGTCGATGGCGGCGCTTCGGCGAAGCGGTCGTTCATCGCGACCGCCCCCTCGAGCAATCGCACCACGTCGATCCCGACGATCGCCGCGGGCAGGAGCGTCGCGGCGGTGAACGGAGAGATCCCCGGAGCCGGCAGTTCGGCGAGCCGCTCCTCGGGCAGCACGCTGGAACGGTCGATCGCCGGCCGCAGAAGGTCCACCGCCCCCCGCACCGTGCCGTCGCGCTCGCCGTCGTCGATCGCCACGATGCCGACGCGGTCGAGGAGATCGTCGTGGACGGCAGCGCGTGGCCCGGCGACGATGTCGAGCAGGCCCGCGATCGCGTCGCCGTCGAAGTCGTTTCCCGCAAAGAACAGCCGCGGCCTGCCCCCCCGCTCACCACGGTCGAGATGGTTGTGGAGGGGATGGCAGCAGGTTTCGAAGAGAATCCGCATCGCATGGTGCGTCGGGCCGGCGGCGACGAACACGAGCCGGTCGATCGACTCACGGATCCGCCGCGCCCGCGCGAGCACGGAAAAAAGCTCGCTCGACATGCGGTTCGTGCCGTAGTCCGCGAGCAGGTCCGCCGGCCTGCGGACGACCTCGCCGCCGATCACCTCCGCGCGGGCGACCTCGAACAGCGTCGCCTCCTCCGACGAGACCGCCGCCAGCGCGACGAGGAGAGGATCTTCCGGCGGTCGTGGGCGAATGACACTCATGGAGAAGCTTCTCCACACGTTTTCCCCTCCGATCGCCCATCGGAAAAGCCCCCAGGCCTCAATCGCCACTCCGATGCTGAACGCCGGGGGAGCGGACACGGAGGAGCCTCAGGCGTATCCTCGCCGAAGCGACGGAGTGTCTGCTCCCCCGGTGGCAATGCGGTGTCGTTCAAAAGCCCCGGAGAGCCACTCCGATGCTGAACGCCGGGGG
>DHLZ01000247.1:5485-5814 GCA_002405515.1 Planctomycetaceae bacterium UBA4655
GAGCCTCAGGCGTATCCTCGCCGAAGCGACGGAGTGTCTGCTCCCCCGGCGGCAATGCGGTGTCGTTCCGGTGGGTTCGGGGCTGTCCATGCCCATCGCCGGACGCTCGCTACGGGCATCCTGCCCTCCGCTCGCTCGGATGCCGACTTCGCTCCGCAATCCTTGCTTCGCTCGTCTGCATACGCCGGCTCATGGGCACGGGCAGCCCCTCACGGTCAAGCGTGGCACTTAATGATCACACAGGCACCTTGATGCTGAACGCCGGGGGAGCGGACGCGGAGGAGCCTCAGGCTTATCCTCGCCGAAGCGACGGAGCGTTCGCTCCCCCG
>DHLZ01000247.1:5950-8646 GCA_002405515.1 Planctomycetaceae bacterium UBA4655
TGCGGTGTCATGCAGGCGGGCGGGGTCGACCAGCAGGATCGTGACCGGACATCCATGCATGGGGCGATGCTCGTACCCCTTGCAGATGCGGTCGCCGAACCGGAAAACAGGGGCCTGGATCGACCGCCCACCCTTGGAGCCGCCCCGATGACGACGCACGACCTGGTCCGCGAACTGGCCGAGAAAAACACCACGAAGATCGTGCTGCTCGTGGCCGACGGCCTCGGGGGCCTGCCGATCGAGCCGGGCGGAAAGACGGAGCTCGAGACGGCGAAGACTCCCAACCTCGACCAGCTCGCCGCCCGCGGCACGAGCGGCTCGAGCATCCCGGTGCTGCCAGGCATCACCCCCGGCTCGGGGCCCGGCCACCTCGGCCTCTTCGGCTACGACCCGCTCGTGTTCAAGATCGGACGAGGCGCGCTCGAGGCGACCGGCATCGGCTTCGAGCTCGGACCGAAGGACGTCGCCGCCCGCGGCAACTTCTGCACGCTCGATGCCAGCGGGCTCATCACCGACCGGCGTGCCGGCCGGATCGCCTCGGAGGAGAGCTTCAAGGTGGTCGAGCGGCTGCAGGGGGTGAGGATCGACGGCGTCGAGACGTTCGTGAAGCCGGTGAAGGAGCATCGGTTCGTCGTGGTGTTTCGCGGCGACGGACTCGACGGCGGCGTGGCCGACACCGACCCGCAGGCGGTCGGCGTCGCGCCGCTCGACCCGGTCGCGAATTCCCCTGCCGCCGCGAAGACGGCCGCCGTGGCGAAGGAGTTCGTCCGGCAGGCGAGGGCGATCCTCGCCGACGAGAAGAAGGCCAACGGCATGGTGCTCCGCGGATTCGCCGCGAAGCCCGCCCTCCCCACCTATCTCGACCTCTACGGCCTGCGGGCGGCGGCGATCGCGGTCTACCCGATGTACAAGGGGCTCGCGCGGCTCGTCGGCATGACGCTCGTGGGCCAGGCCCAGTCGCTCGACGAGCAGATCGCGGAGCTGTCGAAGGCCTGGAACGATTACGACTTCTTCTTCTTCCACTTCAAATACACCGACTCCACCGGCGAGGACGGCGCGTTCGCCGAGAAGGTGAAGCGGATCGAGGAGCTCGACCGGGCGATCCCGGCGATCATGAAGCTCTCGCCCGACGTGCTCGTCGTCACGGGCGACCACTCGACCCCGAGCAGGCTCAAGAGCCACTCCTGGCACCCGGTGCCGACGCTCCTCGTAGCCGATACCTGTCGGCCCGACGGGCTCACGGAATTCTCGGAGCGGGCCTGCCTCCGCGGCGGCCTCGGCATGTTCGAGGCGAAGCATCTCATGCTCCTCGCGATGGCCCACGCGCAGCGGTTCGGCAAGTACGGCGCGTAGTCTGCTTGCGACCTTGCGTGCCTGCTCGCAATGTCGATCACTTCGCGATGACGACCGGGTCGAGCCAGACGACGCGGGCGAGCTTCCAGTCTTCCCCCTCCGCCTCGAGTTCGATTTCGAAATATTTCATGCCGGGAGCGTCGGCGGCGATCGCAACCGGCATCTCGCCGCCGCGGATCGGGCCGCTTTCGAAAACGGCCGTTCGCTTGCCCCCTTCGGCCTCGGCCCAGAGCTTGACGCGGATCGTGCCCCCCTTCCCCGCCGAGTCGTCGATCGCGACGCGGCCCTCGAACCGGTCGGCCCGCTCGCGGATGACGAAGATCACCTTGCCCGGCGACTGCATCGAGAACCCACCGAACGCATTTTCTCCGCGGGCCCTGAGCGGGCCGCCGGAAAGCGACCGCGACGGAACATAGAAACCGAGCGGCAGATCGCCGGGATCGCGGCCGCCGTAGCCCGCAGTCTCCTCGTGCTCGAGCGGCCGCACGCCCTGGTTGCGGTCGGCCCTCGCCACGACCGCCTCCCGCGGGCAGTCGATCGCGAGGCCCTTCGCTTTCGGCGACGCAAGCACGAGCCGGAGCGCTTCCCCGTCCTCAACGGCGTTGGACCCGAGCGGCTCGACCGCAAGCCGCGAGCCGTCCCGCAGGGCAAGCAGCGTGACGGACGGACGTTTCCCTCGGGGTGCATGCCCACGATCGCCGGCGAATGCGATCGCGCGAACCCGCCCGAGCGGGATCGTCACCGGCTCCGCCACGCCGTCGATTCCGATCCTCGCAAAACCTCCTTCGATCGAAAGCGTCGTTGCCGTCGCCACGTCGTCGTTGTCGAGCAGCACCGCGACGGCCGCCCGCGGCGACGCGCGACGGGCCATCCCCAGAAGCGACACGGGCCGCTGCCGCCGGTCGCGATCAGCCGTGAGCGAAGCCTTCCAGCCCGAGACAACCTCGCGAGGCAGCTTCACGAGCCCGAGATCGAGGCTCTCGAGGCCGACCGTGGCCTCGTCGCAGGAAACGATCCGTCCGGCGATCACGCCGCCATCGACGAGTTCCACCTGCGATCCCGCGGGCAGCGGCGGAATCGGCGAATCGGCCCGTGATGCGGCCGGCGACCAAGCAACGAGTGCGCTGCAAACGACTGCCATGAGGAGCAATGTGGACCGCGACGACATCTCACCGTTACGCGGCAGCCACGAGCTTTTTCCGCTTGTGTTGACGAGGACTCGGGAGGGGGTGCCCCTGCCATGTCGCCGGGCTATGGAAGCAAGCGAAGCCATGGATACGGCGAAGCCCGCCGGCAGGAATTTCACGCCGCGGACATGCAGTGAGCGAAGGCCCGGAGGGCCG
>DHLZ01000247.1:8783-14743 GCA_002405515.1 Planctomycetaceae bacterium UBA4655
GGCCCGGAGGGCCGCCGCGAACATCCGGAGACGTGGCAGGGGCACCCCCGACCCTCAGGGAAAGCGTGCTCATGGCTGGAACACCGGGATGAGGCCATCGGGAACCGAGAGCGTCATGACCGCCGCGGCCGTGCCGTATTCCGGGCACGACGGGTCGGGCCACGAGCCGTCGGGCTGCTGCAACGCAAGCAGCCTCTCCGACATGGATCCGAAGAACCGCTTCCATGGCTCGCCGCCGGCCTGCCAGAAGGCGGCGGTCGCGGCCGCGGCGCCGTAGAGCGAGTAGGCGGTCGGAGGATCGAGCTCGATCGGGTGGCGCTCGAGCCACGCGATGCCTCGCGCGATCGCGGCCCGGCCAGCATCGTCTGCCGATTCTCCCGCCGCGAACATCGCCACGATCGCCGCGGCGGTTCGCGGGGCGGCCGATTCCCCGGCCGAGGCCTGGTAGCGGAAGCCGCCGTCGTCGTTCTGCAGCCGCCGCAGGTAGGCGACGGCCCGTTCGACGCACCGCCGGCTCACGGCGATGCCCGACTTTTCGAGGGCCGCGAGGGCGACGACGACCGCGCTCGTCACGGAGACGTCGGCGTCGCCCGGCTTCGGCTGGTATCGCCATCCTCCCTCCTCGTTCTGCGCCGACTCGAAGAGGGCCGCCGAGCGGGCGAGCACGCCGGGCACCGACGGCGAGTCGATCTCGCCGAGCAGTTCCGCGAGCACGAGCGTGGCGTAAGCCTGCCCGTACATCGGCCCGCGGGACCCCGGCTCGCGGCTGTCGAAGAGCCCGTCGGCATCGGCGGACTCGAGCAGGAACGCCACGCCTCTCGCCGCCGCCCGGGCATGGGGGCCGCTCGTCGGCGTGCTGCCGGCGGCCACGAGGGCGAGCACCGCGTTGGCCGTGACGGCGACGCTCCCGCGAAATCCGCCGCTGCCCCAGGAACCATCGGCCTGCTGCATCGCCACGAGCCGCTCGACGCCGCGGTCGCGGCTCCGACGGATCGCCGCGTCGGATGGACTCCCCGACGGGAGCCGGCCGTCGTCGGCCGCAGGGGCCGTCGCGAAAACCGCCACGATGGCGGCGGCCGAAAGGGCAGCCAGGATCCGTGCCGTCATGGCGAGGCCTCCTGCGTTCGCTGCTGCTGTTCGGCCCGCGCCGGACGCGTGGGCGACTCTGCGGCCCAGAGCCGACGGTAGTAGTCGTCAACGGCCCCGCGATACCGCGGCGGCGCGGAGAAGTCGTCGCCAGCGAGCGTTTCCACGGGTCGCTCCTCGCGGGCGCGTACCCAGGCCGCAAGACGCGGCCCGGCATCGGTTCCGGCCACGCCCCCCGATCCTGGCCCACCGGCATCGCCGGCAGTTGAACCGGCATCGCCGGCAGTGGAACCGGCATCGCCGGCCGGTCCACCGCCGGTGCCAGTCGTGCCCGCGGCCTGTGTCGCCGTCTGGTCGATCGTGGTCGTCCCGAGCATCGACGGAGCCGGCCCATGCCCCGCCCCGTCGGCCGGCGCGAGATCGCCTGCGTTGCCATTTGGAATGCGTCCGGACTCCGTCATGGTTGCCGACAGCCGATCTCCATCCGCCTCGATCGCGGAGAGGATCCGCCGCCGCACGAGTTCCGCGCGATCGAACGCGGGCCCGGTCTTCCCCGATGGCCCCACACCGCACTCCGCGAGCGCCGCGAGGACCGGACGCACCTGGCTCGTGATGAGCCCCGAAGCCGCGGCCAGCTGGTTCCCGCGGATCCGTTCGGCCGCCTGCTCGAGCGCCGCGACACGCTCCCGGACGAGCCCCCCGCCGGCAAGTTCGTCGGCGATTCGCGGATCGGTCCCTGCGACCGCCGCGACCACCGTTCCAAGACTCCGGCCGATGTCGTCTGCGATCGCGGCCTGAAGCGCCGCGGTCTCGTCGAGCCAGTCTTGTTCAACCCGGGTCAGCTCCTCGCGCGAGCCGCCCGGCAATCTGGCGAACCTCGCGAGCAGCGCGGCCGCGAGCCGTTCCTCCGTCGACGCCGCCTCGGCAAGCCGCGTTGCGGCGGCGACCGCGGCCCTCGGCAACGCCGTCGGCGGCTCGGCCTTCACGAACCGCGGGATCGGCTCCGCCGGCCGCGGCACGAAGAAGGCCTCGGCAAGCTGCGGCACGAGACGCTCCGGCACGGCGAGAACCGCGACGGTGACCGCGATCACGGCAGCGACCCCCGCCGCAGGCCATCGCAACGGAAGCAGGGGTCCGCGAATCGCGTGACGACTGCCCGATCGATCCTGCGACAAGGCCTCGACCGCCGTCGCCGCCTCCTCGACCGCCTCGCCGATGAGGTCCACCGCCAGGAGATCCGCCGGAGGCCCTGCCTTCTCGGAGGCCGCTCCGATGAACTCGACCGCCCGCGAGATCGTCTCGCCGATCCGTGGGTGGGCCCGTTCGAGTGCCATCGCCGTCGCAAGCCTGTCGGGCCATGTCCATTTTCGAGTCCCCCATTTTCGAGTCCCCCGCCAGGCCGCGATCCCGATCGCCACCGCGACCACGATCAAACCGGTTGGAAACGGAGGATGGAAGCCAAGGCTGCACGCGATGGCGATCGCGAGGATCGCGAGCACCACGGCGACGACGCCCCTTCCCGCGAGTTCGAGAACCTGCCCGACACGGGCGACCACGACCGCGCGATCGAGCAGTCGGGCGAGCCGCGACGAGGCATCGCAACGAGGCCGCATCGATCCCTGCGTGTCGCGGAAAACCTTCATGGTCCGTCTCCGAGCCGCTCTCGAATCCACCACTCGACCCCGCAGGCGGCAAGCAACGCGAGCAGGATCGCAGGGTGATTCCACAGGGGCCTGGCCGTCGGCGTCACGCTGTCTCCATCTCGTCGAGGAAGCGTCGTCTCTCCCGGCGTGTCAGCCTTCGGCTCCGGCTCCGCTTGCTTCGACTTCGGCTCCGCGGAAGTCCCGGCAAGGACCCGCGACGCGAGGTGCGGCTCCGCCGCGTGGACCGTCGCCTGGGCCAGAAGACGCTCCACGAGCGGCCCGCGGGCCCCTTGCCGCAGCCGCCAGGTCTCGGCAAGGAAGGCCACGATCCGCGAGTCACTGGCCTGATCGACGAGAATGAACGGCGTCGTCGGCCCGACCGCTCCTGCGACCGCCTCGACGGAAGTGCACGTGGCCATCACGCGGGCCGTGGGACGAACGACCGTGGGTCGCACGGGAGCATAGACCGACGGCATCGCACGCCACGCTTCCCGGGATACGGCCGCATCGTCGGCGACCGCGAGCCACGCCGCTTCCTCGCCCGCACCCTCGAGCCGGATTCCGCAGCGGCTCGTGAATGGCGGACGCCGTGACACGCCGCGAAACGGCAGCAGTCGCCCGAGGGGCGAGACGGCGATCGCCTCCGGATCACTCGATGCATCGAGGCTCCAGACGATCCCGACACCGTCGTTCGCGGCCGCATCGACGAGCGCCGCCGCCGCGGCCTCGGGGATCGCAAGCGGGTCGATCGCGCCGAGCACGACCGCGTCGAACCGGCTCCATCCCTCGCGGGTCGCGGGCAACTCCGCCGCGGTGGCAGGCGGCCCGCCCGCCCCGAGGGATACCTCGGTGACGGCGAACCGCTCGTCGCGGGAAAATGACCGCAACAGGAACCGGCTTTCGAACCGCGGGCGGTCGAGGATCAACACGCGGATTTGCTCGTCAACTACTTGGATCGACACCGGTGCCGCGGCAGTTGCATCCTCGCCGCGGATCCGCACGGAGCCAGAAAACGCCCCGGCCGAGGCCGGCCGCCAGATGATCCTGCCGCGGAAGCGACTGCCAAGCCGAGCATTCCCCGGCCGGTCGTCGATCGCGATTGAGTCTTTTTCAAGGAGCGACGCCGAGGCGACCGTGGCGCCGGCGGCATCGACGAGGTCGGCCATCGCGGTCCGCTCGCCCGCTTCGTCTGCCGGCCGCCTCGCCTCGACGTCGATCCCGACGGCATCTCCCGCGAGGACGATCCGCGGCGGCCTCACGGAAAGGGAGGGCACGAACCGATCCGTCGACGCATCAGGCAGACCTTTCGGCACGACGCTCCAGCCCGAAAGCATGACGACGAGCAGCGCGATCACCATGATCCTCGCCACCATCGCGATCAGGCTCATTCGGCAGACGCGGCGTCGTTGCAGAGACGCCACCGCCGCGACGACCGCGACGATCGCCAGCGCACCGACGAGCGACGGGCTCCACTGCCAGGCGAACTGCCAGCGGTCGATCGTGGGGGCGGCGGATTCCAGAGCGACGTTCGTCATCGGTTGCGGCTCCGGAGGCCCACCGACTGCGACACGAGCGGATCGAGGAGAACGAGCAGGACCGCCACCACGAGCGCCATGCCGGCGAGGTTACTGCCCGCGATGTTCATGCCCGCGAGCCACCCGGCGATTCCGGTTCCTGCGTTGCCGATCACCCCGGCGTCGGCGGCCGCGAGCGAGACGATCGTCCGATCGACGAACGGCAGGAACGCGGGCCATGAGGGCAGGTCGGTCCATGCAGTAGAACCCGGTGAATCGGGCGGCCCGACCGCGGACCAGGCACCCATTGACCAGGCACCCTGCGACCAGCCTCCGATCGCGAGCGGCACGGCGACGGTGCCGACAGCCCCTCGGCCGACACCAACCCGCACGGCGAGCGGATTCCCCGACGGCATGGCCCGCGCGAGCACCGCAGCCTGCTGGTGCGGGACGGCTGCGTCCCCGGCACCACCCTGCCCGATGACGAGCCTCGCGGAGCGGCTCACGGTCGGTCCGGACAGATCCGATTCCGCTTCCCCCCCGGCCGTCGCCACCAGGCGGACCGTTTCGCCCACCGCCACGGCAGCGGGGCGATCGACCACGCCATCGACACCGATGCCGGCAAGGTTTCCGACGAACCGATTGAAGGCCGCCGCGTCTCCTGCCGTGGTTCGCGGGCCGACGAGCAGGGCCACGCCGCCGCCGCGGTCGACGAACCGACCGAGCCTTCGTGCCGTGGCCGGACCAGGCACGACGCCGTCGGCGAGCACGACGAGCGACGCCGACTCGAACGGCTCGTCGTCGAACTGCGACTCCGTGATCACCTTCACCGGAGCGAGGGCAGCCGCGACCGACTCGATCGCCGCCGAGACCGCGGTCGCCTCGCCGACGACCACCGCACGCCGCTCCCGCGCCCCCTCTTCCGCGGGCGGGAGCGTCGGCATCTCGGAGCCCACGAAGAGCGGCCGCGCCGCCGCGAACGCGACCGCAAGGAGCATGGTCGAACGCATCGCCACGACGAGCCAGTCGACGAACCGTCGCCGAAAAGCCGTGCGACCGGCGGCCCGCGCGAGAATCTCCATCGCCGCCCACTCGCGGGCTACCGCATCACGTCGGCCCAGCCACGCGACGATCGGAGGCACCGCCGCCGCCAGGCAAAAAAGGAACATCGACGGATCGAGAAAACGGATCATGCCAGCGGGTGCCACCGCGGCCGCATCTCGCCGAGCAGGCGGTCGAGGATCGCGTCGGCAGTCACCCCCTCGCCCCTGGCCTCGAACGACAAGACGAGCCGGTGTCGCAGCACGGCATGGGCCATCGCGACGACGTCGGCAACCTCGACGCACGGCTTGCCGCCCACGGCCGCCCGGGCCTTCGCCGCCAGCGCCAGGCTCTGGCTCGCCCTCGGCCCAGCCCCCCACTCGACCATCCCCGCGATCCACTCCGGCGCCGCGGCGTCAGCGGGCCTCGTCGCCCGCGCGAGATCCACGCACGCGGCCATCACGTGCTCCGCCATCGGGACGGCCCGGACGAACCGCGAGGCCGCCTCGAGCTCGTCCGGCGTGACCACCGCGGTCGCGTCGCCCGTGTCGCAGCCGGTGGTGCGACGGACGATCTCGAGCTCGTCCTGCGGCGTCGGGTAGTCGACGCGGACCATCGCGAGAAACCGGTCGAGCTGTCCCTCGGGCAACGGATACGTGCCCTCCTGCTCGATCGG
>DHLZ01000090.1 GCA_002405515.1 Planctomycetaceae bacterium UBA4655
GGTTCCACCCACGTGGAGGGAGGATTGGATTGGACCATGGTCCGGATCGTTGTCCTGCGAAGTTGAGAAGCCCTGGAGGCCACTGACCCAGGTGTGGAAAGAGGCGCCCGCTGGCCAAGTGAGGATGGTGATTACCGCGACCGGCTTGGATGCCGCCGGCAAGGAGATCGGCCCGGCGGAATTCCCGGGCAAGACATATAAGTACATCGGCGGCGATCCCCTGGAGGAGCACAACTGGAAAATACGCGCAGGCTTGGTGAAGAAGGACGGCCTGGCACTGCCCGGTTTCACGAACGGCGTGCCGGTCATGAAAATGGCCACCTTTGCCGGGCCGTACTGGGCGCCCAACCGGACTGCCAAGGAAGGCGCCCTGGCTGCGGCCCGGTCGGTTCGGGACCAGGACGAACTCATGACCTTGAGGAACTTCTGCGCCTGGAGAGGGGGTGACGTACTCAGTTCTACGTTTGTGCGTGCCTGCGTGCTCATCGCGGCCTTGTCCGACAACCCGGAGGAGCGCCGCGACGCCCTGGCGCTGGCCGAGCGCGCGGCCTGGTTGATGTACGGCGGGCATCGCGGAAGAGTGCCCACCGTCTATCATGGCAATGTCCCCTTGATGCTCTGGTGCGGCCTGGCCTATCTCGACGTCTACGCCGTCGGCAAAGACCCGCGTTTCCGCGACGCCGCCGTGGACCTGGCCAAAGCGATCGCCGCCGCTCAGGACCCCACGGACGGCGGCTGGCCCGCCGCGGAAGGGAAAACAACAGGCTGGGGAGGGGGGACGTTTGGGCCTTCCGAGGCACGCACCAACGCCGGGGAACCGATGCTCTGGTTCCTCGGGCGAGTGCGTAAGGAACTGGGCGTCGATGACTTCGTCCAGAACGAGGCCCGGGCCAACAAGTGGGTGCAGACCTGCTGCCTGCCGGAGATGTTCTGGCAGAATGTGGGACATCACAGCTTGGAGACGATCCTCGTGCAGGACCGGGTCGCGCCCCACGCGCTCTCCTACTGCACCTGGCAGCTGGATTACGCCGATGCCAAGGACAAGGATCTGAAACTGGTGATGGAGATCGCCCGCTGGTGCGAGGAGCGGCACGTGAACTGGGATCGCAAACTCGGCCCTTACGCACTCTTGGAGACGCGTCCCTCCTGCTGGGGCTGGGGCCGCGCTGCGGGTCTTGGCATTCGCAATGCGGGCAGTCTGGTCTACGTCTGGACGCGTCTGTGGCAGGAGACCAAGGACCCGCTTTGGAAGGCCAAGGCCGATGCCCTGGTACAGAGCATCCTGGTCGCACAGGACCCGGCGGATGGTGGATTGGCGAAATCTTTCAATCGTAGTTCGGCAGACACAAGTTCCTTCTCCTACAACGATTATGATGTGGTTGACGCGGCCTATCGCCTGGTGGATTACTCGCGCCTCACGGCCGGGAAGCCATAGGCGTTAGGCGGTTGTACAAGAGCGACCGCAAGATCGTGTGCGCACACCATTGACCGGGCTATCCTTAGGATTCTTAGGATTCCCACCCTGGGTTTCGCACAATTTGCCGTGCGACCTGCGGTCGATAAAGTTGGTAGTTGCATTGGCAAGTCGATCATCTGGCCCGATTGATCGGTGCTTACGAAAGGCCCAAAGAACCATGTGCGACTCGTGGCATGAGCGGGTTTCCGCGTCCTCGGTAAGCCCCTTTCGAGCCGGGCTTCTGCGGTTGCGTCGACCAAGGCTTGGGTTTCTCAGCCTCGTGGTCGCGCTGGCCGGTTGCGTCGTGACGGGGAGCCTCGACCGGGCGGCTGCCGCCGAAGCCACGCCCGAGGGACTTGCGTTTTTCGAGTCCAAGATCCGCCCCGTCCTCGTCGGCAAGTGCTATCAGTGCCATTCCGCCGAGGCCCAGCAGGCCGGACGGCTCAAGGCCGAGCTGTTACTCGACACCCGCGACGGCATGCTCAAGGGCGGTGAGAGCGGCCCGGCCCTCGTGCCCGGAAGCAAGGAGAAAAGCCTGCTGCTCGACGCAATCGGCCACAAGGGGCTCGAGATGCCCCCCGAAGGCAAGCTGCCAGACAATGTGATCGCCGATTTCACGACCTGGTTCGAGATGGGGGCTCCAGACCCGCGAACCGGTCCGGCGGCCGTCGTCGAGACCCGAAAGATCGACGTCGCGGCGGGCCGAAACCATTGGTCGTATCGCCGGCTGAGCAAGGTGACACCGCCCGAGGTGAAGGATGCGGCCTGGGTGCGGAACGACATCGACCGCTTCATCCGCGCCCGTCAGGAGGCCGCTGGTGTCGTCCCCAACGCCGAAGCGGCAAAGGCGACGCTCCTGCGGCGCGTGACGTTCGATCTCGTCGGCCTGCCGCCGACTCCCGATGAAGTCCGGGCCTTTCTCGCCGACGCGAGCCCCGATGCCTACGAAAAGGTCGTCGAGCGGCTGCTGGCGAGCCCGCAGTTCGGCGAGCGCTGGGCGCGGCACTGGCTCGACGTCGTCCGCTTCGCCGAAAGCGGCGGCTACGAGTTCGACAAACTCCGGCCCAATGCCTACCGCTATCGCGACTTCGTCATCCGGGCATTCAACGCCGACATGCCCTATTCCGAGTTTCTCCGGCTGCAGGTAGCCGGCGACCTGCGCGAGCCGAACGACGTCGATGCGGCGGCGGCGACCGGTCTGCTCGTCGCCGGACCCTATCCGGGCCAAGTCACGGCCAAGATGCGTGAGCAGGTGCGGTATGACCAGCTCGACGACATGGCGTCGACGCTCGGCGCGGCGGTGCTCGGCATGACGATCGGCTGCGCCCGCTGCCACGACCACAAGTACGATGCCATCGAGCAACGCGACTACTACGCGTTGCTCTCATGCCTGCGACAAGCCGCACAAGCCGACGTCAGTATCGATTCCGAGCCCAAAAAAACGGCACAGGCCCTCGAGGTCTGGCGGAAGGAGCGCGATCCGCTCGCGGCCGCCGTGAACGCACTGCGGCACGAGCCTTTTGCCGCAGCACTGCCCGGCCTGAAGGCCACCGTCGCAGCCCGGTCGCCCGGGCAGTGGCGCTGGCTGCATCCACGCGAGGTGAAGGGACAAAAGGCGACTCTCACCGCCGGAGACGACGCCGTCGTCAACGCGACGGGCAAGCTGGTGCCCAATGATTCGTATCGGGCCGTGTTCCACACCCGGGCCCAGGGCCTGACGGCACTCCGTCTCGAGGCCCTCTCCGGCACCGGCACGCCGCGAACCGGACCAGGCACTGCGAAGGATGGCGGATTCGGGCTGACACGCATCTCCGTGACCGCCAGGCCGCTCGTGCGCGGGAAGGGCCAGCAGATCACCCCCGTGCTCGCCGCCGGCGCGGCGACGGCCGCGGCCGATGGTTTTGCCGCGGCTGGGGCCGTCGATATGAATGCGGCCACGGGCTGGTCGGTCGGCGACCAGACCGGCCGAGATCATGCCGTCGTGTTCCAGTTCGACAAGCCGCTCGGCTTTGAAGGGGGCACGGAACTCACAGTCGCGCTGTCCTTCGAGAACGGGCAGTACGGACTCGGCCGGTTCCGGGTGGCCGTCGGCGCCGTGACCGGCACACCGGCGGTCGATGGCGATGCGGTGTCTCAGGCGGCGGACGAGATCGTGGCCCTGACGGCGGCTGCGGACGCCGCCGGCAAGAAGGTGGAGACCGACGACGACACCTGGCGTGAACTGGCGTCCTGGTATCGGTTCGTCGATGCCAAGGCGGGCGCGGCGAGCGCGGCGCTCGATGCTGTCGATGCCCGCAAGCCTCAGCCGACGCTCGTCCAGGTCTATGCGGCTAAAAATTCCAACATGCCGGATGTGTTCCTTCTTGCCCGCGGCGAGGTGGGTCGCAAGCAAGACAAGATGAACCCCGGATTCATCCGGGCGACGATCGCGTCCGACGACGCCGAACGGCCGCTGCTGGTCGGCACGGGTGGGCCGGCGAAGGTGGATCGGGATTCGCGGCTCGGCCTGGCCGACTGGCTCGCCGACACCGACCGGGGCGCCGGTCCGCTCGCGGCCCGCGTGATCGTCAATCGGCTCTGGCACTTCCACTTCGGCCGCGGCATCATCTCGACCCCCAATGATCTCGGCACGCAGGGAGACAAGCCCAGCCACCCGGAACTCCTCGAATGGCTGGCCGGCCGGCTCGTGCAGGAAGGCTGGTCGCTGAAAAAACTCCATCGCCTGATCGTGACGAGCGCCACCTACCGGCAGGCGGGGCTCGTGAGCGATGCCAATCGCAAGGCCGATCCGGACAACCTCCTCCTCTGGCGGCGGCGGCCGGTGCGACTGGAGGCCGAGGCGATCCGCGATGCGATGCTGGCGGTGTCGGGCAGTCTGCAGACCACGATGTACGGGCCCGGCGAGGGAGATGGTAAGGCGCGGCGCAGCATCTACCTGTCGGTCAGGCGGAGTCAGCCAATCCCCTTCCTGCGACTGTTCGATCAGCCGGAGCCGCTGCAGTCGGTGGGCGCACGGGGCATGGCCACCGTGCCGACGCAGTCGCTGGCCATGATGAACTCCCCGTTCGTGCGCACAGCCGCCCAAGGGCTCGCGGATCGGGCCCGGAAAGCGGCCGGAACCGGCACCCCCGAGCAGCTGCTCAACGCCGCGACTATGATCGCGTTCGGGAGGCCGTCGACGGCCGTGGAACGCGACACGCTCGGACCGCTCCTGGCCCCCGATGCCAAGCCGCTGGTTGACGTCTGTCACATCATGCTCTGCACGAACGAATTCATCTTTCTCGATTGAGGCGTATCCCATGCAGCCCACAGGCATCGGCGAACTTGCTCTTCCCCCGCGCCGGCAGTTTCTCCGCGACGCCGGTCAGGGCTTCGGCGGCCTCGCCCTCGCGACGCTGCTCGGCGGCCAGGGACAGGGAGCCATGAGATCGCTTCCGCACCATGCCCCGCGGGCCAGACGCGTGATCTGGCTGTTCATGACCGGCGGCCCGGCACAGATGGACACCTGGGACTACAAGCCGGAGCTTCAGGCACGCAACGGCCAGCCGCTGCCCGGCGCCGACTCGAAGACCGGGTTTTTCAGCACCAGCGGCCGTCTGCTTGCCAGCCCGTTCAAGTGGGCTCAGCATGGCGAATCGGGCAGCTGGGTGAGCGAGTTGTTCCCGCACCTGGCCCGGCACGTCGATCGGATGGCGTTCATCCACTCCTGCCATGTCAGGGCCAACAACCACGCCCCCGCCGCGATCGAGCTGATGTCGGGCTTCAGCCGGCCGGGGATGCCGACCCTGGGAGCCTGGCTCGACTACGGCCTCGGATCGCTCAACGACGATCTGCCGAGCTTCATGGTTCTGCATGACAGTACCAGGCCGCGGGGCGACGACCAGATCTGGTCGTCCGGCTTCCTGCCGCGCAGCCATCAGGCGATCGCCCTGAACCCCGATCTCAGGATCGATTATCTCGGCCGCCGCACCGGGCTCTCGGCCGCACGCCAGCGAGAGGAACTCGACGCCTTGGCGAAGTTGAACGCGGCCCACGCCGCCGAACGCCCCGATCAGGCCGATCTTGCCGCCCGGCTGACCAGCTTCGAACTCGCCTATCGGATGCAGGTGGCGGCGCCCGAAGCCTTCGATCTCTCGCAGGAGCCGAAGCATGTGCATGATCTTTATGGCACGGCCGATGGGCAATGCGAGGTGATGGCCCGACAGTGCCTCACCGCCCGGCGGCTCTTGGAACGCGGCGTGCGGTTCATCCAGATCTTCGCCGGCAGGTCCAAAGGCGGGGATGGCTCGGTGAACGACGTGCCCTGGGATGGCCACGACGACATCGAAAAGAACCATCGGGCCTGCGGCCCGTCGGTCGATCGGCCCTCGGCCGCGCTTTTGGCCGACCTCGAGGCCCGCGGCCTGCTCGACGACACGCTTGTGATCTGGGGAGGCGAGTTCGGCCGCACGAGCGACTCGCAGGGGGGCAAGGGCCGCGACCACAACCCCAGCGGCTTCACGATCTGGATGGCCGGCGGCGGC
>DHLZ01000052.1 GCA_002405515.1 Planctomycetaceae bacterium UBA4655
CGCCTGCGGGGAAACTTGCGGCTCGGGCTTCCGTGGCACGGGCGGTCAACCGCCGAGCGCGTGCTGGTCTTCGGCGGTGTCGATGTCGTGAAACGACGCGAGCGCGGGATCGATGCATCGCAACTGCTCCTCGTCGATCGACCGCGTCCGCAGCTTCGAGAGAATTCCCCGCACGTCCCGCCTGCCGGAGGCGAGGTGCGACTCGATTGCCGCCAGCGTCGTCGTGCGGATCGCCGAAAGGAGCACCTGCGGGTGGCCGCCGACCTCGGGGACGGCCCAGTCGCAGGCCTCGCCGGCGTTCACGAGCGACTCGACGAGCAGCCGCACGACGTCGGGCGAGAGCCTCGGCACGTCGCACGACGCGATGACGGCGATCGCGGCGCCGTGGAGCGTCGCTTCTCGCAGCCCGTCGGCCAGCGCCGCAAGCGGACCGGCTCCGGCTGTCGTGTCGCGGACCACCCGAAGCGGGATCGACACGGCGAACGACCCCGGGTCGATCACCTGGCCGGCCGCCACAACGACCACGATCTCGCCGACCGACGGCGCGACCGCGGCGATCGCCCTCGCGAGGTACGTTTGCCCCTCGAACCGCAGCATCCCCTTCTCGACACCCCCGAGCCTCGATCCAGAGCCACCCGCGAGGATGATCCCGACCACGGGCGGCCCGCCGCCGACGGCGAGATCGTGGCAGTGGGCGAAGAGCAGCCGCCATTCCTCCGCGGCGATCTCGCGGGCAAGTTCACCGTCCGCGGAGGAACGCCTCGCGAGATCCTCGCAGAGATCGACGAAGCGAAAGGGATCCCAGGCGGTGGCCGACGCGAGCCAGCCGTGCCGCGGATCGCGGGGTCGGCTCGAGGACGCGATGCGGCGAACGGCCTCGGAGAGCCTGGGAAACAACGGGTGCTCCCCCACCCGCCGGAACCAGTATTTCGCGTTGGAGAAGTCTCCCTCGCGGCGGTGCATGATCGCATGCCACCAGCTGCCTTCGGGAGTTTCGATGCCCTGGCTGATGCCGTGCGACTCCTCCAGGCAATCGTTCCAGAGCCAGAGGCCCGCGAGGCACGCCCTGGCGGCGTCGCGATCCACGATCCTCCGACCTGGGAAGACCGCCTCCGGCGACAGAGCGGCCAGCGACCGCTTCGCCGCGGCCCCGGGCCCCCCGGCCCCGAGATCGGGAGTCCGGCCGCTCACGAGCGGATCGATGACGGGGCCGAATCGCCTGCTCATTCCGAACACCAACTCTGGGAGTCTTCAGCAGTGGCCTTCAAAGGCACAATCCGCCCGATGGTTTCGACCGATAGTGTAGTGCGGCCCCGATCGTCGCTGTGACGATCGCGGAATGGAGGGGCGAATGCCGGTATACTCGCCCCACCAAGGAAGGAGCAGGGCAGGGATGGCCAGGCGCAGGCGCACGTGGGAGGAAATCGAGGACGACGATTTCCCCGACTGGCAGCGGCCGAAGAGTGGCCGGCGGCGGATCTTGTGGCTTGTGTTCCTCCTCGTCGTCGCAGCCGTCGCATGGTTCGCGCCCGATGCCGCCGTGCTCACCCCGCTTCGTGACCGGCCCCTCGAGGCGATCTTCGCCGGGATCAACGGATCGATCGGCAGCCGGGCGGCGGCGTGGCGGTGGCTCGGATCGATCGAGTATCGCGACGTGGTCGTCCGCGATCGTGAGGGCCGGGGCATCGTCGCCGTCGATCGGCTCGCCATCGATCGCGGCATCCTCGGACTCCTGGCGAACCGCGACGACCTGGGCACGGTCCGCATCACTGGCGTGGAGGCCCTGCTCGAGGTCCACCGGGGAGGATCGAACATCGAGGACCTTCTCGCCCCGTGGCTCGCAGCGACGGCGACCGTGCCGATCCCAAGGCTCTCGATCGAGGTCGTCGATGCCGGCGTGCGGATCATCGACACGGCCCGCCGCGAGGAATGGCGGCTCGGCGAGGTCGTCGCCTCCGGGCCGGTCGGCCCTGAGGCATCGCTCGACGGCTGGGCCGTTTCGGGCCGCCTCGTGCATGCGTCCGCCGCGGCGGCGATCGTCGATCGCCCCAGGGACGCCGTCGCCGACGTGCCGTTCGACCGCCGACCGATCGCCGCGGCGGCCACCTCGGCGCTGGCGAGGAACGGCGGCTGGTCGGTGTCGGCGAGTGTCGATCCGGTCGCAGACACGAGCTTCGCCGTGGCGACGACCCGCCTGCCCCTCGGCATCACGCGGGTGCTCGCAACCCGTTTCGACGGCGCGACAGTGCTCGACGGCCTCGCCGACCTGCGGATGGACCTGCACGTTCCAAGGGAGGTTGCCGGACAGGGCGGCGGCGCGGCGGCGCGGCCGTGGGCGATGGCGGGAACGGTCTTGGGAAGCCGCCTGGCGGTCTGCGACGCCACGACTCTCCGCGAGCGGGTCGCGATCGAGCAGCTCGACGCGCCGTTCGACGTGTCGATCGACGGTCGGATCTTGAACGTGCGGAAACTCGAGGCGAGAAGCCCGCTGTTCAAGGCCGAGGCCTCGGGAAGGATCGTGTTGCCCGGCGGAAGCTCGTGGGATTGGCTCGAACACCTCGCAAGGAGCGACTTCGCCTTCTCGGCCGACGTGGACCTCGCGGCGGCCGCCAAGGCGCTGCCGGGAGGACTCGAGGTGCGGCCCGACGTCCGGGTGACCGCGGGACAGCTGCAGCTGGCGGCGGCGGCCTACGCCGACGGCGGCGAGCGGGTTCTCGAGATGCGGGCAAGCTCCCGCGACCTCGCGGCCGTTCAAGGTACTCGACAACTCCGCTGGAACGAACCCTTCACCGCCTGGCTCCGGGGCAGGCGGGCCATCGGGGCCGGGGAGCGGCTTCGGATCGAGGAAGCGAGGGTCGCCTCGGCGGCCGTCGAACTGACGGCGAGCGGATCCGCCGAAGGGGGCAATCTCGAGTGGACCATCGACCTCGACCGGATCGTGGAGGAGGCGTCGGAGCTGCTCGACCTTCGGGCCGTCGAGATCGCCGGCACGTCCCGCGGTCGTCTCGACGTCGTCCGACGAAGGACGGGGCAATCCTACGCCGCGACGCTCTCGTCGAGCGTCGAGAACCTCACCCTGAATCTCCCCGGTCGGCCGCGGCTGCGGGAGCCGAAGCTCTCGCTCGAGGCGACGGGTGCCGGAACCGTGGCGGGGTCTGCGGTGCTCGTCGACGACGCCCATGCCCGCATCGCGTCGGCGGAGGACTCGCTCGAGGCCACGCTCACCGGCGGAGCCCTCGTCGACTACGCCGCGATCCTCTCGGGCGGCTCGGGCCGCGGGCTCCTGATTCATGCCGCCCCCTCCTCGCCCGGCATCGCGGCCGACCTCTCGGTCGAAGGCGACGTCGAGCAGTGGCATCGCAGGCTCGCGGTCTTCGGCGACGTGTTCGATCCCGAACGAACCGCCTGCGGCGGCACGCTCCGCGCATCGGCCACGCTCTCCTCGCAGGGGGACATCTGGCAGGTGACGAAGGCCACGGCCGAGATCGAGAAGCCGTCGGTGCGGCTGGGGGGCCGATCGATCGAGGAGCCGAGACTGGTCGCGAGCGGCGCCGGTGTTTTCCATCCGTTGAGCGGAAGGATCGACCTCTCGTCCGCCGAGGTGCTCACATCGACGGTGTCACTGCGGACCGGCGGACTCTCGATCCTGCCCGCGACGGCGGCCGGCGGCACGCCGCCCGCCTCGATCGCCATCGGCCGCGTGGGCGGGAAGGCGCAATGGCAAGCCGATCTCGCACGGCTCGAACGCTGGATCGCATCGCCGCTGTTCTCGGCCGCATGGCCCGTCGCCGGTCGGGCCTGGGGATCGATCGAGGTCCTCGACACGCCCGCGGGAACGAACGTGCGGGTCGAGCTGACGGGAGACTCACTGTCGCTCGCGAGCGTCCCGGCGTCGTCCGCCCTCGGCATCGGCGGCATCGCGGCGCCGCAGGAGATCTGGAAGGAACCCCGGGCGAAGCTCGTCGCCGAGGTGACCCACGCGCCGCATCTCGACCGGGTCGTCGTGAATCGGCTCTCGCTCGATTCCACGACGGCGTCGTTCACGTCGTCCGGCGCGGTCGATGCGTTGTCGTCCCGGTCGGTCGTCGATCTGTCGGGCAGCTTCGCCTACGACTGGAACTCGCTCTCCCGTCTCCTCATGCCTTGGACGGGCGGCAACGTGCTGCTCGCCGGCTCCGGCTCGCGGTCCTTCGCCATTCGCGGACCACTTCGCGACCCGTCGCGGCTGGCGATCGAGCCGCCGCCGAGCGACCCCGCCCGAAGCATCGTCCTGCCCGACGACTGGCTCAAGGCCGCACGCGGCGTCGATGCCGCCACCGACCCTGCCGCCTCCGGCAGGATCGCGATTCCGGCGTCGTTGCCACAGCGGACGCCGAACGATCCGGCCCGCTGGATGCGGTCCGTCTCGTTCGACACGAGCCTCGCCTGGGAGGCCGCGCAGGTCGGCGGCGTGCCGATCGAAGGCGGAGAGATGCCGCTGAGGCTCCTCGACGGCCAACTCGCCTTCGGACCCTTCGACATCGGCGCGGCGGGCGGAAGGCTCCGCGGCGGGCCGTGGCTGCGGCTCGTGCCCGGTCCCATGGAGCTCGTCGTTCCACCGGGCCGCATCGCAGACAGGGTCGACCTGTCGAACCAGTTTTGCGACCGTTGGATCCGCTGGATCGCCCCCCTCATCGCCCAATCGACCAAGACGAGCGGTCGCGTCAGCATCGACGCCGCCGGAGCGCGAGTGCCGCTGGCCGACCCGCTCGGCGGCGAGTTCGCGGGGCAGGTGCACTTTGACCGGCTCGAGGTGACGCCGGGCCCACCCGCGCAGGCCCTCGTCACGCTCATCGGTCGGCTCCAGGGGCTGCTCGACCCGCGGTTCGCGATCGGCGACAAGGTCGTGCTCATGCGAGTGCGGCCCGATCCGGTTCGCGTCATGCTCTCGCAGCGTCGAATCTGGCACGACGGATTCGTCATGGACGCCGGGCAGTTGTTCGTCAAGACAAAGGGCAGCGTCGGCGCGGACGGAACGCTCGCCATGACGGCGGAAGTGGCGTTCCGGGGTGACATCGTCGGCCAGACGCCCGTCGTCGCCGCGCTCCTTCGGACTCCCGTCGTGATACCGCTTCGCGGCACGGTCAACCGACCGCAGTTCGACGCCGCGGCGATCGACCAGATCGTGGCCCGCATCGTGGAGAACACCGCGCAGGCGGTCATCGGCGACGGACTCAACCGCGGCCTGGAGGCCCTCTTCGGCAACCCACAGCCGCCGGCAGGCAACCTACAGCCGCCGGCAGGCAACCTACAGCCGCCGGCAGGCGCGAAGTAGCCCGCAGCCTGCGGTCCATCCCGGCGACGAGCCGGGAGACCGCACGGCGATAGGAATGGTGCTCGACCTCGAGCAGATGCCGCGGCGAATCGACGTATCGAATCGGCCCGCGCCGCCAGCCCGCGGCCCGGCGGCGATGGAGCCAGGCGAGGGCATGGCCACCCCGTCGGCGGGCGACCGCCATCCGCGCGACGAGCTGCGCCTGCACGTCGGTGATGCCCCATTGGCCGCTGTCGGGCTGGATGAGGCCGGCCACCGCGATGTCGTCCCGCACGGGATGGAGCAGATGCATGAAGAGATCGGGCACGCCGTCGGTGCCGGGAATCGCGCCGCCGAGGCTCTCCACGTCGATGAAGGGCATCGTGGCGCGGTAGCCCGTCGCGAAGATCACCACGTCGAACCGCTCCCGGCTTCCGTCCGCGAAGATCGCCGCGTCGCCTTCGAATCGATCGACGTCGCCCGCCGGGCGGATCGCCCCCGCGTCGATGCGTTCGTAGATCGCGTCGTTGATGACCGGATGCGTTTCCCAGAGACGGTGGTCGGGCCGCGGCAGTCCGTGGCGATGGGGCAGGCCGATCGCGCGATCGATCGCGCCGAGCGACAGAACGCGACGGAGCCAGAGCGGCGCCCCCATCCGCAGGAGCCGCTCGTTGCGGAGGTCGGACGGCCTCCCCAGGAGGAACCGCGGCACGACGTGGTAGCCCCGCCGCGTCGAATGCCACGTCGCGACGGCATGCCGGGAGCACTCGACGGCGATGTCACACCCGGAGTTGCCGCCGCCGATCACGAGCACCCTCTTGCCGGCGATCGCGACCGGAATGGTCGGCGACTTGTAGTCGCAGGCGTGGAGCCGCACGCCCGCGAAGCCTGACGCGATCGTGGGAAACCTCGGCTCACGGTTGTGGCCGGTGGCGATGACGACCCCCTCGTACCAGGAGCGGCCGCGGCCCGCGACATCGACGATCCAGCCGGGGCGGCCGTCGCCGGCCGGCTCGACCCGAACGACCTCGCTGTGGGTGCGGATGAAGGGCACGAGGCCGAAATGCCGGGCGTAGTCGCGGAGATATTCGAGGCACTGCGAGTGGGTCGGATGGGCCGGCCAGTCACGCGGCATCCGGAAATCGGCGTACTCCGTGAGCCGGGCGGAGCTGATGAGCCGGGTCGATTCGAGCACGGCCGACGCGGCGGATCCAAACCACCAGTTGCCGCCGACGTCGTCCTCCCGCTCGAGGCACTCGGCGTCGATGCCGAGAGACAGCAGGTTCTTCAGCGCGGTCAGTCCCGAGGGTCCGGCGCCGATGACGCACCACTTTCCGACGGACGCTTCGGACGCTTCGAGTTCGTTCATCCTGCGAAATCCCCCCGAGTCCGTGGGCGGCCCACGGCGCGACCGATCGCGGCCGCCAGCCTCGAAAGATCCTCGGCGGAATGGTGCCAGGAGAGACTCGCCCGGACGAGGCTTCTCCCCTGCGGCACGCTCGGGGGCCGGATGGCCGGCACGAAGAACCCTTCGACGGCGAGCGCCTCCTGGACTCCGCATGCGGCTTCGGCCGACCCCGCCACGACGGGCACGATCTGCGCAGCCGCGCCCCCGAGGTCGATGCCTTCGGCGACGAGAGACTCCCGAAAGGAAGCAGCCCTCTCGAGCAGCTCCCGCCTGCGGAGCGGCTCCTCGAGGATGAGCCCGATGGCCCGTTCTGCCGCGGCGGCCACGGCCGGCGGATGCGCCGTGGAGAAGATCCAGGCCCTCGCCTTGTGACGCAGCCATTCGATGAGCTTCGCATGGCCGGCTACGAACCCGCCCGCGGCGCCGACCGCCTTGGAGAGGGTGCCCACGCGGACCTGGACCCCGTCGGCGCAGCCTGCCGCCTCGACGAGGCCGCTGCCACGGTCACCGAAGACGCCAGTGGCGTGCGCCTCGTCCACCATCACGATCGCCCCGTGCCGCTCCGCGACCTCGCACAGGCCGGCGAGAGGCGCGATGGTGCCGTCCATCGAGAAGAGCGTGTCGGTGACGACGAGCCGGCGGCGGGCGAGTTTCGCCGACCCGAGCAGACGATCGAGCGAGGCGAGGTCGCGATGGGCGTAGATTCCCACCTCGGCCCGGGAGAGACGGCAGCCGTCGATGATGCTCGCGTGGTTCCGCTCGTCGCTCGCGACAAAATCGCCGGAGCCGGCGACCGCCGCGATCGTGGCCGTGTTGGCCGCAAAGCCGCTCGGAAAGACGAGTGCGTTCTCGACGGCGAGGAGGCCGGCGATCGCCCGCTCGAGCCGTTCGTGGGCGAGGCTGTGGCCGCTCACGAGCGGGCTGGCTCCCGCGCCGAAACCCTCGGCACAGGCCCCTTTCGACGCGGCTTTCGTGAGCCGGACATCCCCCGCGTAGCCGAGGTAGTCGTTGCTCCCGAAGTTCAGGAGCGTTCGCCCGTCGAGCACGACCGTCGCCCCCTGCCGCCCCGACCGGACGCGGTGGGGCCTCTCGAGCCCGGCCGCCCGCATCGATTCCATGTCGGCATCGATCCAGGCAAGCCGCTCCGGCAGCGGCGCCGCCGTGGACCTTTCGACTGGTGGAGGAAGTCGGCAGGGCATGCGATCAGGCCGGGCACCCGGCAAGCTTGCGGATGGCACGAAACTCCGTCTCCGTCACCGGATGCACCGAGAGCCGGCTGCCGCGCCGCAGGAGTTCCATCCCGGCGAGGGCCTTCACGCCCCGCAGTTCCTCGAGCGGAATCTCCCGCGGAAAGATTTCGAGGAGCTTGACGTCGACCATCGACCAGACGGGATTCTCGGGCGACGCCTTCGGATCGTGATAGTCGCTCTTCGGATTCCACGCGGTCGGATCGGCGTAGGCCTCACGAACCACCTCGACGACACCCGCCACGGCCGACGGCTCGGCGTTCGAATGATAGAAGAGGCAGCGATCGCCTCTTTTCATGGCACGCAGAAAATTGCGTGCCTGATAATTGCGCACGCCCTCCCAGTGCGTCGTCTTGCCCTTCGCCTTCGCGAGATCGTGGATCGAGAAGACGTCGGGCTCGCTCTTGATCAGCCAAAGGTTCATGCGGGCATTGTAACCGCTTGCGGGTCAACGCCGCCGGGTTCGGGGCTGCCCGTGCCCATCGCCGTAGCGACGATGCGTCTGCTCCACCGGCGGCAATGCGGCCTCCAGGAAAGCCCCCGAGACCGCCACCGGCGAGATCAGAGCAGGCTCTCGAGCAGCAGCCGCATCTTGCGGAGCTCGCCCGGCTGGCT
>DHLZ01000305.1 GCA_002405515.1 Planctomycetaceae bacterium UBA4655
GACGCGCGTTCAGTTCACCCGAATCCTGCAGTAGCCCCCGCGATGACGACGCCCAGGCGGCAACTGGTGGACGTCGCGGTCACCCGCTACGACCACTGCATTTCCCGCTGCGTCCGGCGGGCCTTCCTCTGCGGCGAGGGCGTGACGCAGGTTTGGCTGCGGGCTAGGGACGGTGAATCCGGCGGCGCCGCCGACGTCTTCAGAAAATGTCGCCAGCCCACAGACGCCGACTGAACTCGGCGAACGGCAAGACAGTGACCGCATCGTTCACGATCGTCTTTTTCCCGAGGTAGACGCCATACGCAGCATCGATCGCACCATGCTCGGCGATCATTGCCAAGGGCCGGTTCCACTCCGACCGCCATCCAGACGAGGCTTTGGCCTCGATGGCCACGAACCGGGCCGGCCGATTCAAGACCTTCTTTTGCGTCTCCACCACGAAGTCGATGTCGAATGCTCCGATCACGCTGTAGTGGAATAACCGCTTGTCTTTCCGCCGATAGGAATTGAACGCGCGGAGTTCGCCGAGCACGAGCGTCTCGAACGAGAAGCCCCGCCATTCGTCGGGCATCGTCTCCCGAATCCAGCCCGCCGCGGCCCGGGCCACCCCGGCGTCGAAGAAATAAAACTTCGGGTGAGCCACCTCCTTCGAGCGAACCCCGGGGCGATACGCGGGGAGCCGCAGGCCCAGCAGCGTGTCTTCGAGAATCTCGAAGTAGGTGTCGACCGTGCGCCGCTTGATCGCTGCTTGCTGGGCGACCCGCTCGACGTTGAGCACCTGGGCGTGGTGCTTTGCGGCTACCTGGAGGAACCTCGCGAACGGCTGGATATTGCGGGTCAGTGCCTCCGCCGCAATTTCCTCCTGCAGATAGGTGCCCACGTAGCTCGCCAGCGTGTCGGCCGCATGCGCCGGGTCCGTAAGCACGGGAGGAAGCGTCCCGTACGCGAGGCACGCGTCGAGAAACGAGGCCTGTTTGATCTCTCCCCAAGCCAGCGGAAAAAAATCGCACCGAATGGCCCGGCCACCGAGCAGGTTGACGTCGGCTCGCCGCAATTTTCTGGCACTGGAGCCGGTGATCGCAAAATTGATCCGCCGTGCTTCGTAAAGCCCATGAATTTCATCGAGGAGATCGGGCACCTTCTGGGCCTCGTCGATGACCGCCCATTCGCCAGCCCGAAGCCCGCTGAGGTCCGATCGGAGCAGCGACGGATTCGATCGGTAGCGATACAACTGCTCCGTGTGCAAGAGATCGATCCTGACAGCCCGCGGAAAATGCTTCGCCAACCAGGTGGACTTCCCCGTGCCGCGAGGCCCGAGCAGGAGGAACGTCTTCTTCGGCGGGTCGAGTAGGCGAGAAAAAACTCTGGCCATGCTGCCTCCGGGCCGCGACCGTGGCGTTGCACGCGTCCAGCACGCAAATCCTACATCGGCGATGTAGGATTTGCACAGTGGCCCGCCACCGGAAGCACGTCAGCCGAAACCACCCCCGTCGGGAACGGCATGACCTTCAGCCTGTCCGGCGGCCGGTTCCAGGTGGCACCGTCGGCCCGTTCCGCCGCCGGCCAGGCGAAACGCTCGGAAGAGAACAGTCATAATCCTTGACGATGACCTCCCATTCGCCAGCCCGAAGCCCGCTGAGGTCCGACCGGAGCAGCGACGGATTCGATTGGTAGCGGTGGGCGGCAGGGGGGGCGAGGTCGGCAAGGGCTTTCGGAAGGCAGACAGCCTTGACGGTCGGCCGTTCTCCGATGAGACTTCGCCGGAATCGCCGGCGGGTCTCGTCCACGAAAGCACTTCCACGAAAACACTGCCTCCATGAAAACACTGCCTCGATTCACGATCGGCATGGGCGATCGCTTCGCCCATCAAGGAGAGGCCCAGCTCTCCGCAGTCCAATCCGCCGTCGAGCGGGGCGTGCCGCTGCACCCCGTGTGGAACAAGTCGAACCGTGAGCACACGCTCGTCGGCACGAAGCCCGCCGATCTGCGGGCCGAGGCGGATGCGGCGGTGAGGGCGTTGAACTGGACGGCGCCGTACTTCGTGGACGCCGACCACATCAACCTGCACACGGTGGACGGCTTCATCGCCTCGAGCGATTTCTTCACGCTGGACGTGGCGGATTATTCGGGCAAGCCGGCCAGCCCCGAGAGCATGGAGGCCTTTTTCAAGAAGCGGTCCGGTCTCGTCGGCACGCATCGTCTGCCCTTGCTCGATGCGCCGTTGGAAATCACCCGCGCGGATCTCGAGCGGACGGCGGGCAAATTTCTCTGGGCGATGCAGGAGGCCGGGCGGATCTACCGTCGCATCGCGGCCGCGAAGCCGGCCGACTCGTTCGCGGTGGAACTGTCGGTGGACGAGACCGACACCCCGCAGACCCCGGGCGAGCTGCTGATCATTCTGGCGATGATCGCCGACGAAGGAATTCCCGTCCAAACCATCGCGCCGAAGTTCACCGGACGATTCAACAAGGGGGTGGATTATGTCGGCGACATCGGGGCCTTCGAACGCGAGTTCGACGCCGATCTGGCCGTGCTCGCCCATGCGGTCCGCGAGTTTGGCCTGCCGGAGACGCTCAAGATCAGCGTCCATTCCGGAAGCGACAAGTTCTCGCTCTACCCGATCATCCGGCGTCTCGTCGAGCGGCACCGCGCGGGGCTGCATCTGAAGACCGCGGGCACGACGTGGCTCGAGGAAGTGGCCGGACTCGCCGAAGCCGGCGGCGACGGGCTCGACATCGCCAAGGACATTTACGCCGCCGCGTTGCCCCAGGCCGAGGAGCTCATCAAGCCCTACGCGCCGGTCGTGGACATTGAAATCCCGAAGCTGCCATCGATCGAAACCGTCCGCAGTTGGACCGCGAGGGAGTTTGTCGAAGCGGTCAACCACGATGCCTCCTGCGCGAAGTACGACCCGCAGTTCCGGCAGTTCATTCATGTCTCGTTCAAGGTCGCGGCCGGCATGGGCCAACGCTACACCGACGCCTTGAAGGCCAATCGGGGCATCATCGGTCGCAGGGTGCGAGACAACCTGCTCAAGAAACACATCGAGCCACTCTTCTGCTGAACAATACCGCTCATGAATACCAAACGCCCCTTCATCCACGACGACTTTCTTCTCGACACGCCCGCCGCCCGCGAGCTCTACCACCACCACGCGGCCGGCCTGCCGATCGTCGACTACCACTGCCACCTGCCCCCCAAGGAGATCGCGGACGATATTCGCTGGGACAACATCGCGACGCTTTGGCTCGGCGGCGACCACTACAAATGGCGGGCGATGCGGACCGCGGGTGTCAACGAGCGGTTCTGCACCGGCGACGCGACGCCTTGGGAGAAATTCGAGCAATACGCGGCCACGATGCCGAAGTTGCTTCGCAACCCGCTCTACCATTGGTCGCACCTCGAGCTTGCCCGCTCCTTCGGGGTTGGCGACCGGCTGCTCGATCCCGAAACCGCGAGAGGCATTTACGACCACTGCAACGCGCTGCTCGCCCAGCCGGAATTTTCCTGCCGGGGGCTGATGAAAAAATTCAAGGTCGAGGTGGTGTGCACGACCGATGATCCGGTGGATTCGCTGGAACACCATGCCGCGATCGCCGCCGACACGTCGTTCGACATCCAGGTGCGGCCGACCTGGCGTCCCGACAAGTCGCTTGCCATCGATCAGCCGGCGGTCTTCGCCGCATGGCTCGAATCGCTGGAAAAGGCATCGGGAACGAGCATCGGCACGCTCGCCGACCTCATGGCCGCCCTGCAGAAGCGGCACGACTTCTTCGCCTCACGTGGATGCCGGCTTTCGGATCGTGGTGTGGACACCATCTGGGCCGAGGATTGCACCGAGAACGAGGCGGCCTCTATCTTCGCGAAGGCCCGTGCGGGGGGCGTCGTGACGCCGTCCGAGGCGGTGCGGTACAAGTCCCATCTTCTCCACGAACTCGCCGCGATGGATGCCGCGAAAGGCTGGACGATGCAGATCCACTACGGGGCGCTTCGCAACAACAACACGCGGATGAAGCGGATGCTCGGCCCGGATTGCGGATTCGATTCCATCGGCGACCTGCCCGTGGCTGCCGCCCTGGCCAAGCACCTCGACCGCCTCGACCTTGCGGGATGCCTGCCCAAGACGATCATCTACAACCTCAACCCGCGCGACAACGAGCTCGTCGCCTCCATGACCGGGAACTTTCAGGACGGCAACACCGCGGGCAAGATCCAGTTCGGCAGCGGATGGTGGTTCCTCGATCAGCTCGACGGCATGACCCGACAGATCGAGAGCCTCTCGCAGCTCGGCCTCCTCAGCCAGTTCGTCGGCATGCTCACCGACAGCCGCTCGTTTCTTTCCTACACCCGCCACGAATACTTCCGCCGATTGCTCTGCAACATCCTCGGTCGCGACATCGAGCGGGGGCTCCTGCCCAACGATCTGTCACTCGTCGGAAAAATGGTGCAGGACATCGGCTATCACAACGCGCGGCGGTACTTTGGGTTTTTCGAAAACCCGTGACCTGCCACGCGTGACCTTCCCTTGTGTGGCATGGGGGGGGCGGAAGGCCCGCGAGAGCGTGCGCCGCAGGCCTCGGGCGTGGACGACATCCTCCGGGAACGCGAGCGGCTCCGCCGCAGCGGCGTCACCACCGCCGGCTGCCCCGCAGCTTCTCCCGCTCCGCCAGCCAGTCCGGAATCATGAAGTCCTCGGTCGGGCCGCCGTCGGGCTCGGCGATGAACTCCAGCGTCGCGACGAGCGGAATCTCGACGTCTTGCTTGGCGATCAGGGCGGAGAGCGTTCGGGGGGAGATCTTCGCGAGGTTCGGCAGAGAGAGCGGCCCCTTGCGGGCAGCGAGTGCCGTGGCGATCGCCACGGAGTCGGCGGAGTCGAAAGCGGTGAGGCTCGGCAGGCGGCCGTCCCATTTGTCGGCAGCCGCCAACACCCGGGCCGTCTCGACATCCAGGCTGACCAGGCCGCCGAGGAACACCCCGTCCTGACGCTGCAGCACCACCGCGCCCCGGCCCGGCAGCAGTACCCGGGCCGCGATTACCCGGGGCGGGTTGGCCGGCACGTCGGTCTGGCGGTCGGCCGGAATCGTGACGTCTGGATTGCCGAAGAGGGCGCTGAGGGTTTGGGCAGAGATTTTCGTCAGCTTCGGCAGTGAGAGCGGCCCCTTGCGGGCGGCGAGGACCGCGGCGATCGCCACGGAGTCGGCGGAGTCCAAGGCGGTGAGGCTCGGCAGGCGGCCGTCCCATTTGTCGGCAGCCGCCAACACCCGGGCCGTCTCGACATCGAGCCTGGTCAGGCCGCCGAGGAACTCCGTCCTGCCCGGCCGCTGCAGGAGCGTCTGGACCGCGTCGGCCGGGAGCGCGGTCAGGCGGTTGATGCACAGCCCATGGACTTTGCTCGCCGCCAACGCCCGGATCGCTTTGTCGGAGAGCGTGGTCAGGCCGTTGAGTGACAGCAGGTTGCCCGGCCGCTGGGCCAACGCCTCGGCAGCCTCGTCGGAGAGGGTCGTCAGGCCGTCCAGGTACAAGGAGCCGGTGTGCTGCGCCAGGGCCTGGGCCGCCGCCGCGGAGAGCGTGGTCAGCCCGTTGAGCGACAGGGATCCACGCTTTTTCCGCGCCAGGGCCCGGGCCGCTGCGTCGGAGAGCGCGGTCAGGCCGTCGAGTGAGAGGCCGCTGGACGTGTGCCGCGCCAGGATCTCGGCCCCGGTGTCGGAGAGCGTGGTCAGGCCGTCGAGTCTGAGCACTCTCTTCTGGCTCGAGTGCCGCGCCAGCGCCTCGGCGGTTTCGTCGGAGAGCGTGGTCAGGCCGCGGAGCGAGACATTGCTGTCGCATGACGCGAGAGCCTGGGCCGCTGCGGGTGAGAGCGTGGTCAAGCCGTCGAGCGACAGCGAACCTTTGTGCCGTGCGAGTGCCTCGGCGGTTTCGTCGGAGAGCGTGGTCAGGCCGCTGAGCGACAGGTCACCTGCTCGTGACGCGAGCGCCTGCGCCACGGCGGGAGAGAGCGTGGTCAGGCCGCGGAGCGACAGGTTCGAGACGATCGTATCCTCCTTACCCGCGCGTGACGCGAGCGCCTGGGCCGCGGCGGGCGAGAGCGTGGTCAGGCCGTCGAGGATCAGGAACCAGGCGTTGTGCCGCGCCAACGCCTTGGCCGCGTCGTCGGATAATGTGGTCAGGCCATCGAGCAGGAGTGGTCCTTTGGCATATCCGGCCAGTTCTTCGGCCACGGCGGGATCGAGAGACTTCAGGCCCCTCAAGGGCAGGCCGAGCGCCGTCTGTCTGTGGCCTTCCGCGGTTTGGTATTCGAGCGGTACCCCTGGGAACTGCTCCGCCAATGTTCGCGCCTGCTCCGGCGTCAGGCTCTCGATCAGGTTCGTGTCATCCGGCACCGACTCCTCGGCCCGCAGGAGGACCGACGCGAGCGGCAGCACGCAGGCGAGGCAGGCGAATGTGAAACGGAACCACCTCCTGGGATTGGGCTCGTCGCCCGTCCCGTCCGCAGCCGCGGTACCACTGAAACCGTGCGGCATGCTCATTGCCCACCTCGTGTTTCCGCAGGATCGGTGGATGGCCGTCGATTCGGCGTCGCCGCACCGGCATGTTTGTCGAGGAACGCCCGGACCTCGGCTGCGGGCACCATGTAGCCCGTGATGTGCGACGGCCGCTCGATGGCGATGCCCAACGCCCTGCCGTCCAGATCCACCAGCGGCCCGCCGAGTTGCTCCGCCTCGAGCCAAGCGGTATGCCACACGAGCTTGGGGTAGGAACGGCTCCCCGTGCCCTGTCGCTCCGGCGAACCGGTCTTCAGGAGGAGGCCACCGGCATTGATGACTTGTTGGCCGGGGGTCTTGTGTGCAGGGCCGTCGACGCCGACCGCGCCGACCGTTCCGGCGGCGATCGCGGTCCGGTCCGGACCGGCCGCGACCACCCACTGACCGACCGCCGGCGTCGCCTGCTTGGCCCAGGCGACGGGCATGAGGTCGGTCGCCTGGGCGACGACGAGCGCCAGGTCGTATCGCGGCTCCGTGGCCACGACCGCTCCCGTCAGTTCACGGCCGTCAGGCAGCACGCACGCGACGCCCGCTCCCTTGGCCCAGTCGCCGGCCTTGGTGACGATCATGCCATCAGCGGAACAGACGGCGCCCAGCCGACGCCCGCCGTTCGGACCGGTGATCACCACGACGGAGTCGCCGGGCCGACGCACCGCCTCTTCGAGCACGTCGAGGCAGCGATCCGGAACCGGGAGGTCGGGCGCCGCGATCACGCCCTTCGGCAGCGGCGCAGGGATGTTCTCGGCCTTGCCCTCCAAAACCTTCTCCCACACCGCGGGGGCGACGATCGGGGCAATCGCGGTGAAGTGGCTCCCGCCGCGCGGCCCGGGGCCGCCGGTGTTCGACACACCGATCAGGCGGCCCTGAACATCGAACACGGGCCCGCCGGAATCGCCACCCGCGACGCCCACGTCGTCGAGGAACAGGGTGCCGATCTCACCCTTCTGCACCCGTTCGACGACCCGCCCGAGGCGGACGTACCCGGGGCCATTCTTCGCATAGCCGCGCGGATAGCCGACGTGGATGACCCAATGACCGGGCGTCACGTCGCCGTCGTCCGGCAGCGGCGCGGCGTGCACGAACGGGCCCGGGGCGGCGATCCGGAGGATCGCCGTGTCAAGCGACGGGAACACGGCGAGCACTTTGGCGGGGTGTTTTTGTCCATCCGACATCGTGACGGTTGCCTCGCCGCCGGCACCGAGACGGCCGAGGGTGTGCGCGGCGCAGGCCACGACTCCATCCGCCGAAACGATCACGCCGCTGGACCCCTGCACGCCGACCGTGGCCGGCACCAGTTTCTCGCGGACGAGTTTGACGACGTCCGCCTCCATGCCGCGCAGGGCGTCGAGACTCTCCGGATGGATGGGATACGGCGGATCCCCGGCATCTGCGGCGGCCGCAGGGTTCGCGCCGACGCGGCCGAGGAACACCAGGCAAAAGAGCCAGGCCAGCCAGGCAAACGCCGGCCGCATCCACGAGCGCGAGTTCATCCGTATGTGCCGCATCGTCATCCTCCACTCCACGAGGGGTTTCCAACGAAGACAAGAAGACAATCGGTGTGGCAGCATCCGCCACGGCTGTGAATATTGCTCCTCCCTGGGGCCGGATCGGGGCCGCGGCGGGCGTCACTCCTTGCCCGCGCCGCGTGCGGCGAGCCGGGCGATCTCCGCCCGCAGCTCGTCGACCGCCTTCTTCAGTTCTGCGATTGTGACGGCGGTCTCGGGCTCGTTCGTGCTGCGAGCGGCTGCCGGAGCGTCGTCGGTCGAAATCAGCGACTGCGGAGCCCGTGGCACCGCCACGACCCGCGGTGGACGGGCCGCGATCTCCGCGAGCACCTTGCCCAGCATGGGGCGGACCTCCTCGGGCAGCACGTCGAGCTTGTCGGGCGTCGTTTTCCAGACCTGCTCTGCTTGCCCCTCCTGCTTCTTCCGGACCACGATCTCGCCCGGCCTGCCGGCGGCATTGGCGATCTCGACTTGATAGCCGCCGGGCAGGGAGAAGGTGCCGAGGGTCTTGATCTCACCGCCCTCCACGCCGCTGATTTTGGAGTTCATCAAGGTGACGCCGGGATTCACGCGGAAGGTCCGCTCGCCGGCCCCGGCGAGCGGACGCTTCATGAAGTCCACGACCACAGTGGCCTGCCGGCTCGGTCCCAAGGAAAGGACCGTCCCCCCCACGGGACGCGGCTCCGGCGCCACCGGGATCTCGAGCGGCTTGCCTGCGCGGAGCACTGCCAGCACGACCGGCTTCCGCCCGGCCGCGACGACGGCCCGCAGCAGGTCGCTCGACGCCTTGATCGGCGTCCCGTTCGCTTCGAGCAAGATGTCGTGCTTCTGCAGGCCGGCCTTGCGTGCCGGCCCGTCGGCTGACACGGACTCCACGACCATCCCCTTCTCCAGCCCCATCTGGGCGGCGAGCACGCCGGGAAGAGGCTCGAGGGCGAGGCCGAGCCACTGACCAGGAACTTCGGCCGCGGCCGCCGGATCGCGGACGACCGCCGTCGCCTGCGACGGCGTCATGATCACGGCCGCCGGCCGCTGCGGCACGCTCGGCTCCTGTGCGACGGCCCATCCGTGGACGCCGCCGACCAGACCGGCCACCATCGCCAACGACACGACGCCTCTGCGACCGCTCATACTCGTGCTCCTGATCGTGAATGAAGAACTCGTGACTCGACGGTGAAGAGGGCAGGCGATGGCCATCAGTAGAACTCCCTCGCGGTGGGCCGGACGATCAGTTCGTCGACCGGCGTCACCGCGTGCGACCCGTCGTCTAATTCCAGACCGACCAGCCACTGCCGCACCTCCACATGGTTGCCGGAGGCCTCCTGTTCCCTTGTCCAGCGTTCCAAGGCGGCGCGGGATTCGCGGCTGGCCACCGACCACTGCTCGTCCGCCGCGTCGTAGATTGGCACCATATCCACTGCGTCGGCGTCCCCGGAAGGGAATCCATGCGCGGCGATCGCCGGCCCCGGACTCGGCATGCGGGGCGTCGCCGCCTGCCCGCCCAGCCAGCCGACGATGAGCGACACGAGCCCCGTGGCCGCCACGGCGATGACCCGCGTCCGGCCGCGGCCGGACGCCGCCGGCACGATTCGCGACGCCGGCCGCGGCGGCCGCACCGCGGCACTCCGCAGCGCCCGCGAGACGGCCTGCGCTTCGAGAAACGCCACCGCCACGGCCCGCCAGGTCTCGGGGCGGCGGTCGCACCGTTCGATCAGCTCCCGCAGCCGCGGGGGAGGCAGTTCGCCATCGACCAGACGATCGAGGTCGGCGTGGAACAGTTCGGGCAACAGCTCTGACATGGACACCTCACTTACATGGGGTCAGGAAGGGGAAAGGTCTGCGTTCGCGGACAGGTCGGCCCGCAGCCTGGCCCGGGCCCGGGCCAGCCGCGTCTCGACCGCCTTCGGGGTGGTGCCCAGCCGCGCCGCGATCTCGCGGTAGGACCAGCCTTCGATATGCTTGAGCAGCAGGATCTCCGCCTCTCGCGGCGGCAGCCGGGCGACGGCCCGGCGGACGACCGCGTCCCGCTCGTCCTGCAGCAGCCAGGCGAGCGGATCGCCGGCGGCCGCCGGGGCCGGCCACTCCACGGCGTAGCGGTGCATCCACCGCCGCCTGCGGCCCGCCTTGCGGCGGTAGAGCAGTGCCTGCCGAACGGCGATGCGATAGAGCCATGGTCCCCACTCCCGCGGCGGCTCGGACGCCGTCCGCACGATGCGGGCGGCCGACTGCGAGACGGCCAGCGCGACTTCCTGCATCACGTCGTCCACCGCCTGCGGCTCGCCCAGCCGAACGGCGACGATCCTCTCCAGCCACGGGGCGTGCGCCTCCAGGGCCGCTGCCCACGGCGGGGCAGCCGCCTGGCTCGCGGGCGACGGGCGATCGAAGCTCATGGCATCCGCCGGAGGCTTCCGGGTGCTCGACATATTGTTAGTTGCCGCCGCCCGGAACATCCCTCGGAGAAAGCCGCAGCATATACGCACTCGCTCTCGGTCGCTTCGCCCGTGCGGTGGGAGCGGCGATGGTACGGGCCGCACACCACCCGTGGCGAAAGGTGTCCGGAGAGTTGGTGAAGACTCTCCGATTTTGATACTTTTGCTGATGACAAAACCCCTGGAAACAATGAGGAACCTGCCATGCGGTTCTGCCTGCTGACGAGCCTGACAGTCGTGTTGATGGCCGGGAATCTCGCCGGGGCGGCGGAGCCTTGGCCGGCGGACGTGCCGGGTTTCGTGAAGCCGGCGCCGGGTGAGCATCCGCGGCTGCTGTTTCGGAAGGCAGACGTGCCGAGTCTGCGGAAGAAGGCCGAGACGCCCGAAGGCAAGGCGATCGTCGCCCGCCTGCGGCACATCCTGGGCGGGAATGGCGAGACGTTTCCGGAGCAGGCCTCACCGGCCACGAAGGGCTACCCCGGCCCCGGAAAGTATCAGGGCCTGAACATCGAAGAGCGGGGTTATTTCACCATCAGCCACGCCGCGGGTTACGGCCTTCTCTACCAGCTCACCGGCGAGAAGAAGTATGCCGACCTGGGGCGCCGGTCGTTCGAGAAGATGATGGAGGGTGTCCGCGACGTGGACAGCCGCTATTCGTTCGTGGCGCCGGAAGGCGAATTGCGGGCGGGAAGCAGCTGGGCCGTGGCCGCGCTGGGCTATGACCTCTGCTACGACGGCTGGGACGAGGAGTTCCGCAAGAAGGTGGCCGAGGCGTTCCTGAACGTGAAGATCGAACAGGGCAGCGCCGGGATCGTGAAGTGCGCGACCAAGCCCAAATACGGCCCGGCCAAGAACCACTACGGCGGCATCGCAGCCGCCAGCATGGCGGTGCTGGCGGTGATGAACGATCCGGGCACCGAAGGCACGAACTTCGAGGCCCTCGTTCCCGACATGATCAAGTCCACCACGGCGCTATTGACCGGCGGCTTCGGCGATTACGGGTTCTACGCCGAGGGACACGGGCCGAGTCACGTCAGTTCCGACACCGGGTATCTCCTCATGCTGCAGGCCTGGCGGAACGCGCTGGGCAAGGACTTCATCACGCCACGGCCCAACGCCCAGTGGATCAGCCTCCGGTGGGTGATGGAAACCCTGCCGATCGGCGGCCGGCCGATGTATCTGAACCGGCAGAAGGCGGCGGAATCGTATGGCAACGATTTGTTCTGGCGCGGCGGCTGGTCGCACGGCGGCCAGTTCGCGCAGGGCTTCGGCACCGTCGATCCCCGGTACGTCCCCGCGATGCTGTGGACGTATCAGCAGGTCATCGAGCCGGCGGAAATCGCCGGCTATTGGCCGCCGCGGAACGTCGTCTATCCCCAGTACGGCTGGCTCGAGCAAGGCGACCGCAGTTATGACGCCATTCGGCAGGCCTGGCACGCGGTGGTCAGTTTCGTGAACTGGCCCGCCGGCGGGAAGCCGGCCAATCCGGCCACGGCGCTGCCGCACGCGGTCTTCGACAGCAACAAGGGATACACGGTGTTTCGCAACCGGTGGCAGGATGGTGACGACATCGTGATCACCAGTCTGCTCGGCTACGGTCCCCGCGACGGCTACACGCCGGGGGGCGGCCCGATCCTCGCCTTCGCCTACGGTCAGAAGATGACGCTGGGCAGCCTGGTGGGCAAGGCGGGCGCGTTCACGGCGCACCCGGCGGGTGGCGTCACGGTGGCCGACGGCGGGGCGGGCATGCTGGGGTTCGATTGCTCCGCCGCCTCCGGCGCCGACGCGATCCTGGTGGCGGTGGGGGCGAATCTCAAGGGCGGGGCCGACGCCACGCTCCACGAGGTCGAGGCCGATGGACGCCGGGTGCAGATTCTGGTCTTCGCCAAGGGCAGGCAGGTCGCCGCACCGACTGTCGATGGCGGCGTGATCACCGTCGGCGGGCAGAAGATCACGGTCGCCAAGGATGGCCTGACGTTCGCCGTCACGACGAAGCCGGCCGTGCCCGCCGTGGGCCCGCCGCCGGTTCTGCCTCCCAACAAGGAGGTGCCGAAGGCGGCCGCTGGCGGCGACAAGGACGAGTGAAGGAATCGGTTCTTTTCGAGGGCGTCCGCTCCTGCCGTGAGGCCATGCCCTACCCGAAGCGAGGAACCACTACTACCGGGAGCATCAAGTCGTTGACATTATTCTGCGGGCAACTCGGTCTGCTGACTTTCACGGAAGCCCGAGGCGCAAGTTTCCCTGCAGGCGAACAGGTGCCCACTACGGAAGCCCGAGTCGCAAGTTTTGATGTTGCGCGTTT
>DHLZ01000111.1 GCA_002405515.1 Planctomycetaceae bacterium UBA4655
GTTGCCCGCAGAACAATGTCAACTACTTGATGCTCTCGGTAGTATGTAGTACTGCACGTCGTAGCTCGTCTTGTCCGCTTGGATGCTCGTCCGGATGGCGATACCGATCGTTCTCATGCCCGTCCAGTGTTGCTTGCCCGGTAGATCGGCAGGCGCCAACATCTGGCAGTAGGTGATCTCGTCCGTTCGCCCGTTGCCCTTGAACGTCTCGGTATGCGTGCGGAGAGCCGGGGAGGAGAAGTCGTTTTCCGCGTGTGCATCGAAACACTCCACGACAGCATCGTGCAGCGCCTCCTGGTTGCCTTTCAGCGTCAGGACGTAATCACCGCCGGCCTCGAAGATATTGGCAGCGGTCGTTTTCTGACACCCGGCGGCGTCGATCGTGACGATCGATCCCTTGCCGTCGATGGCAATGATCTCGCGCTCTCCGCCCTTGCGGTTCGCAGCCAGCCGTCGGATCAGTTTTCAAAGCAAGCCTGAAAGGCAGCCGGCTTCAATGCCATCAGCACGCGCCCGATCGTGTCGTGTGCCGGTACTCCATTCGGCAACCGCAAACGCTCCTTCAACCAGTCCGCGTTGCTTTTCGCCCACAGCCCTATCGCTTTGGGGCCTTCCGCGCCCGCGATGACTGCCATGATGCAGATGACCACCAGGTCGCCCAGAAGGTGCAGGCGGTTGATGTGCGATCGAGGATCCGGCAGAACTGCAAACTCCTCCAGAATGCTTTTGACATCCATGTCCAGAACGGCTTCGGTATCCTTTGGCACAGCGGTATCTCCGACGACGGCAAGCGGTACGTGCTCCGCGATGCCGAAGGGAAGGACATCCCGCTCGCGGCCGAGGACGTCGAGGAGATCCGCCGCTCGAAGACGAGCCTCATGCCTGCCGGGGTGACCACCGCGCTGAAGCTGCAGGAGCTTCTCGATCTCGTGGCCTTCCTGCGGGACGGCGCCGCCCAGGCCCGGCTGCGGTAGCCGATTTCTCACGCGTCACGGACGGATCGACACGCCGAGAGCCTCCCCCAGCCGGATCCAGTCGCGGTGTCCGGACTCGACGACCCAACGGAGCACGTTCATGTCCATCTGCTCGTACTGGTGAACGGCGATGTTTCGAAAGCCGACCATTCCTTGCAGGGAGGTCGCCAGCCCGGGTTCGATGATCGCGGCCCGCTCGAGCAACGCGAATGCGTCGGACATGCTCTGCGGCACGCCGAGATGCCGCTCGGCGACAATGTGCATGGCCATGTCGATCGCCGCTTGGCAGGCCCGCTCGATGTTCAGCGTGAGGGCGTCCACGTGCGTGAAGCTGTCGAATGCGGGCGAGGCGGCTGCCTCCTCGCGGATGCGACGAATGCATCGTTCGATGATCGCCGCCTTGTTGAGGAGGATGTCGTCAGGCGGCGTAGGCACGCAGCACCTCCCGTCGCGCTTCCTGCAAGGCGGCGTACATCGAGAGGGTGAGCATCGCGAAGCGGGCCCTCGCGCCGTGATCCCGCTCGAAAATGAGCCGGCCGTGGGCGACGGCTTCCTTTGCGTAGACGAGGTTCGCGGAGGTGAGAATGCCGAGATCGACCTGTCGTCCGAAGGGCTTTCCGAGTTCCGTCGACAGGGCGAGCCGCTCCATGACTGTGAACAGCTCGCCACGTTTCGGAAGCACGGCGATGTCGATGTCGCTGTCGGGCCGCAGTCGCCCCATGGCTCCCGATCCGAGCACGTAGGCGGCATCGACCGCCGGGTACTTTTCGAGCACCTGACGCGTCGCGTCGAGAGCCTCGCGGCTGATGTTCGTCCGGGTCATGGCGCAGACCTGCTTGGATGCCACCGGATTGTATTATCCCGAAGCGATCTCGCGGAACGCCGCGGAAAGCGAGTGGAGGATGTCGGTGGCCACGAGCGAGACCTGGCCGATGCGATCGGCGGCGAGGTCGCCGGCGCGACCGTGGACCCAGACGGCGAGGCGGGCGGCGTCGAAGGCTGCGAGCTTCTGGGCGACGACCGCGGCGACGATGCCGGTGAGCACGTCCCCTGCCCCGGCCGTGGCCATGCCAGGGTTGCCGGTCGTGTTGTGGGCGATGGCGTCGCCCGAGGCGATGAGCGTGCGTGGGCCCTTGAGCACGACGATGCTGCCCGTCGTCATGGCGAACTCGCGGGCGAGTCGCTCGAGGTCGCCTCGCGGCGGCCGGTCGTCGCGGTGGAGCAGCCGCCGCGTCTCCCCTTCGTGGGGCGTGAGGATCCGCGGGCCGGCATGGGAGGCGAGCGACGCCGCCGGCTCCCGCGACAGGGCGAAGATCGCGTCGGCGTCGAACACGCACGGCTTCGGGCACTCCCGCCAGAGCGTCCGGGCGATCTGCCCAGCGGCCTCGCCGCGGCCGAGGCCCGGCCCGCAGGCGACGACGTCGGCTCGGGCCGCCCGCGTGAGGATCTCCCCCGCCGCCGCGGCCGTGAAAGCCCCATCGGCCGAAGGGAGGCCCAGCGTCATGACGCAGGGATCGAAGCCGGCGGCGACCGTAGCCACGGCCTCGGGCACGAGCAGTTCCACGAGCCCGGCACCGCTTCGTAGCGCGGCCATCGCCGAGAGGGCCGCCGCGCCGGCCATGCCCGCCGAGCCGCCGACCACGACCACCCGGCCGTAGTCGAATTTGTGGCTCTCGGCCGCCCTCGGCGGCAGGTTCGGCAGGTCGTGCGGGCGGAAGGAGGCCACGTTCGCTCCGGATCGGATTACAAAACCGGCATTCTACCCGTCTCGACGCCGCCGAAGCCGCTTGACGCCCCGATGATGGCACGGCTATCTTCCGGCCCACGGGACGCCATCCGGGGCGTTTCGTCGAGGGAGTCCTGGAGGGTCGATCCGCCGCAATGAGTGCCTCACACGGTTCTGGCGACATTTTCGAGCTGAAGAAGCTCCGCCGACTCATCGAGCTGATGAAAGAGCACGACCTCTCTGAGGTCGATCTGAAGCAGGCGGATCAACGGGTCCGGGTGCGGCGTGGAGGTGAGGTCCTGCCGGCCTCGGCCCCGTTCGTGGTCTCGGCCCCGAGAGCCGCCGCGGCCGTCCCGGCTGAGACGCCGGCCGCGGTATCGGAGGAGTCGTCGCGGCTGCAGGTCGTGAAGAGCCCGATGGTGGGCACCTTCTACGTCGCCAGCAGTCCCGAATCCCCTCCGTTCGTGAAGGTTGGGGACCGGATCGGCGCCGAGCAGACCGTCTGCATCATCGAGGCGATGAAGGTCTTCAACGAGATTCCCTCGGGCATTTCTGGCCAAGTGGTCGCCATCCTCGTCGAGAACGGGGCGCCGGTCGAGTTCGGCCAGCCGCTCGTGAAGATCGACCCGGGCGCCTGATCGCCGGGTGCCGACCGCCGGATGATGACCATCGCCGGACCATGAATGCAGAGGCGCGGCCGCCGTTAGCAGGAAGCGAATGTTCAAACGGATTCTGATCGCCAATCGAGGAGAGATCGCCCTGCGGGTGATCCGCGCCTGCCGGGAGCTGGGCGTCGAGACGGTCGCGATCTTCAGCGAGGCCGACCGGGGAGCTCCCTACCTCGAACTGGCCGATCAGGCCGTCTGCGTCGGCCCTGCCCGCGCCGCCGACAGCTACCTCAGGATCGACCGGGTGATCAGCGCGGCCGAGATCGGCAACGTGCAGGCCATCCACCCCGGCTACGGCTTCCTCTCGGAGAATTCCAAGTTCGCGGAGGTCTGCCGCTCGTGCGACATCGGGTTCATCGGCCCGACGCCCGAGGCGATGCAGCGGGTCGGCGACAAAAACTCCGCAAGGGCGCTTGCCCGCGAGGCGGGGGTGCCGACGGTGCCGGGCAGCGAGGGGATCATCGAAAGCGAGCAGGAGGCGGTCCGCGTCGCCAAGGAGATCGGCTTCCCGGTGCTGCTCAAGGCGACGGCCGGCGGCGGCGGGAAGGGGATGCGGGTGGCGGCCAATGACCTCTCGCTCGCGAGCGCCTGGCAGCAGGCCTCGGCTGAGGCGCAGGCCGCCTTCGGCAACCCCGGCATCTATATCGAGCGGTATGTCGAGCGGCCGCGGCACGTCGAGATCCAGATCCTCGGCGACCAGCACGGCAACGTGTTTCACCTTTGGGAGCGGGACTGCTCGACCCAGCGGCGGCACCAGAAGCTGATCGAGGAGAGCCCTTCCCCGCGGCTGCCGCAGGCGACTCGCGAAGCAATGGCCGCGGCGGCGGTGCGGCTGGCGAAGACGGCCGGCTACTACTCGGCCGGCACGGTCGAGTTCATCGTCGATCAGCAGGACAACTTCTACTTCATCGAGGTCAACGCCCGGATTCAGGTCGAGCACCCGGTGAGCGAGATGGTGACGGGCATCGACCTCGTGAAGGCCCAGATCCGCGTCGCCGCTGGAGAAAAGCTTGATCTGCGGCAGGAGGAGATCCGGCCCCGCGGGCACGCGATCGAGTGCCGGATCAACGCCGAGGATCCGGCCCACAACTTCCGGCCCAACCCGGGCCGGATCGACCGCATCATCGCCCCCGGCGGCTTTGGAGTGCGTTGGGATTCCCACGCCACGACCGGCTACGTCGTCCCGCCGACCTACGACTCGCTCGTGGGCAAGCTGATCGTGCACCAGCCGACGCGCAGGGAGGCGATCGAGACGATGGTTCGCGCCCTGCAGGAGCTGCGGGTCGAGGGGATCAAGACGACCGTGCCGATCCACCTCGAGATCCTGCGGAATTCCGCCTTCCACGACGCGCAGATCGACACGACGTTCGTCGAGCGGGTGCTGCTCGCGAAGTGATCGCACGCGACCCGTTTCGCGGTCAAAACGCATCCCAAACCAGGAGGATTTCATGGCCGAGTCGCTCTCCCGCCCCCCGAAGGCAGCCCACCACTTTCGCCGCGTCGCGATCCTCTTCGCCGGCGGCCCGGCGCCCGGGGCGAACGCCGTGATTTCGACCGCGGCGACATCATTCATGCGTGAGGGCACGGAGGTGCTCGGGATGAAGCACGGCTACTCGTCGCTCGCCGACTACTCCCCCGCCAAGCCGCTTGCCGAGGGCCGCGACTACATCAAGATCACTCCGGAATTCCTGAAGCGGACGCGGAGCGCGCAGGGGATCATGATCGGCACGGCCCGCACGAACCCCGGCAAGCATGTCTCCCACCCGAGCCACTTCGAAGACGCCGAGCGGGTGAAGCTGCTCAAGAACGCCTACGAGGGGCTGCGGTCGCTCGGCGTGGAGGCGCTCATCTCGATCGGCGGCGATGACACGCTCAAGACCGCCAACAAGTTCAAGCTCTACCAGGACCGGCTCCCCGCCGACGCCCCGCGGATCCCGGTCGTCCACCTGCCGAAGACGATCGACAACGACTACATGGGGATCGACTTCACGTTCGGCTACTTCACCGCGGTGGACACGCTCGGCGGCGAGATCCGAAACCTCCTCTACGACGCGGAGGCGAGCCGCTCTTACTTCCTCTGCGAGACGATGGGCCGTAGCGCCGGCTGGCTCTCGTACGGCGCGGCGATCGCCGGCGAGGCGAGCCTCGTGATCAGCGTGGAGGACATCCACGGCAAGTACCGCGGGGAGGAGACGGTGACCGGCCCCGATGGGCAGACCCGCCTGAAGCCGGTGATGAACATCGAAGAGGTCGTCGGCCGGATCGTGAAGACGATGCGGGTTCGCGAGGAGCAGGAGGGGAAGCAGTACGGCGTGATCGTGATGGCCGAGGGGCTCGCCGAGTACCTTCCGGCGAAGAGCCTCGAGGGCATCCCCCGCGACGAGCACGGCCACATCTCGATCTCCCATGTTCAGCTCGGAAAGATGTTCGCGAAGCTCGTGTCGGACGAGTTCAAGAAGCAGACGGGCCGCTCGCGAAAGGTGGTCGGCCTCCAACTCGGCTACGAGGCGAGGTGCGCGAAGCCGCACGCCTTCGACGTGATGCTCGGCAGCCAGCTCGGCGTGGGCGGCTATCGGGCCCTCGCGGAGCGGGGGCTCAACGGCGTGATGGTGAGCGTCTCGGGCCAGCTCGACCTCGCCTACGTCCCCTTCGAGGAACTCGTCGACCCCACCACGCTCGTGACGGTCGTCCGCTACGTCGAGCGTGGCAGCGACTTCCACAGCCTCGCCCGCTTCCTCGAGACCTACGTCAACGAGTGAAAATCGGGGACGGGAGCTGATTTTCCGGTTTGCTTTTGCGGAGAATCCAACGCTGTTACTACCCCGAGCACGATGTTGTTGACAGTGGTTATCGGCTGACTGAGCGGCACCACGGTCCCAACGAAGCACGCCGCGGGGGGGGAGGAGGGGGGGGGGCGAGGGGGGACAGCCGGAGGGTAAGTGTGACGCAAGGGCAGGAGA
>DHLZ01000119.1 GCA_002405515.1 Planctomycetaceae bacterium UBA4655
GTTGCCCTGCAGGCGTTTGCTGGAAATGCCCGGAAGCCCGAGGCGCGAGCCGAGAGGGACGTCAGGGTCGCGCCAAGAGCCGGGTGATTTGGCAAAACAGCGTCCATTCCGAGCGTTTTTGAGTACCTCGACGCCGCTTTTCTGCACATCGTCACCTCCCCTCTCGGCTTGCGCCTCGGGCTTCCGTAGTGGGCAACTGTTGACCTGCAGGGAAACTTGCGCCTCGGGCTTCCGTAGTGGGCAACTGTTGACCTGCAGGGAAGCTTGCGCCTCGGGCTTCCGTAGTGGGCAACTTTTCGCCTGCAGGGAAACTTGCGCCTCGGGCTTCCGGGAAAGTCAGCAGGCCGAGTTGCCCGCAGAATAATGTCAACAACTCGATGCTCCCGGTAGTAACTTCCCGCCATTCGATGCCGACTTCGCTTCGCGATCCTTGCTTCGCTCGTCGACATACGCCGGCTCCCGGGCACGGGCAGCCCCTCACGTCAACTCTTTGGCAGATTGACGC
The DNA here is from genome assembly GCA_002405515.1 of Planctomycetaceae bacterium UBA4655. Taxonomy (GTDB): domain Bacteria; phylum Planctomycetota; class Planctomycetia; order Pirellulales; family UBA1268; genus UBA4655. Next base: position 506 of record DHLZ01000119.1, read on the forward strand.
TGAACGCCGGGTGAGCAGTCGCTCCGTCGTTAGCGGCCCACTTCGAGGCAGGCGAGTGTCGTGTCGTCGCGGATGAAGAGGCGGCCCGCGGCGAGCGCGGGGAGCGCGCGGAGCGTGCCCTCGAGCACTCGAGCCCGCGAGAGCACCCGCAGGCCCTCGGGGCTCGGCCGCACGAGCACGATCTCGCCGTTGGTCTTGGCCACGACGAGCTTTCCGTCGGCCGAAAGCATCGTCCCGTAGCCGAACGACCGCTCGCGCCAGGCGATCCGTCCGGTCGCCGCCTCGATGCATACGAAGTCACCCGCGGGCCCGTCGTCCCGACCGTCGATCGCGTAGATGTGGTCGTCGATCACGATCGGCGTGCAGTATTGCGTGGCGAGCGAGTCGGTTCCTTCCCACGTACGACGGAACGAGTCCGCGTGGAAGCCACCGCAGACGGACCCGATGCCGTACGATGCCGTGACGAGCAGACGCATGCCGCCGTCGCCTGCCCTGAACACGACGGGGCTGGCGGCGTTGACCGTCGGCCCGCGCATGCCGAACGGAAACTGCCAGCGGACCTTGCCGCCTTCCGGCTCGATCAGCAGGCACTGGTAGCGTGTCACCATCACCATGCAGGTTCGCCCATCCACCGTCGCAGCCACGGGCGACGAGTAGCTGGCAGGCTCGCGGGTCGTCGTCCATGTCGTGGCCCCGGTGGCGAGCGAGAATCCCACGACCCCGGCTTCTTCGCGGGTGCCACCGACATTCACGATCACGGTGCCACCGGCGACCAGCGGCGTGCTCCCGGCGCCGAAGTAGCCCTCCTGGGCTCCGAAGTCGCGATGCGTGTCCCGCCGCCACCGCAGCCCGCCGGTCGCCGCATCGTGGCAGGAGAGCACACCCTGCGCACCGAAAGAGATGACGACGTCGTCGATCACGACGGCCGCGCAGAGAGGGCCGTTGCCGCCGCCCACCTGGGCCGTGAAGGTCGTGGGGTGGCCCTCCTGCCAGAGTGTTTTTCCGCTGCCGATGTCGATCGCCTCGAGCACCTCGCGGTCGTCCACGCGATGGAAGAGATACGCCCGCCCACCGCGCACGGCGATGCCGGCGTAGCCGCTGCCGACCGTCCGTCGCCAGGCCGCCCGCGGCCCCTGCGCCGGCCAACGCTCGGCCAGTTTCTCGTCGGCCGAGGCGATGCCGTTGCGGGTGGGGCCGAGGATCTGGGGCCAGTCGCCGGCCTCGACCGTCGCGACGGTGAACACGGCGAGCAGGCAGGACCGGTATGGTGCGAAGCGGCGGGCGACGTCGCGTGATGGCATGATCGATCAATCTCCGGAATTCATTGTCGGGGGGCCATGGAACGCGTTGGCGAGAGAAATTGCACGGGCAGGTCGGTGCGGCCGTGGAGGGCGAGGTCGGCGACCGCCTCGCCGATGACCGGCGCGAACTTGAATCCGTGTCCGGAGAAGCCGGCCGCGATCGTGACGCCATCGTGATCCGGATGGAGCCCGACGAGGAAGTGCCCGTCCGGCGACATCGTGTAGAGACACACGGCATGGTCCACCAAGCCGCGGCCGAGCGAAGGGATCCGCCGTGCGACGGCGTCTTCCACGCTTCGTCGCTCACCGTCGTCGAGCCCGCGGTCGATGGCCAGCGGATCGCTCACCGTCCTGCCGCCCGTGTGCTCGGCCACCTTCACGCCCCTGCCGTCGATCGCGGGAAATCCGTAGAAGAAGCCCTCCGCCATGTCGAACGCGAAGCAGGGGAGCCTGCCAGGGGAGAACGTTTTGGCGGTTTCCGGCGGGGGGCGGTACCAGAAGAGCGACTTTCGCAGCACGGTGAGACGCACCGCGGGGAGTCGGAGGAGCGCCGTCGCCCAGGCACCTGGTGCGAGCACGAGCCGATGGGCGTGGAAGTCGCCGCGGTCGGTCTCGACGAGAGCGTCGCGTCCGTCGGACCGCCAGCCCCTGACCGCGCCGCCGATGTCGCACCGTGCCCCGGCGCGGATCGCCTCGTCGGCATGCGCCCGCACGCAGTCTTCGACGAAAAGGTGGCCGCCGCGTGGCTCGTAGACCGTCGCCCAGTCGTCCGGCAGCGAGAACACGGGAAACCGCCCCATGGCCTCGGTCGGGGAGAGCCGCTCGATGGAGAGGTCGTGCACCTCCGCGGAGCGGATGGAGCCGGCGATCACCTCGCCGTCGGGCGGGCCGGCCATCAGCAGTCCGTTCTCGACGAGCAGCGTGCGGCCGCTGGCCCGCTCCAGATCCCGCCAGAGTTCGTAGCTCCGTCGCAGCAGGGGGACATAGTCCGGATGCTCGAAGTAGGCGAGGCGGATGAGCCGCGTCTGACCGTGGGAGCTGCCGAAGGCATGGGCGATCGGGAAGCGGTCGAGCACGAGTACACTCGCACCGCGGCGGGCGAGATGGCACGCGGCGGCGGCACCGATGCCTCCGCCTCCCACGACGATGACGTCGAAGCTCGGCATGCGGCTGTTGTACCCGGATTACCCCCTCGCGAGGATCGATTCCATAATCCGCCGCCGAATCGAGGCGTCGCGGAAGGCTTCCCGGTAGGAGGCGCCGTCGAGGTGGAGGAACGCCTCGTCGAGAAGGAGCATGGCGTACGGCGGCCTCCCGTCTCCGAGTTCGATCTGCACGATGCGGTGGCCGGCCTCGCCGACGGCGGCCGGGTCGAGATGGCGGTAGAAGCCGGTCCAGTTGCCGCCGCCGGTGTCGAGCCCCAACTCGATGCGGTGCTTGAAGTCCACGGCGAGACCCTCGGCTGCGGCGGGCCGGAAGAAGCAGTAGCCGGCCCAGAGGTTCCACGCCTGCGGATGGGTCAGCGAAGCCCCCCGCAAGCCGTAGGCGGCACGTCCCGCGAGGCGGCTTCGCAGATCGAGAGATGCGACCGGAATGCAGTCGTGGTCGATGAAGCCCGCGACATCGAGGCGGGCATGCCGGACGACGTTGAACCAGACCCAGTTGAGCGCGATGCCGTGGGAGCGGTTGGGGCTCCACTCGGGATTCCTCGGCAACGGCAGGTAGCGCACGCCCCGTTGCCTGCAGAGGCCTTCATGGGCGACGCGGGCCGAGCGGTCGCTCGAGTTGTCGATGACGACGAGACGGAGATCAGGATGGTTCCTCGACCACTGTCGGGTGAGCAGGTCGATGGCCCATGGAGTGTTGAAGGCGATCGTGAAGGCCGCTTCGCGCACCCCGTCATGGGAGAGTTGGTCCGCGATCCGCCACCCCTCCGCCGCCGCCGCGCGGCGGAAGGTCCGGTCGATGAGCCCGTTGCGGAGGTTCTTGGCGGAACGCAAGACGCGGTTGCCGTGGAACGCCCGCGATGCGGCACGGGTGATCCGTTGGACTGCGGACAGCATGAGACACCAGGGGCGAAGGCCGCGAAGAGCTTACTCTCCGGACGGCCATCGCGGTGACCATGGTGTCAGGCGGCACGCGAGTCCGGCCGTTCCTCGTCCACCGGCTCGAGTTCCTCCCGCAACACCCGCACGCCGTCGGGCGCGTCGATCCCGATCCGGACCTTGTCGCCGCTGACCCTCACGACGGTCACGACGATCGAATTGCCGACCCGGATGCGCTGGCTTTGCTTGCGGGAGAGGATGAGCATGGATTGGCTCCGGTGGTATGGATGGGGTATGGATGGCTGGGCAAACTGCCCCTGGTACGCAATATCGGTCGATCGCGCAAGCCTTCTTGCGTGGTTTTGGCGGAGATTAACGACGTCATCCGTCGCGCTCATGCGACCGTGACGGATGCTCCGAATCGACTCTCCGTGACGATCGCCGGATTCGCGTCGTCTTTCGGTGTGGCGACGGATCGAGCGGTCGGGAAGCGTGTCGGGGTCGCATCGGGGGGAATCTCATGATTCAAGTCCGTGTTCGTGCCGTAATGCCGTGGGCCGTCGTCGTGGCGGCCGTGTTGATGCCGGTGGTGGCATTCGCCGACGAGACCGAACGTCCCGCGACGGACGAGATCTTCGAGCAGGTCGACGAGAAGGAAGACACCGAGAAGAAAGACGCCGACGAGCCGGTTATCCCCGCTCCCGTGAAGAAGAAGAACGGCACGGCGACGAAGGAGAAGGGCGACGCGGTGGAGAAGGAAAGGATCATCGCGCCGCAGATGGAGGAGTATTTCGAGTTTGCCGAGCCCGGCGCGATTGCCGACGAGGAGGTCGTGGCGATGTCGTGTCCGCCGTCGAGGGCCGCATCCCGACAGGACTACGCGGTGTTCGACGTGCTCTTCCTGCAGCGGGACGATGCGACGAACAACCAGCCGCTCGCGATCGCCAATGACAACTCGCCAAATCCCGGCAAATTCCTGATGACGACCCGCAGCATGACGCCCACCGTGGCGCCGGGGGTGAGGCTCTTCTACGGATGGAGAAACGCGGACTGCACCGGCTGGGAGGCGGGATACGTGGGCGTCTATGGCATGTACGGCGACGCGCTCGCCGCGGGAGCGAACCAGGTGAACGTTCCCGGCGATCTCGGTGAGAACGTGCCGGGCTTCACGGACGCCACGTTCGTGCAAGGCGACTACTGGTCGTCTCTCAATTCGGCGGAGCTCAACGTCTTTCGCTCCAACTGCTTCGAGGGCTGCGACCCGTGCGCGCGGTTCGCGTGCCACCGGTGCTACCACCGCACCGCGGTGGATTGGCTCGCCGGCTTTCGGTGGGCGAGTCTCGAAGAGCAGGCGACGCTCGGGGTGATCGGGCGGGCCGGCGACCGGCCCACGCCCTACACCGTGAATGCGAGTTCGAACCTCATCGGCTTCCAGGTCGGTGTCCGCGGCCGGACGGAATGGCGGCGGATCGCCTTCGAGGGCGGGATCAAGACGGCGCTCGCCGGCGCGACGCTCTACCAGTCGCAGTCGGATATCGCGAGCCCGATCAACGGGTTCGTGGCGAGACCGGCCCGGTCGTCATCGACCGGCGGCGTCGGCATGATCGCCGACATCAACCTGGCGGCGATCTACCGGATCAACCGGGTCTGGGGGCTGAGGGCCGGCTACAACATGCTCTGGCTGTCGGGCGTGGCGCTGGCGCCGAGCCAGTTCGACTTCTCGTTCAACGGCGACAGCGGCCTCGGCCTCGACCACGGCGCGGGCCTGTTCCTCAACGGCGCGAGCCTCGGCCTCGAGGCCCGTTGGTGACGCCCGGCGTCAACCGATGGAAACGAGCTCGACGTCGAAGACGAGCGTTCCCTGCGGCCGGCCCGTCTGACCCTCGTAGGCGAGGTTCGCCGGGATGATGAGCGTGCGCCGGCCGCCGACCCGCATGCCGGCGACACCCTCGTCCCAGCCGTCGATCACCTCGTCGTTGCCGAGTTCGAACCGGAACGGCGTTCCCGTCCGGCCGGGACGCACGTCCCGCGAGCTGTCGAAGACCGTGCCGTTCCGGGAGCTGCCGACATAGTGGACCTGCACCCTCTGACCGGCCCGGGCGACCGCGCCACCGCCGATCTTCTCGTCACGGTATTGCAGGCCCGTGGCCGTGGTCTGGAGCGTAGCGTCGGATCGCGGCGACGCCGCGGCCGGCCGCATTTGCCCGGCGACGCCGGTGAGCAGCGGCAGCAGGGAACCGTTGGCGGCGACGCGTCGAATCCCGTGGCCGCCTCCGCCGAGGCCCTGTGTCGCGAACAGCTGATCGACGCGGTTGTCGCCGTCGATGTCGACGCCGACGGCGAACACCGGTGCGTTCGATCGCGGGAGTGAGGCGAACGCAGCCTGTCGGGCGAGCCGCGTGTTCGCGGCGGCCGCGATCGTGCCGTCGTAGATCTCAGTCACCGAGCCGGCCCCTCGGCCGCCGGCGACGAAGATGTCGTCGATCGCATCGGTATTGAAACGCCCTGCCGAAACGGCGACGCCGCCCCGCATCGCAGACGAAAATGGCACGATGCGATCGACCTGCCGCGGCGTGACGGAGACGTCGTAGACGAGAACCTCCGCGCCGCTGCCGGGGCCGTTGCCGATGATGATCTCGCCCCGACGGTCCGGAGCGGCGGCGGTCACGAGGCTGCCGCCGACGAACGTGCCGACATCCGCCACCGCGACGGTGGCGCCGGCCTGGAACTTTTGACCGAAGGGACGAAACGCCTTCGAGGCGAGTTCGACGAGCTTGGCGGCTTCCGCCGGGCGGCTCTCGTAGACCTTCACGTCGCCGGCCCCGTGGGCCTTCGCGACCACGAGGTCGCCGTCGCCGTCCGCGTCGAGATCACCGCCCGCGACGCTCAAGCCGCCCTCGTAGCGGCTGCCAAACGGCACGAGGGGCCGGTATCCGGCGAGCTGATTTCCCTGCAGGTCGAAGAACCGCACCTCCGCGACACGGCCGGAGCCCGACGCGGCCGCGACTTCGTCGATGCCGTCACCGTCGAGATCGACGAGGATCGCATTCACGCCGCCGCGGAAGCCCTCCTCGAACGCGAGCCAGCTCGTGCGGACCGAACCGGTGAACGGGTCGATGACGGAGACCCTCGGTGTGCTCTCGTAGCCGATGGCCGAGCCGACCACGATCGATGGAAGCTTGTCGATGTCGGTCGCCACGTTGTTCGAGCCGACGGCATCGACGGTTCCCGGGCCGGCCTCGACCGTCGCCGTGCTCACAAGCGAGCCACGGGCCGATGGAGCAACCGTGGAAACCACCGTGAAGATCGCCGCACCACCAGCGGGAAGCGAAACGTTCGCGTCGAGCGGCCCGGTGCCGCTCGCAGGACCCGTCGCGCCGGGCGAGTAGGTGGCGGTCCAGGTCTTGCCGCTCACCTGGGCGGGCGAGGGATTCCGCACCCGCGCGGCCGCGGCCGTCGCCGGCCCGGCGTTCGTGACGACGAGCGTCTCCGTGGAGGTCGTGCCCGGCTGATAAATCTCCCGGCCGTCGGAGAGATGGACGGCCAGATCGACGACCGCCTCGCCGGCGAGCAATGCCCGTGGCTCGAACCGCTCGATCGAGAGCATCCGGTCGCGTCGTCGCATGTGACTGTCCCGTGGGCCGGAGCCAAAACCGAACCTGATACGCACTTCCATACCCCGCGGTTCGGAACGACGCAAACGGCCGGTTCGGAAGGATTCACTCCTGTCGCTGAAACACGAGCGGCTTGGCGTCCTTCGGCGCGCCCACGAGCGAGAACTCGAACGAGTCGGTGCCGAGGCTCTTCACCTTCGCGAGCATCGTGCCCGCCTTGTCGCTCTCGAGGGCAACGGCGTCGGCGGTGGTCGAGATCCTGCCCGAAAGTTCCACCGCCGGTTGTCCCTTCGGCGTCGCCTTCCAGGTGAACGTGAAGTCGTCCTTCACGCTCAGTTCGACCGCGTCGTCCCCCATCGTCGCCTTCCAGGTGCCGACGAGGTCGGTTTCCGGGCCGGCCGCGTTTGTCCCGGAGGAATCGTCGCCCACCTCGGCGGCAGCCGGCTTAACAGGCTCGGCGGCCGCGGGTGGCTTGCCGTCCTTCGAGTCGGCGGCCTCGGACGGGGGCGTGATCGCGTCGAGCAGACGCTTCGCGACCGCGTCGCCGGGCTGTTTCGCCACCACGACCTCGAGCGCGTCGGCCGCGAGGTCGGCATGGCCTCCGACGAGATAGTGGTAGGCGAGCACGAAATACCCGGCGGCATTGCCGGGATTCGCCTTGCAGAAGGCCTCGAGCCGTCGCAGTTGCGTCGTGTAGTCGTCCACCGATCCGTAGAGGCCACTCATCGTCGTCCAGTCCATCCCCGGTGCGACCGCGAGCACCGCGTTGAGGGCGGCCGCCGCCTCGTCGTAGCGACCGAGGGCGAAGAGCGAGAGCGCCCGAACCTCGTGAAGCACGGAGTCCTTCGGCGAGGCCTTCACGGCCCTGTCGAGACCGGCGACCGCGGCGTCGTACTCGCCGTTCTTGAAGTCGGCGAGCGCCTTTTCGACGACGGGATCGGCCTTCGGCTTGGCGGCCTCGCCGGCCGTCGTCCCGGACTCGTCGGCGACGGCGCCAGCACCCGCGGCCTCGCCGTCCTTGCCCACGTAGTTGTTGACGATGATCGGCTGCGAGTAGTCGTAGGGGCTCGCCGCCACCACCGTCGCGGGAATCGAGGCGTAGTAGGGGTTCACGTAGCCGCCTGCGCCGTATCCGAGGCAGGAGTAGCCGAGCCCCCAGTTCGCGCAGGTCGAGGCAAGGCCCCAGGTCGCCGCGCCAAAGACCAACGGGGCCCACCAGCCGCCGTTGTAGCCGTTCCAATTGCCGTTCCAGCAGCCGTGATACCAGCGTGCATAGCCCGGGTTCACGCATCGGTTGTACCACTGGTTGCCCCAGTTGCCGTAGCCGCCGTGCCCCCCGCCGCCATGCCAGCCGGCACCGTAGCCGGGCAGACCCCAGCCGCCGCCGTTCCAGCCGTACCCAGGCCGGTTGATGTTCACGTTGGTAAAGTTGTTGTTCGTGAACCAGTTGTTGTGGTTGTTGATGTTGTTGATGACGTTGCCGCTGTTCCAGTTGTTGTTCCAGAACGCGTTGTTGCCGCCGATGCCGGGGCGATTCCAGCCGGCGCCCGGCCTGTTGCCGCCGACGCCGGGCCGCTCCGGTCGCGATCCTGGAAGACCGACCGGTTGCTCGAACCCGGGCGCCGGCTTCGTCATGCCGATCGACGGCCGTTCACCACCGATCCCGGGACGATTGCCGCCCAGGCCGGGCGACGGCCTCGTCATCCCAAGATCACCCGGCCGCAAGGATGGCGAGGGACGCGTGGCAAAACCGCCGCCGGGCCGGCTGGCGGCGCCGGGCAATGGTGACGGGCGGGTCAGGCCGGCTGGGCCGCCGACGCCGGGAACGCCAAATCCGGGTGCGGGCTTGGTGGCAATGCCACCGACGGGCGGCCGGATTTCTCCGACGCCGGGTCGCGTCTGAAACGAAGGCCTGGTCATCGGGCCGGCCGGTGACGGGCGCGAAGGAACGGTCGGCCTGTCGGCGACGCTCGGGAGAGACGGTCGGGCGAGATTTGGCCGACCGAGATCCCCGCTCGGCCGTTGGAACGCCGGCCGCTGCATGCCGCCGGGAATGCCAGCCATGCCCGGAGACGGTCGGGTCATGGCTTGAGGCAGTCCGCCGGGTAGCTGCGGACCCGCGAGTCCAGGGGTGGGGCGGGTCTGTGGAAGCTGGGGGCGACCGATGTTGGCGGGCATCTGTGGCCGTGGGGACGGCATCGGACGGGCCATCGGCACCTGCGGCCGGTTCATGGCCGGCGTGGGGCGTGCCATCGGTGCAGGCGATGGCCGAGCCATTGGCCTCGCCGGCCGGGCGCCGGCCGCGCCGACGTGCCCCATCGACGGGCGGCCGCCACCGCCGCCACGGCCCGCCGCCGGCCTCGCGGCTGCGTCGTGCATCGCAAGGCAGCAGCATGCCACCACGATTCCGCCCAGCACCAGGTTGGCCCCGCAGATCCTCCGCGAACCGCCAGCGATCCGATACGCGTTCATTTCAGCCACTCCATGCACCTTCAAAAATTCACTTTCATGAGAGCCGTTCGAACCAGCACCCGTCTGGAAACGGAACATTCACGACGACTCCATGGCAGACCGACAGCAGGTTTGACCAGCGACGGGAAAGCAATTTCATCAACGCCCCTCGGCGTCCGGCCGCGGCGGCTTGCGGGCGATCATGAGCTTGAAGTCGGGCTCCACCTGCCCCGCGACGACCCGGTCGGTGCCGAGGATCGTGACGTGGTCGGCGTCGGTCGGCGAGAGCGTGAGCGTCGCACTGCCGGTCGTGCCGTCCGGCAGCGTCGCGACCGACTTCACCACCCAGCCGCCGTCATCGGGCGTCCATTCCCCCTCGCTGAAACCGCCGTCGGAGTCGAACGTCCAGGATCGGAGCGTGAGTTCGACGGCATCCCAGCCGATCCGTTGCTGGCTTTTCGACGTCGGTTGCCCGCCGACCGAAAGGTTGTAGTCGCCGAGCAGGTAACTGCCGTCCTCGCTCCAGCGGTAAGAGATCGTCGTGCGGCCTTCGGGGCTCTCATCGACCCATTCCCCCACGAGCCAGCCGAGCTGGCCGAGCATCTCCTGCGCCGATGGCGGCGGGTCGTCGGCGAACTCCCGATACGATGCGATGAGCCATTCGCCCTCTTCTTTTTCGCGGACCGCCATGTACCTCACCCGTGCGGCGTTCGTGCCTTCGCCCGCGGTGACCAGTCGCACGCCCTCCTCGATCGCCAGGTCGTCGTCGATCGCCCGCACCGACTCCGCCTCCAGCGCGAGCTGCGCCTTTGGGAAGCGTTCGAAGAACTTCGTGAACAGCCCCTGGATCGCCTGCCTTCCGGAGTGCACGCCGCCGTTCTCGTCGACGAGTTCGCCCGACGGGGCGAACTGCGACGCGAGGCCCGCTGCGTCCGCCTTGTTGAAGGCCGCGACGGTCGCCGCATTGGCGGCGTTCACCGCGGCCGCGACGTCCGACTTGGCGGCGTCCGGCAACTTGCCGACGCTTGACGGCTTGCCGACGTTTGACGACGTGCCGACGGCCGGCAGCGGCTTGTCCTTGGAAGGGGACTGGGATGGCGAACATCCGGCGGCGAGCAGCACGCCGGCGGCAATCAAAAAGAGCGTCGAACGACCCATCGTGTTATTCCCAGCGGGCGAATGCTTTTCGGCGGTGTGAACGTCAGTCCAACGCATCCGATCATGTTCGTCGTTCGAGTGCAAGTGTCCGGCCTTCGCTTGCTTCCGTAGGCCGGCGACATGGCAGGGGCACCCCCGTCGAAAAACAAGGCGGGGGGGGGGGGGAGGGGG
>DHLZ01000263.1 GCA_002405515.1 Planctomycetaceae bacterium UBA4655
CCTCCGGGGCCTTCGCTCGCTCGGAGCTGCCTGCGCTCTCGGCATCCATGCCTCCGCTTGGCAGCTACGCCGTCTCGGGCACACGGGCAGCCCCTCACGGTCAGCTCTGCTGGGGTGTGAGCCGCCCATGACCGTTGCCGTTCCCTGTTTTGCGGGCCCGCTGGGCCGCTCGCTCTAGCGGCAGGTCTCGCAGTCCTCGGCGAGTTCTTCCTCGTGGGCCTTCAAGGCCGCCGCCTCCTTCGAGAGCTTGAACTCAGGGCCGGCCGGGAAATATTGGATGTCGTCCTGCAGGTAGTACGGGCTGGGCAACGTCTGGCCGCCGACGTCCACCTGGCAGCCGGTGATCACGGGGATCGCGAGTCCGCAGATCGCGAGCAGAAACCTGCCGAAGAATGCCGCCGCCGAGCGATCCGGACGGACATCGCACCGCGTTCCAAGAGCTTCGCGGGGGAATCGGGTCGAGTTCACGGCTCTGCCTCCTGATCGATCGGACGTGACTCTCGTTTCGTCCGGTACGACCCGCAAACTTTGAAAAACCCGCACGCTCGTCCCGGATGCCCCTCCCAGGCTTCCCAGGTTCGCAGCCCGCCCCATGACACCCTGGGTTGGGTTCGGGGGCTGGGGAGGCGGCGGCCCGTTTCGGGGTATAGTCCGATCCATGCGAGTGATCCTTCCCTGCTTGCTCACGGTCGTCGCGTTCTTGCCGAGCGGCGAAGCCGGCCGGGCTTCGGCGCAGGTCGTGCTCCCTCCGGAGCTCGGCGCGCCGCTCGGCGGCACGGTGCCGACCGAGCGATACGACCTGGCCGTCGCCGCCCTCGCCGAGGGGCGTCTCCAGGAAGCACTGGGGATCGCGACCGACGAGTTTCGCGGCGGGGTGAAGGCCGGCGGGCAGCGATGGATCGACTCGATCGCGTCGTCGGCGCTCGTCGGAGAATGCCTCTGGGAACTCGGCCAGTTTCGCGAAGCGGTCGATGCGTACGATCAGGCGCTGCTGCTCGCGGCATCCAATCCCAACTGGATGCTCGCCGTGCAGTTTCCGCCACAGGGCCCGCGGCCCCTCGCCCGCGCGGCCGCGGCGCCGTGGGGGCCGGGCAGCCGCAACGCGCCGCCTGGCATGCTTCCGGACACGATGCAGATCCGCATTGAGGGGCCCGACCCGCAGCAGGTGCTCCAGCGGGGCGGCGTGCTGGCAGCTCCGGTCAATGCCCTGATCCGCCCGCTCGAGATCGTTCGCGGCATCGTCGTGAGCCTGTATCGTCGCGCCGACATCCTCGGCGAGCTTTCGATCGAGGGAACCTCGCTCGAGCAGGCCGCGCGAATGCTCGCGACGAGGCCCGCGCCGCCCAACCACTATTCCCAGGCCTGGATCGACATCGCGCTCGGCATTGCGACCTGGGCGCAGGGCAGGCCCGACGCCGCCGTGCCGCTGCTCCGCAGAGGCCTGTTGATGGGCAACACATTCGACCATCCGATGGCCGCATGGGGACTGATCGTGCTCGGTCGGATCGCCGTCGCGAAGGACGACGCGGCCGCGGCGGCGAGATGGTTCGAGGAGGCCACGCTCACGGCATACGACCACGGCGACGCGAGGGCGATGGAAGAGGCCTTCCGCTGGGCGCTGTCGGCGAACATGGCCGCCGGAACCCGCGGCGTGCCGCGGTCGCTCGCGGTCGCGACCGAGTGGTCCCGCGACGGCGGCACGAGCCTGCGGACGAGGCTGCTCGCGCTCTCGGCGGAGGCGCTCGCGGTCTCCGGCAACGCCGCTGCGGCCTCCGGGACGCTCCGGGAGATCGATCCGCGGGTCCTGCGAGGAGACCTCGGCCGCTCGCTCAGCGGTGCGCAGGCGGCCTACGCGGCCGCGCTCGCCGGGTATCTGTCGCAGGACGCCGGCAAGGGCGACGCGGAACTCGTCAGGGCCGTCGGGCTCGCTCGCGGCCTCTCGCCGAGGCTGTTCCAGACACAGCGTCTCGTGCAGTCGGTGCTTTCCGGGGCGACGGTCTTCTCCGAACGCCAGGCCGACGTGCTCTTCGCCAGGCTCCTCGCCGATCCCTCACCGCGCGAGACATTGCTCGATCCGCTCGGATCGCTCGCCGCCGCCGCGACTCCCAGGCCCGAGGCCTTCGATGCGTGGACCACCGTGGCGGCGCGACGCGGCACCGAGCCGCTCATGGTGGCGGCCGAAGCGGCGAAGCGGGCGAGGTGGCTCGACACGCAGCCGCTCGGTGGCCGCCGCACGGCGATCGTTCGTCTCGTCACGGCCGACGCCGCGGAGCTTCCCGCCGCCGACGCGGTGAGGCGGGCGGCGATGCTCGCCGCGAATCCGCAACTGGCGAAGACGCTGGGGGACGTGATCGCCGTCCGGACGCGGCTCTCGGCCGCGGTCCACGCCGCTGCCGGGCAGCGCGATGCGATGCCGGTCGCGGCCGGCGAGGCCGCCGACTGGAACGCGTTCCGCGATCTCTCGGCGAGGCAGTCGCGGTTCATCTCGCTGGTCGCGGCGGGGCGAGAGCCCGTCCGCATCGAGTTTCCGCCACTCTTCTCCGTCCCCGAAATTCGTCAAAAGCTCAAGCCGAGGCAGCTCGTGCTGTCGTTCCACTGGAACGCCTCCGGGCTTCTGGCGGCGCTCGAGTCGAACGAGCGGATCACGACCTGGCAGGTTCGGCAGCCGGCCGCGGTCGCCCGCGACATCGCATCGCTCGCGAAGGAGCTCTGCCTGTTCGACGCCGTAACGCCGGTGGGCACCGACAAGCTCGCCGATTCGAACTGGCGGTCGTCGGCAGAGCGGATCGAGCGGGGAATCTTCGACCAGTCGCGGGTGTCGCTCGCCGAGGGCATCGACGAGCTCGTGATCGTGCCCGACGGCATGCTCTGGTATCTGCCATTCGAGCTGCTGCCGGTCGGGTCGGGCCGGGAGGCCGCGGAGCATCGCAGGCCGTTGCGTGAGTGCTGCCGCATTCGCTACGCGCCGAGCCGCAGCCTCGCCGTCATGCCGATGGCACCCCGCCGGCCCCACGCACTGGTCGGAATCGCGGGCGGTCGGCTGCATCGCAGCGACACGCCCGAACAGGTCGCGGCGACGCTGTCGCGGCTGGCGTCCTCGCTGCCGCAGTCGGTCGTGATCCAGCCGCCGCAGGCCGCCGGTCGCGGGCAGGGGCAGCCGCTCGGCAATGTCGCGCCGCTCGTCGACACGCTCGTGGTGCTCGAGGAGATCCCGGGCCTGCCCGCTGGGTGGCTCGAGCCGCCTGAGAAACGGCCGGCGGTCGTGCTCCTGCCATGTTTCCAAACGGCGGCCGCTTCGGGCCTGACGAAGCTGCCGGCGAGGCCGGGGGACGAGCTGTTTCTCGCCGCCACCGACCTCGCAGCCGCGGGGGCCCGCACGTCGCTCGTGAGCCGTTGGAACGTCGGCGGCCGCATGACGATCGACCTCGTGGAGGAGTTCGTCCGCGACGCATCGGCCCCGCCGTCGGACGCCTGGAGGCGGGCGGTCGAGGTCGTCATGAGGGAGCCGCCCGATCCGTCCTCGGAGCCGCGATTGAGGCAGTCATCCGGCGGCGTGCTGGAAGATGCGTCGCACCCGTTTTTCTGGGCCGGGTTCATGCTCGTCGACTGCGGCGCCGAAGGGGGATAGGCTGTCGGGCCGCATGACCACCGCCTCCGTCATCGATCTCGGCCTGCTCGCGGTGGTGACCTTCGTCGCGGCGATCGTGAATTCCGTGGCCGGCGGCGGCACGCTGCTGACGTTTCCCGTGCTCGCCGAAATCCTCCCGGCGGGAAGCGAGCGGCTCGTGACGGCGAACGCCACGAGCACGATCGGCCTCTGGCCGGGCGCGGTCGCCGCCGCATGGGCGTATCGCCGGGAGCGTGAAGGACAGCCCCCCTGGTCGTCGTGGCTGCTCGCGCCGAGCATCCTGGGCGCGGTCTTCGGCGGTTGGCTCGTGGCGGCGCTGCCGCAGCGGCTCTTCGACGGCCTCGTGCCGTGGCTCATCCTGGCGGCGGCCCTGCTGTTCTCGGCGCAGCCGGCGATCACGCGGATCGCGGCCACCGCCTGCCCACCTCGCGATCGCGCCGCAGCCCCGACGGCCCGGCAAGTCGGCTTCGCCTGCGTGCTGCAGTTCGCCGTCGCGGTCTATGGCGGCTACTTCGGGGCCGGCATCGGCATCCTCATGCTCGCGATGCTCGCCGGCCTGGGGCTGGGCGACATCCATCGGCTCAACGGAGTGAAGAACGTGCTCGGGATGGTCGTCAACGCGACGGCCGCTGCAGTCTTCGCCATCGGGGCGGCCCTCGGCTTGAACGACGTCTCCTGGCGGCACGCGGCCTTGATGGCCGTCGCGGCCGCCGCGGGCGGGCTGTT
>DHLZ01000318.1:0-132 GCA_002405515.1 Planctomycetaceae bacterium UBA4655
CCGCGGCAGCCCGAGGCGCGAGTTGCCCTGCAGGCGATCGCTGGAAATCCCCAGAAGCCCGAGGCGGGAGCCGAGAGGGGCGTTGACAAGGCCCCGCGAGTTGATGCCCGGGCACGAGCCCGCCTGCACGAC
>DHLZ01000318.1:389-23098 GCA_002405515.1 Planctomycetaceae bacterium UBA4655
GTTTCCCTGCAGGCGATGCGTTGAAATTTCCGGAAGCCCGAGGCGCAAGTTTCCCTGCAGGCGATCGCTGGAAATCCCCGGAAGCCCGAGGCGCGAGCCGAGAGGGCGTTTGGCGCGGCATCAACTCGCGGGGGTTTCGTCAACTCCCGTCTCGTCTTGCGCCTCGGGCTTCCGTACGGTGCACCTGTTCGCCTGCAGGGAAACTTGCGCCTCGGGCTTCCGTACGGGGTCGGGCTTCCCTGGCGGGTGTTCGCCGGCAGAGAGGACGTCGGCGGGGGAAAGGCCGCGCCGTCGCAGTTCGCGGACGGCGAGGCTGCCCGCCCGCTTCGCGAGCCTGCGGCCCTGCGAATCCCGCACGAGCGGCACGTGGCACCACGCGGGAGGCCGCCAGCCCAGCGACTCGTAGAGGAGAATCTGGCGGGCGGTGCTCGTGAGCAGGTCCTCGCCGCGGACGACCTCCGCGATCTCCATGGCGTGGTCGTCGGCGACGACCGCCAGTTCGTACGCCGCAGCGTCGTCCCGTCGCCAGACGACGAAGTCGCCGAAGTCCACTCCTGCGGTCCGCCGCACGGTGCCGGCAACCGCGTCGTGGAACTCGATCGTGCGGCCGTCGGGCACGCGAAACCGCCAGGCCACGCCGCCCGGTTCCCGCGGAAGATCCCATGCCGCCGGCCGCAGCGTGGCGGGGAAGACCGGCTCGTCATCGTGCGGCGTGGCGTGCGGCGCGGTCGCCGCCTCCTCGACGTCGCGGCGAGAGTGGGGGCTCGGGTAGATCAGCCGCTCCGCGGCGAGCCGTCTCCAGATTTCGAGGTACCAGCCGGTGCGTTCGCTCTGGCGATACGGCCCGTGTGGCCCGCCCAGGTCGGGGCCCTCGGTCCAGGAGAAGCCGAGCCAGCGAAGATCCTCGATCGCGGCGTCGGTGTAGTCCGGCCGGCAGCGGTCACGATCGAGATCCTCGATCCGGAGCACGAGCCCGGCCCCGGCGGCCCGTGCCGCGGCCATTGCGAACGTGCGGGCGTGGCCGACATGGAGGTATCCGGTGGGCGTCGGAGCGAGACGGCCACGAAGCGGCATGGGGGGCTCCGTTCCTACATGAGCCACCAGGCGCCGGTGGCGAGGACGTAGATGCCGATCGCGAGATTCGTCGCCGCGTGGGCGAGGATCGGATCGATCGGCGCGCGGGTGGCGGCGGCGATGCCGCTGACGATCGCAAACCACCCGACGGCCGCGACGGCCTCGGCCGGGTGGGAGGCGACCGCGTAGACCGCGCAGGTCGCCGCGGAGGTGACCGTGAGCAGGCCGAAGGGGACGGTCCAAAAATCCTCCTGAACGACGACCCGCATGAGGAAGCCCCGCAGAAACAGCTCCTCGACGATCGGTGTCACGACGACGAGCCCGACCAACCGCACCGCCAGGAAGGCCCAGGCCTGCCAGGAGCCCTCGCCGAATTCCGCGAAAGGGTCGAAGCCGCTCCGCTCGCCGAGCAGGCTGCCAAAGCCCGCCTCCCGCTGGAGGCCCGAGAGCACGATCCACGGCAGGGCCAGCGCCAGCCCCACGAGCGGCGGCCACCACGCCGGCTTGCCGAGCCAGCCGGCAAGCGACCCGCGGCAGGCGGCGACGGCGATGAGGGTCGCCACCAGCCGGATCGAGTAGACGATCGGGTAGGCGGCATAGGGAATGCCGAGGGTTCCAGCCAGGCCCCCGCCGCTCGGCACCGGTTCGAGAAGGCTGCCGGCGAGAAAGACGGCCATCGGTACGACTGTCGTGAAGAACGGACGGCTCGGGCCGTGGTCCACAGGCTCGCTCATGGTCTGGATTTTCCCGCCTGGAAACGGCTCCGCTGTCACGGTGCCCTGGGCGCGAGTATATTCCTACGGTCTGTCGTCGGGTTCCGACGGTTTTTCCACCGGTTTTTTCGCACTGCAGGTGACTGGCTCCATGGATCTCACGAAGCTCCGCAACATGGGCATCTCGGCCCACATCGACTCCGGCAAGACGACCCTTTCGGAGCGGATCCTCTTCTACGCCGGCCGCATCCACCGGATCCAGGAGGTGAAGGGGGACGGGGACGGGGCGACCATGGACTACATGGACCTCGAGCGGGAGCGGGGCATCACGATCACCTCCGCCGCCACGAGCGTGCAGTGGGGCGACTGCGGCATCAACCTCATCGACACCCCCGGCCACGTGGACTTCACGGTCGAGGTGGAACGGAGCCTCCGGGTGCTCGACGGGGCGATCCTCGTGCTCTGCAGCGTGGGCGGCGTGCAGAGCCAGTCGATGACGGTCGATCGTCAGATGAAGCGGTACAAGGTGCCCCGGCTCGCGTTCGTCAACAAGATGGACCGCACCGGCGCCAACTTCGAGCGGGTCGTCGGCCAGCTCAAGGACAAGCTCGGCTGCCACGCCATCCCCTACCAGATCCCGATCGGCAAGGAAGACAAGCTCGAGGGCGTGATCGACCTCGTGCGGATGAAGGCGATCTACTTCGACGGCGACAAGGGGGAGAAGGTCCGCGAGGAGGAGATTCCGGCCGACTACAAGGAGAAGGCCACCGAGGCCCGGCACAAGCTGCTCGAGGACCTCGCGATGTACTCCGACTCCCTCATGGAGAAGCTGCTCTCGGAGGAGGTGCCGACGGAGGACGAGATCCACGCCGTCACGAAGGCGGCCGTTCACTCCCAGAGCATCACGCCGGTGTTCTGCGGCAGCGCCTACAAGAACAAGGGCGTGCAGCCGCTCCTGGACGCGGTGGTCCGCTACCTGCCCAATCCGCTCGAGCGGAAGGTGATCGCGAAGAACTGGTCGAACGCCGACGAGAAGTTCGACCTCGAGGCCGACCCGAAGAAGCCGCTCGTGGCGATGGCGTTCAAGATCGTGGACGACCCGTACGGCCAGCTCACCTTCATGCGGCTCTACCAGGGCACGATGAAGAAGGGCGAGGCCTACATCAACCAGCGGACGAGCCAGAAGCAGCGGTTCAGCCGCATCGTGCGGATGCACGCCGACA
Organism: Planctomycetaceae bacterium UBA4655; assembly: GCA_002405515.1. Taxonomy (GTDB): domain Bacteria; phylum Planctomycetota; class Planctomycetia; order Pirellulales; family UBA1268; genus UBA4655. The sequence continues at coordinate 3,400 of DHLZ01000318.1, forward strand.
AGCGTGAGGAGATCGACTCCGCCGAGGCGGGCGACATCGTGGCCGTGATGGGCGTCGATGCCGCCAGCGGCGACACCTACTCCGCCGACGCGAAGTACTGCACGCTCGAGAGCATGTTCGTGCCCGAGCCGGTCATCAAGATGGCGATCACGCCGACGCAGCGGGACGGCCTCGACAAGCTCAGCAAGGGCCTGCAGCGGTTCACCCGCGAGGACCCGACCTTCCGGGTGTTCACCGACGAGGAGACGGGCGAGACGCTCATCGCCGGCATGGGCGAGCTCCACCTCGACATCTACGTCGAGCGGATCCGCCGGGAATACAAGGTGGACGTGACCGTGGGCGCCCCGAAGGTGAGCTACCGCGAGGCCCCGACGCGGGGCACGGCCTACGACTACAAGCACAAGAAGCAGACGGGCGGCTCGGGCCAGTACGCCCACATCATCGGCCACCTCGAGCCGCTGCCGGAGGATTCCACCGAGAACTTCATCTTCGAGGATGCGGTCGTCGGCGGCCGCGTGCCGCGGGAATACATCCCGTCGGTGGAGAAGGGCTTCCTCTCGGTGCTGGGCAAGGGCCCGATCGCCGGCTTCCCGATCGTGGGCGTGAAGGCCACGCTCGAGGACGGCAGCTACCACGACGTCGACTCCAGCGACATGGCCTTCCAGATCTGCGCCCGGGCCGGCTTCCGCGAGGCCTTCCTCGCCACGAAGCCGGTGCTCCTCGAGCCGATCATGAAGATGGAGGTGGAGGTTCCCGCCGACTTCCAGGGAGCCGTCACGGGAGAGCTCAACAAGCGGCGAGGCCTCATCATCTCGACGGAGACGGTGGGCAACACCTCGACGATCATCGCGGAGGTTCCGCTCGCGGAGACCTTCGGCTACTCGACCGACCTTCGGAGCATGACGCAGGGCCAGGGCGTCTTCACGATGGAATTCGCGAAGTACCGCCCGACCCCCGGCAACATCCAGAAGGAGATCATCGAGGAGCGGAAGAAGCAGGAACTCGCGATGGCGAAGTAGCCGACGCGAGATGTTTCTTCTCGCGGGGCCGGATCTCTTCTCGCGGGTGCCGGAAGGTGCCGGATGAGAATCGCATCTTTTTTGTCGGTGGTGGTCGCCGCCTCGGCCCTGCTGCAATCGTCGCAGGCCGCGACGCTCGAGCAGGAGCTCGCCGGGATCCACGAGCGGGCGCGATCCGCCGCCGATTCCCGCGACTGGGAGACGGTGGAGCGGCTGCGGCTCGAGCGCAGGAGGATCCTCGCGACCGCGACGGAGTCGTCTCCCTGGGTCGACGCCCTCCGGGCGATCGAGGCGGTGGACGGGGATGGGGAGAAGCCCGGCCTCGTGGAACGGCTCGAGTACAAGGAGGCCGCGAAACGTCTGCTCGAGGCCTGGAAGCCGTTTGCCGCGGCTCGTGACCGGCCGGTCTATGGCGACGTCGCGGTCCGCCTGTTCCAGGTCGGGCAGCAGGCGATCGCGGTGCGCCGCGACGCGGTCGAGTCGGGCGGCCTGGGCGAGGTCGTCTCCGAGGAGATCGTCCGCGAGGCGATCGACGCCGCGGCGGCCCGCGATCCGTGTCAGCTCGAGGCCAGGGCGATTCGGCTTTTCATGAGGCCGATCGACCGCAACGAGACTTTCCTGCGGCTCGAGGTGCGGCCCGAATTGCGGGCGATCAACGCCGCTCTGCTCGACCTGTCGTGGTCGGGCAGTGGCCCGGTGTTGCCGCACCATGCGCCGGTCGAGTTCATGAAGGCGGTCCTGACGCACAGGCTCGCGATGGAGGAGCGGTATGGCGACTTTCTCGCACCGGAGCCGGCCGACACGGGCGGCGAGGTCGGGTCGGGATTCGTGCTGAAGGGGGTCGATGCGAGGTCGAAGCCGTTCCGGCTGATGTACGGCCGGTTCTTCCTCATGGAGATCGACGACGAGGCCGGCAGGCCGACCTCGGCCTTCGTCCACCTCGATCCGAAGGGGGAGTGGGACAAGAAATACCTGCGGCTGCTCTACCGGACGCCGGCCGCCGAGGAGCTGAAGGATCCCGACGCCGCCTTTTTCGCCGCCTTCTTCGCGAAGCTCCGGCCGATCACGACCTGGTCGCTCGGGCCGCACGAGTTCGCCCTCTACGATCTGCCGATCGCGGCCGTCGATTCCATCCTTCGCCGGCGGGTTCCGAAACTCTGCGTCCGCAAGGCGTCGGGATTGTCGAAGGGCAAGTTCAGCCGGACGTCCAACGACCTCGACTTCCTCGTGGATCAGCTGGAGCGGGATCCGTTTCCGTCGCATCCGAAGGTGCTCGAGAGGATGCAGCAGTTCGTCCTGGCCAGGGACCGCACGAACCACCCGCTCGTCGACCTCACGGGACTTCGACCCGGCGAGCGATCGACCCGTCTCAACCCGCTCGTCGTGATGTCGTCGGACGACAAGCTGCGGCCGACGCTCATGTTCAAGCGGTCGGGGACGTCGGGCCAGCCGTTCCTCGTGCTGGACGACGCGAACGGCAGCATCGTCGAGTTTCGGCAGGACACGAAGGAGCTCGTGGTCCGCTATCCCGGCATCGACGGGCACGTTCCCCTCACGATCGACGCGATTCCCGACGCGATGGTGCTTGCGACGTCCGCGGGCCGGCTGCTGGAGTCGGTGCTCGTCGACTGCGGCTACTCGAAGGAGCAGGCGACCGCCGAGATCCGCAAGGCGTTCAAGGACCCGCAGTACGTGCCGGCGAAGTTCGGGGAGCTCGTGAAGGCGAAGCAGCGGTCGCGGCAGGCCGGTCGCGGGGCGAACGCCGGCCAGATCGCCCTGGAGATCCTCGGGGAGAAGGGCTGGTCGCTGCCCTGGCTTCCCGGAGAGGATCTCCGGCTCATCTACCAGGTCTACGGATTCCGCTATCTCACCGACGCCCGCGGCACGATCGTCACGAACGCCGGCCTCGCGGCGTCCGGCGGGCCGGCGCCGGGACCGGCGGCCGCTTCGGCAGCGGCGGCGACCCGGCGGCTCGAATTTCGAAATCCGGACGGACGGAAGGCGATCGACGAATCGCAGGTCTACACGGAGGCCGACTACCAGAAGCTGCGGAGGAACATCGCCACGGAGTTTCTGCCCGCCGTCGCCGCGCTCCACCCCTGCCTGCCCGCGATCGATCAGGCGGCGTTCGGGCTGCAGGCGGCTGGCAAGGAAGCCCCGCCGGCGAAGATTCCGGATGCGGTGTTCGTCGGCTCGGAGGCGGAAGTCGGGCTGGAGTCGGCGCTGCGGAACCGGCTCTTTGGCGACTACGCGAAATTGATGCTCGAGGCGCGTTCCGATCGCAGGAAGCGCGACGTCATCCTCGCGATGCAACTCCAGTCTGCGAGGAGGCTCGCGAAGACGGGGCATTTCCACCGGTCGCTCGTCTTCTACGACGAGCTCGTGCGGCTGGCGTCGGCGGATCAAGCCGGCGAGTCCGTGGGCGGCAGGCCCACCGAGGCGTCCAACGGCAGGCGGCTGTTCGATTTCGAGCTGTTCGACCGCGTTCCGACGCCGTCCGAGCTCGAGAAGTTTTCCCGGGATCTTCAGTCGATCCTGGAGGAACAGAAGCGGTTGATCATGCTCCAGTCGGAGCAGGCTTCGGTCCTGCGGGCGGCCGGGCTTCGCGACTCCGCGAGCTTCCTTTTTCGCAGGCTCATCGACCAGTTCATGCATTACGTGCTGCCGGCGATCGATCTTTCGGAGGACTACGCCCGCAGCTACGCCTTCTCGCCAGGCAAGGAACTGGAGCGGGCGAGGAAGGACGTCATGGACCACCTCGCGACCATCTCGAAGGCCTCGACCGGCCTCCGCCGGGAGGGTGAGTTTCGGGAGGCGGCGGTGGCCGCATCGCTCGATGCATGGGCGAAGGGGAAGGTGGAGGCACGCCGGTCGATGCCGCAGCGGCTCTACGACGGGGAGTTTCTCCTGAGTCCCGTGCAGACCTGCCCGGCGAGCTACGATGCGGATCGCGGCTTTCGCAGCGACGTCGATTCGCTCTTTCCCGACGACCTGCCGGAGAAGCTCGTGGCCTGGGCGCGGCTGCCGGACCGCGAGGCCGGCCGGGCGGAGCGGGCGGGGGAGTACCACTTCCTGCTCGGCTGGTTCTGGCTCGAGAGAAAGAATCCCGACTTCGCCTGGACGTCGTTCATCGAGGCGGCGAAGGCCTTCGACCCCGATCGCAGGAAGGCCGACCTTTCGGCGCTCGTCGGACGCCGCAACGGCATGATGATGCTCGTGGCGGCGGCGGCCGTCGTCGATTCACCACCGGGCGTGAACGCGGTGAAGACCGACTTCGTGGACGGACTTCGCGGCCAGGCGATCCTCTGGGAGCGGGCCTGGGTCGCAAACCGCAACGACGGCGGCCACGCGCGAGGGCAGCGGGAGGTCATCGGCGAGCTGCTCGACCTCGCCCGCGCGGGACTGACGCTCTCCGCGGAACCGGAGACGAAGCGTTATTGCTTTCCAGACTACACGTTCCGCCACGGCCCGCTGCCCGACCTGCTCGTGGGCGATGCGATCCGGATGAAGCTCTTTCAGGTCGTCGCCAGGGCCGCCGACGGCGGGCCGATCGAACCGCCGGCCGGGAGCAGGGACAAGGCCGGAAAGCCCGAGCAGGAAAACAAGGGGCCCGCGGTCGCCCCGACCGAGCTCACGTTTGAAAAGCTCCTCGAAGGCCTCTACGCCTCGCCCGTCGAGATCGACCCCGAGATCCTGAATCTCCCGGCCCGGTGAATCACCGCCCCGAGGGTCTCGTCCCATCCATGCACGGAAGCGAGAGCCGCGAGGAGCGTTCTCGGTCTGAATCCCTAACCTCATCCAACCCGAGGCAGCGTTACGCCGGTGATTTGGCGGTGCACTGGCGGTAGACAAACTCAGGATCAAGGTCGATGCCGCAGTCCCATTCAATGGTGTCATATGAGACACGAACATGGCGGAACTGGTCATAATCGGCGATTTCCTGGAAAACGCCGAAGCCAAGATGGGGCTTCATGTCGAGCACGCCTTCTTCACCGTTATCAAACGTGACGGTCAGTGAAAAATCCTGATTCGGCACCACTTTGATGACTGCCGGGGACATTCGTCGCTTCCTGTAAGGGTTTTCATCGCAGTGGCGGTAGCCGCCGCGGCCGTCTGCCGCTCATGACCAGGGCCCAGTTTGCAATCAGGTCGTCCTGATGCAGTTCGGCCCATGCTGTCGTTAGTTTACGCTGCTTGGGAGGAAGTGATCCATCAAGAATCTCGCACGTGCGAATATCGACAGTGGCCTTGAACTCGTTGTAGTACGCGTGAAAGTGAGGAGGCCCATGCTCCCCAGGGGCGAAGTACATGCGAATAAAGATGCCAAAAAAGGCGGATATGGTCGGCATGGACAAGAGGCGGTCGTGTCCGGAGCTGGCGAGGTCGTGAAATGTATACGTGCGTACAGTATTTTGTCAAGGCGGGCTGGCAGGGTTGGATTTCCCGTGCTGGGCGGTCGGATCGCCGTCCGCCTGAATCTCAGCGGCTGACCGCCACCGCGATCGCGTCCCAGAGCGCGATGCGGGCTTCGAGGCACTCGCGGGCGGTCGCGGAGGCTTCGGCCCACTTCACCGGGTCGTCGCCGCACTGCCTCGCGAGGATCCTGCGGCAGAGCGGCGCGTGCTTGTCGTCGTCGTGCTCGATGTGCCGCTCGAGGTAGAAGCGAAACCGGCCCCAATGGGCAGGGTCGGCCGCGGCGAGCTGGCCGACGAGATTGCGGAACATGTCGGGGATCACGTCCTCGCGGCCGTGGGTGAAGGCGGCCACGATCCGGTGCGTCTCGCCGCAAGCGATCACCTCGAACGACTTCGCGACGAACGCGGCCGCGGCCGGATGGGCTCCGGAGCGTTCGAGCGACTGCGCGAGCGGCAGGCCCTCGGCGAGCCCGGCGAGCAGCCGTTCGATCGGCCCGGTGTCGGCCCCCGCCTGCCGCATGGCGTCGAGGTAGAGCTCGAAGTGCGAGGCGTGGCCGCCGTCGGGCAGCTCGTCGCTCTCCTCCTCGAGCACGATCTCGTTGACGAGCCGGCGGGCCTCGGGGTCGGGCGTCGGCAGCCAGGGGAGCGACGTGCAGGTGAGCCGCTGCTGCATCGCCTTCAGGAGGCTCTGGAAATCCCAGACCGCGAAGACGTGCACCGCCATGAACGCCCGCAGCCGCTCGGGCGTATCGACGAGGCCGTAGAGCGGATGGCCCACGAGCCGCGTGCGGGCATCACCGAGATCGACGGCGAGCAAAGGGGTTGCCGTCGGTTCCGGAACGGCGGTCGCGGGGCCGATGGACGGTTTCTTGGATCGCGAAACAACGGTCGCAGCCTGCATGACGCTCCTCCGGGCCTTTCGCCTCGGGAGTGTTATAGGCAGCTCAGTCCGGAGGGCGAACCGCCTGGCGGTCTTCGCGGGCGGCGAGAAGGAAATGCGTCTGCGGTTCGATCGTAAAGTTGATGGTCCGCACGGAGCCGTCGCAGAACGCGGCATTGAAGACGCCCGGATGCGGCCCGCCGAAGGCCCCCTTGCGGGAATCATGCCACGGGGTGGAGTCGCTTTCCGGAGGGCGATGGCCTCCCCGGAGCGTGTCGGGAGAATCCCCGGCGAAGGCGACGACATTGTAACCGGTTCCACCTGTCGCCAGGAACGCCGGCGGCACGTATTTCTCACCGAAGAGGTAGGTGTTCGAGGCACCGTCTCGGATCCGTGCGGGCGGGAGGGAACTGCCGATGAAGATGACTCCGCCGGTCGGAACGGAGAGCCCGCTCACGAACGTGGATTGGACAGCGTTGAGCGTGCCGGTCATTATCGTCAGGTTTTTCTGCAGTTCCGAAGTGTCCGAAGGATACGATGTCGGGATACTGCCCACAGTCGGCAGCATTCCGAACGTCGTGTCGCGGTTGGTGTCCGTCGCCGTCGGCGTCGCCGGTGACGAAGCCCATGAGCCCCGGTTGCCGGCGTAGTCGGTCATGAGGAGCGTGCCCGCGAGGAGGGACGACCCACGCCGCGTCGGGCAGGCATACGCGGGCACGGGCATGGTTCCGGACGTGGTTGGGCTGTCAAACGCGGCCTGCTGTTCCATATACGGCAGGAGCGTGTAGCCCCAGCCGCCGGGCTGCCGCCAGTCGCTGCCGCCGCCGGGGCCGATCATCAAGATCGTGGTGGGGGCCGAGTCCCACCCGCCCGTCGGATAGTGACCGAGCGACGTGACATGCGATTCGCAGGCCAAGGCAATCTGCTTGAGGTTGTTCCCGCAACTCGCCCGCCGCGACGCCTCCCGGGCCATCTGAATCGCCGGCAGGACGAGGGCGAAGAGCATGGCGATGATGGCGACGACGACCAACAGCTCGATGAGCGTGAACCCGCGGCGGCTTCTCGAGCGTCGAATGGATGTATTGGGACGCATGGCGAAATCTTCGGTGATGGGAGCGGCCGCTCGGGCCACCATTGAAGTGTACCGCCCCGGGGCTACTTTGGGACGAAGGAATGTCGCACGGTCATCTGCCGCACCTCCCTGCTCGACGGCTCGAAGCAGCGGATCCGCACCTCGATGCCCCGCAGAGGCACGGGGTATGGCGGCGAGGTCTCGTATTCGGCCGGATCGTCGGGGACGCCGTTGTTGTTGTTGTCGAGCCCGTCCGTACCCTCGTCGATCACGCCGTCGTTGTCGTCGTCGATACCGTTGAACTCGTAATGCAGGCTCCAGGTGTCGTACGTGCGGGACAGCCCCGATCGGGTGTCTGCGGCGCTGAGCAGGGTGCTGGTCGCGCCGGTGGAGCCGGAGAGCTGGACGTAGTCGGCGTTCGGCAGCGACTGCGGATCGAAAACCCGGACGTCGAAGGAGATCACGTTCGTCAGAAGAACGTCCTCCCAGACCCGGTCGGTATTGTCGAACGTGGCGGCCGACGGCAGGCGGGCCGTGCCGTCGGTGACCACGGCATAGGGAAACGTGCCGCTGCGAAGCTGGCCGGTGCCGCTCGCGAGGAACAGGCGATTCTCCCGCTTCGTCAGATCGGCCAGCGTGTTGGGTACGGCGGAGGCCCCTTCCCGCCGCAGCGAGAGGTCGTAGAGCGGCGTCGAATTCGAACCAACCAGGTCCGTCACCGCCACCGGCGTGGCCGCGCCGCCCACCACCAGCAGCTGCCGGCGGTAGAGGTTGAAGAGCGTCGTCCCGGGCAGCGGCTGATCGGCGGCCTGACGGCAGAACCAGGCCAGTTCGGCGCAGTCCGACTCGATGGTGGAATTGGATCCAAACCGACCCACGAACGGCCCCGCGACCGCCCGGGTCGTGAAGAGGAGGATGTCGTCGGTGTCGCCGACCAGGCCGGCCGGGGCGGTGGTGTCGGCCTGGGGGCCTTCCAGGAGCTCGAAGTAGCCGCTGTTCGACTCCGGCCGCACCCAGGGCACCAGATCCACCGTCACGCCCGACAGGTCCTGCCGCAGCTGCCAGGCGGTGCCCCGCATCCGGCCCGCCAGAGCCACGAGGGCCTGGCTCTGCGAGGCGGCGCGGCCGAAGGCGCCGATCATCGTGGCCACGCCCAACATCACGAAAAGCGCCACCGCCGAAGCGACGAGCAGCTCCGTGAGGCTGAAGCCCGGCCGGAACGCGGCGGGGAATCGTTTCCGTGCCGTCATGGCGTCACTCCAGGAACCGTCGCAGCCGGATCGTGTCGCGGACATTGAGGTTTTCCCCCTCGCGAAACCCGACGGGAATCGACCGATCCACGATCGCGAACAGCCGGTGGCAGGTGCGGGAGTCGTCGCCCGAGTCGGTCGTCTCCAGCGTGATCCAGATGGCGAAAACGTGCGAGCGGATCGTCGCCGTGTTGGCGAGGCGGATCGCGGTGGCGTAGGTGAAGAATGGGTTCCGGTCGCGCAGGGCGGAATCGCCGGCCCCGAAGGATCCCGTCGCCATCGGCCGCGCCGCCGTGCCGCTGAGCGACAGCAGCCGCGCCGTGGATGTCGCCGGGGTGGCCGCGTTGGTGCCGCTGGGGACGAACGGGTTCACCGTCACCGTTCCGCTCGTGAGCGGCAGCGAGGTGCCTCCGAGGAGCGTCGCCCACACGAGCGAGTCGATGGTCACCGCGCTCGACGTGCCCGTCGGGATCGTGTTCACGTTGACTCGGCCTGGCTCGCGCCAGGCCGAGAACTGGTTCGCGTTCAGCCGATCCAGGCCGCAGGACGCGATCGTGCTGCTCGTGACCGTTGTGCCACAGCCCGCAAATCGGCTCGGCACGTACGTGGCGTCGAGCAGCATGCCCGCCAATGCCGTCGTTCCGGAAACCAGTGACGTTGTCGACGATGTCGAAACGTCATAGTTTCGCAGCAGGTCCCGCGAACTGTCGGCCGGCACGAGCGCGAGTTCTGCCTGGCTGACGAATGGCCGGTTGGGCCAATGGAACCACGAAGCCGTCCCGGAGACGTTGTACGAGCCGATGCCCGTTCCCGTGACCGTATTCCACGTCGCCGGGGATCTCCAAAACACACTCGGGGCAGCACCCGAGGAGGGGCGAGGCTGTGTTTGAAGGGTGGGCGTCGCCGGCGCGGCGTACGCGCAGACCGAGAACGGCGCGGCATCCACGACCACGTAGGGATTGTCGATTCCATTGGCACGGGTAGGGTCGGCCAACCGCTCCAGCCACACCGTGCCCGAGGTGATGCCGGCAGCGGGGGCGAATGTCCCGCCCTGGCTCACGGTGCACCGGGCCGGGCTGGCGGTCACGTTGAAGAACTGCGGATTGGCCGGCGCGACGATGCACTGGCCTCCCGGAGCCAACGCATCGACGGCCGTGGCCCCGCCGAGGATCGTGGAGGTGCCGGTCGTCACGCCTGTGCCGGTCAAGACCCGCTGATTCTGGGTCGTCGATCCGCTCACCGCCGTGAACTGAACCACCGCCGTGCCCGGCGACATCGCGGAGCCGGAAAATCTCAATTGCCAGACCGGGCTGCCACCGGTCGAGCTGGCAATCGCCAGATTGTTGCCGGCCCCGAGCGTCGGGTCGAGTCGCTCCACGGAAGCGACGGTCGATCCGGTGGTGATGATGGAGGCGGTCCACGGCGGACGGACGAGATTGACGAAGAGCTGCGAGGATCCGCTCGTCGTCTCTCTCCAGGCCGCCGTCTCGGCGACGAGCAGGTCCGGCCGTTCCACGCCCCAGACGACGGCCCGGTCCGAGTCGTTCGTCGTGGCAAGGTCTCCATCGACGTTCCAGCCGTTCCCGAGATTCGTGTCGTACTCGAACCCCGTCATCCTCGAGTCGTCGTCGCGAAAGTCGCATACGTTCACCGCCCACTGGGCGGCCTGCTGGGCCGAAAGGTTCGAATCCAGCGCCCTGACCAGCGTGTAGAGGCCCTTGCAGTATTCCTGCGTCTGGGCCGCGGTCGTGAGCGGGCGGTTGAGGTTGAACCGCAGCCCGGCGGCCACGTCGGGCGACGCGGCGTTGGCATTCGTCCAGGGATACGCGAGCGAGGCGATGCTGGTTCCCGACAATTCCGCTTGAATCCGCGCTGCAGCGCTGCCGGTGATCGCCGGCGTGTCCCAGCTGTCGGTGGTGATCCGCATGCGGGAAGCCTGCGCGACGCTCGACAGCCCGGCGGCCAGACGCGGCGGGAGCGTGGCGGCATCGGCGTCGCTCGCCCGCAGGACCCGCTCCAGTTCCGACAGGGTGAAGGGGTTGTCGTCGTTGAACGGAACGCTGCCGCTGACGGCGACGGCCGGCCGCGGTCCGCCATCCACCAGCCGAACCTCGTAGGGATCGTCCGCCGCATCGGTGCCGGTCTGGGCGACGAAGAACGTGAGCGAAGGCGTGACCGTGCCGCTCGCGGCGGTCATGTAAACCCGCATCTGACCCTTGAGGTCGGCGGCGGCATTCGTGCCGGCGACCGTGAGGGCATACCTCGCGGGATCCGTGGAGGTCCCGGTCGTCTGCTGGCCGCCACGCGTGTCGTCGCCGGGGCTTCCTGGCACGCCGTCGCGGCCGTAACGGCCGACGAGGGCAATTCCCGGCGGCGGCCGCCGTTGCGAGTCCGTCGCCACGCCCGCGGAGGTCGAGCCGCTGCTGCTGAGGAAATTCGCATACCAGAGATCGGTCGGGGTGGCTGCGCCGGAGCCCGTAAACGCCGACGTGCCGGTGGCCGAGGGGAGCGACGGCGTGGTGCTGACGACGAGCGAAGGGTCGAGATCGGCGGGGCCGTAGCCCATGCCGAGCGGCACATCAGGCGAGCCGGTGTAGGGGCCTTGGGCCCGGTCGGGCATGCCGGCGGCATTGATGTTGATCCGTCCATCAAGGTCGAGCACGAGATAGGAGACCCGGTAGGAAAAGGTGCCGTTGGGCGACGGCCGGGAGGGAAGAACGCCGTCGAGCCACACGCCGTCGGCGATGCCGTCGTTGTCGTTGTCGACGGTCGCCGCCGAGGTGCCACTGAACGATACCCGTCGAAACCCCGTGACCTGACCGTCGCTCCCGCTCAACACGGGCTGGGCCAGCCACGGATTGCTGGCGTCGTAGGCATCCCACGGCTCCGCCGCGGTGGTGCCGGTCGTGGCCGAGCCCGTGAACGAGAACTCGCGGCCGTTGACGAAGGCGGGGTAGGCGGCGCTCACCGTGGGCAACGTCGCCGGCGGGAAGCCGGGCCGAAGCGGCGTGTTGGCCAGGAACACCGTGGAGCCCGTCCCGCCGACGGTGCGGAAGCTCACGGGACCGCCGACGGCCGGATTGGGCACGATCGTGAGCACGCGGCCGTGCAGACGGCCGAGCGTCAGCCCGGTCGCGGTGGCCGTCAGGAGCGGAGAGGCGGGATTGTAGGCGAGCGAGACCGTACCCGTTCCCGACCCGGCCGTGCCGTACTTGTCGCCGAGGATGCTCTCGGTGATCCGCGTTCTCACGTTCGTGTCCTTGGAGCCGCGAAGGGCGATCAGGAGGGCCTCGTCGAGCAGTGTCCGCGACTGGATGCCATCCACGGCGGCGGCCTGGGTGGCGTTGGCGAAGGCCCGGGCAGCCGTCCGGGCCCGCACCGCCGAGATGATGAGGAATGCCCCGAGGAGGAGGAAGAACGACAGGGCCGTCAGCACGAGCAGCAGCAGCATGCCCCGGCGGTCGGCCGATCGATGGCGAGGATGCATGGGGTTGGTTTTCGCTTGGGGAGGTCAGTCGAGCGTCACGGGGTACTGATCGACCCGCAGCAGACCTTCGAAGCCGATGACATTGACGGTCGTGCCGCTACCGGTCAGGGGGTTGGGATCGAGAACGACGAACGAACGTCGGCCGTTCACATTTTCCGACCCCGACGTGATGGGCCCGGGCATCGTCCACGACGACGTCACCCGCGCCCAGCGCGGGGGATTCTGGACCGTGAGCACATGGGAACAGGCCGGAAGAAACCGGCGGCGGTTTCCCTCATCGCGCAGCCCCGTGTTGGTTCCGGGCGTCAACTGAAACCGTGGGGATGTGCTAGTGCCGGTCAGAGTGATCGTCGGGTTGCTGAACGTCGGGGCTTTGCGAAAGACGGCGATGCTCAGCGTGTAGGGCAGCCCGGACGCGGCACTTGTCACCGCAGTTCCGGGCGGGCGGGCCAGCATCCCGCCCCAGCGAAAGGAGGGATCTTCGGCCATTTGGAACGTGGTGGTGCCGGCCCGCTGAGCGAGCGTCCCGGAAGGGCCGGCGATCCCCGGCCTCGACACTGCGGCCAGTTCACCGAAGACACAAGCCGTGGTCGAACTGGAAAAGATGTCGGCGGCCACCAGGCCGCGAGCCACGCAATCGGCACGGGCATTGGCCGCCAGCATGCCGGCCCGATCCTGCTGGGTGGCCTGGCCGAACCGGGCTGCGGCCGCCGGCAGCAGGGCCGCCACGCTCGCCAGGCCCACGGCGAGGATCCCGCCGGCCACGAGCACCTCGAGGAGCGTGAGCCCCGCACGTGGGTGAAGGCTGGCGGCGAAAGGTGGCTTGGCTTGCATGGTGGTCACTTTCCGATCACGGCCTGGGCCCGGGCCTTCGCGCGGGCCGCCCGCAGGGCGGTGGCATCCGTGTCCGTTTGGGGAACGTTCGATGACACCGACACGCGGCCGGTCTGCGGATGGATCACCACCCAGACCGCCTGCTGACTGGCCAGGGCCGTGCCGGCCTCGACCTCTTTCCGCGGTGCCACGAGCAGGTAGACCGGCGACAACGGATGCGTGGCGGTGGCGTTGCCCGTGCCGACCTGCTGCATGACCGCATCCAGACCGCCGACGCTGTCGAACGTCAGGCCGATCGCTCCCTTGCCGGACAGGTCGCTCCAGGCAGCGGCGAAGTCGGCGCCATCGCCGATCCCGCTGCTGCCGAGGTCGATCGCCACGGTCTTCGCGAGGTCGACGAGCGTCTCCCCCTTGGAGGGATACCGGGCGATGAGCACGGGCAGCCCCGCCCCGCGTTCGGGCCAGATCGTGTTCTGGGCATTTTGGCCGCTCGCCGTCCGGAAGCTCACGGTCGCGCCGCCCGAGAAATCCATCCATCGCGCGGCCGCCTGGCCGGAGGCCGAACGGCCGAACTGGATCCGGTAGCCGCTGCCGAGTTCTTCAGAGGCGGCGTTGGAGGGGGAGATCGTCACGTTGGCGGTCGTGGCGGAGCGGTTGCTTGGCGGCACTCCGCCCGTGCATGTTCCCATGATCAGCGGCAGCATGTCGGCCGCCGACACGGTGGCGACCGCCCGTGCGGCCCCGGCCGGCTCGAGGATCAGGCCGGCCCCGGCCGGATTGCCGATGGCCCGGGATTGGGCGGCCAGGATCGCCGAGACGAGCGACTGGGCGTCCCGCCGGACCTGCCCCGATGCGTCGGGTCGAAAGCCGTTGAGCATGAGGCCGAAGAGGGCGGCGAAGATGCCGGCCACGACGAGCAATTCGACGAGCGTGAAGCCTGCGCGGCGGTTCATTTCCGGGCCTCCGCGTCGAAGTTGGTGATGGCGCCTGCGCGGACGTGGGTCCCGCTGTTCGAGATCACCGGCGGCAGGAAAGGCTGCTGTGGTCCACCAGAGAAGATCAGCGGCCGCATCGTGCCACCTTTGGCGGGCGCGGAAGTGCCGCCCGTGAAGGGCTGCGTCGATGAAAAAAACGACGTCCCGCTGCCAGGCGGCAGCTGCAGCGCCGAAGGCCAGAGCACGTAGCGAATCGGCTGCTTCCAGCCATCGAGAAACTCGAAGGCTCCGTCACCATCAGTGTCGCCCTTCTGACTCGTCGCCAGGGCGTCACAGTCGAGGCAGTCCGCAACGCCACCCATCATCACGATCATGAACAGGCATTCGGCGTCGGCATACTGGTTGGGTACCGTGGCTGACGTCAACGTGGTCAGCACGCCCGCATACGCAGCCTGCGGAGGCGTTCGCGGCACCCCAGTTGTGGCCGTGCCGGAAACGATGTTCTGAACCGTCGTCCAGTTGTCAGGCAGTTCATGAGTGGCGAGGCGTTGCAATCTGGTGCCCCGGTCCGCCGCCGATGCCGCCCCCGGCACTGGCCGCGAGGCGTACGACGAGTAGTGCTGCTGGACGACCCGGTCGAGCTTCGCGATCAGGGCCTGCGTGGCCTGCACCCGCTGGCTGGACCGGGCGGCGGAGACGGCGGACCCGACCAACGCCATGAGCAGGAGGACGATCGACACCGCCACGAGCAGTTCGGTGAGCGTGAAGCCAGGTGGGGTTCGGCCGTTTTCGCACGAGCAGGTCAACACCCCTCTCGGCTTGCGCCTCGGGCTTCCGGAGGCGGGGCGGGTTGCGTGAACGAAGCGGGTTGCGTGAGCGGGGCGGTGCCCGTGCCCACGGGGTGACGGGATCGTGGCGTGGTTTCGTCTGGCCGTCATGACAGGTCCTGGATCAGCTTGATGAGCGGCATGAAGAGGGCGATCACGATGAAGCCGACGGCGCCGCCGAGGAAAATAATCAGGAGCGGCTCCATGAGGCTCGTGAGGCTCTCCGTGAGCACCGCCACCTCCTCGTCGTAGGTGTCGGCCACCTTGTAGAGCATCGTGTCGAGTTCGCCCGACTCCTCGCCCACGTCCACCATGTTCACGACGAGGTCGTCCACCACCCGCTTCTTGTAGCGGGTCATGTAGAGCAGGGCGCCGATGACCGGCACGAAGACCGTCCAGAAGAGCATCGCCACGGCGTTGAGCGGCGGGGCGGAATGCTCCTTCAGGGGCTTCGCGATCGCGTCGCCGTCGCGGATCGACTCCGAGACCTTCGAGAAGAGCCGCTCGAACATCATGTTGTTCGACGTCTCGCGGGTGATGTTGAGCGCCTCCAGGATCGGCACGCCGCTGGAGAGGAGCGTGCCGAGCGTGCGGGTGGAGCGGGAGAGGATGTTCTTCTCGACGAGCTGGCCGAAGATCGGCGCCTTGAGGATGAAGAGATCCCAGCCGAAGCGTCCGTAGGGCACGAGCTTGATCGCCTTGATCACGAGGTTGATGCCGAAGGGGATCGCCGGGATGAGGTACCAGTAGTTCACCACCCAGTTCGAGATGTCGATCAGCAGCTGCGTCATCGGCGGGAGGGTGCTGCCGAAATCGTCGAAGATCTTTTTGAACTGCGGCACGATCTTCATCATGATGAACGTGAGGATGCCGACGGCCACGCTCACGACGACGATCGGATAGACCATCGCCCCCTTCACCTTTCGCTTGAGCGACTGGCTCCGCTCCATGAACTCCGAGAGCCGCCGCAGGATCACCTCGAGCGCCCCGCCCGCCTCGCCGGCCCGGATCATGTTGCAGTAGAGCCGGTCGAAGGCCTTCGGGGATTTGGAGAGCGCTTCCGAGAGAGTGGCCCCGCCCTCGATCTCGTCGCAGACGTCGAGCAGGCTGTTCTTCAGCCGGCCGGGCTTCTGCATCTCGGCGAGGATCCGGAGGCTCCGCAGGATCGGCAGGCCGGCGTCCTGGAGGATCGAGAGCTGGCGGGTGAAGAGCGTGAGGTCCTTCGACTTCACGCCGCCGATCGCGAAGGTGCGGCCCGGCTTGTGGCTGCCCGCCTTCGGGGCGGCCTTCGCCCGCTGGGCCTTGAGCTTCGTGACCATGTAGCCCATCGAGCGGATCGTGGCCTGGGCCTCGGCCTCCGTCGTGGCCTCCACGACGTCGCGGACCTCCTTGCCGGTCGCCGCGTCGATCGCTTCGTATTGGAAGGTGGGCATCGCTTCAGGCCTCCAGGATCGTCTCGCGGATGACCTCCTCGGCCGTCGTGTTGCCGAGGAAGATGTTGTTCATGCCGGAATCGCGGAGCGTGATCATGCCCGCCTTCCTGGCGGCGTCGCGGAGGTCCTCCGTGGAGGCGTTCCGCATCACCATGTCGCGGAGGGCGTCGTTCATGATCAGGAGCTCGAAGAGGCCGAGCCGCCCCTTGTAGCCGCTGTGGTTGCACCTGTCGCAGCCCTTGCCGCGGTAGAACTTCTTGCCCGCCACCTGGTCGCTCGTGACCTCGAGGTCGGCGAGCACGTCGGCGCCGGGGATCACCTCCTCGCGGCATCCCGTGCAGATCCGCCGCACGAGCCGCTGGGCGAGGATCGCCTCGACCGTCGCCGTGATGAGGAACGGGGGAACGCCCATGTCGCGGAGCCGCGTGATGGTGGAGGGGGCGTCGTTGGTGTGGAGGGTGGAGAAGACCATGTGGCCGGTGAGGGAGGCCTGCACGGCGATCTCGGCGGTCTCCACGTCGCGGATCTCGCCCACGAGGATGCGGTCGGGATCCTGCCGCAGGATCGCCCGCAGGCAGGCGGCGAACGAATTGCCGATCTCCGCGTCGATCGGCACCTGCACGATGCCGTCGATGTCGTACTCGATCGGGTCTTCCGTGGTGATGAGCTTGTCGTCGGGCGTGTTGAGCTCCGAGAGGGCGGAGTAGAGGGTCGTCGTCTTGCCGGAGCCGGTGGGGCCGGTGACGAGCACGATGCCGTTGGGGCGAACGATCACCTCGCGGAACCGCCGGAGGATCTCCTCCTCCATGCCGACCTTCCCGAGCTCCAGCGACACGACGCCCCGGTCGAGCACCCGCATCACGACGCTCTCGCCGAAGAGCGTCGGAAGCACGCTCACGCGGAGATCGACCGGGTGGCCGCCGACGTTGAGCTCGATCCGGCCGTCCTGCGGCAGACGTCGCTCGGCGATGTCGAGGTTGGCCATGACCTTGATGCGGGTCGTGATCGCGAAGGCGAGGTGCTTGGGCGGCGGAACCATCTCGTAGAGCACGCCGTCGGCCTTGATCCGGATCCGGAACTCGTGCTCGAACGGCTCGAAGTGGATGTCGCTCGCCCCGTCGCGGATCGCGAGCAGGAGCACCATGTTGAGGAGCTTGCGGACGGGCGCACTCTCGGCGAGGGCCTCGATGCTCGTGAGGTCGGTCGGCCCGTCTTTGCCGGAGCCGGCGGCGGCCGCCGCCGCCGCGAGGGCGTCGTCGTGCTCGAGGTCGTCCACGAGCGACTCGACGCTCTCGGTCTCCGACGAGTAGCTCTTCTCGATCGCCTTCGTGATCTCCGCCCCGGTGGCGACGACGACGTGGATGTCGTAGCCCAGGAGCGTCCGCAGCTCGTCGGCGATCTGGATCTTCTGCGGCTCCGACGAGGCGATCGTGAGCCGGTTGCCCTCGAGCGCGATCGGGATCACGCGGTAGAGCTGGGCCATCGGCTCGCTGATCGCATGGACGACCTCCTGCCTGATCTCGAGGTCGTAGAGCGTGACGAACGAGGTGCCCCACTGCTCGGCGAGCGCCTCGCCGAGCTGCTCCTCGCTGAAGAAACCGAGCGAAACGCCCACGCTGCCCAGCAGTTCGCCGCCCCGCTGGACCTGCTCGTCGAGCATCACCGCGAGCTGCTGCTCGTCGATGAGGCCGAGGTTCATCAGGATCTGACCGAGTCGCTTGAGGGCCATGGTCGCTGCTACTCCCGCTGTTCCTTCTGGGCCCGCCGGGCGACGGTCTCCGCGTCCTCGAAGACGCCCCGCTTCGCGTTGGAAATTCTCAGCGCGAGGTCGTCGGGATTCTGCGACTTCGCGAGCACGTCCTCCTCGGACACCTTCTTCTCGCTCCAGAGCCGGAAGAGGTCGTCGTCGAGGAGCCGCATGCCGAGCTTCGCGCCGGTCTGGATCGCGGAGTTGATGCGGAAGGTCTTGTTCTCGCGGATGAGGTTGCCGATCGCCGGCGTGCAGACGAGCACCTCGTAGGCGGCGCAGCGGCCGCCGCCGATCTTCGGCAGGAGCGCCTGGCTCACCACGCCGATCACCGCCGTCGAAAGCTGCGTGCGGATCTGCTCCTGCTGGTTCGTCGGGAAGGCGTCGATGATGCGGTTGACGGTGCCCTGGGCGCCGGTGGTGTGGAGCGTGCCGAAGACGACGTGCCCCGTCTCGGCCGCGGAGATCGCCGCCTCGATCGTCTCGAGGTCGCGAAGCTCACCGACGAGGATCACGTCGGGATCCTGCCGCAGGGCGCGGCGAAGCGCCTCCGAGAAGCTCGGCACGTCTGTGCCGACCTCCCGCTGGTTCACCGTGCTCTTCTTCGAGGAGTGGTAGAACTCGATCGGGTCCTCGATCGTGATGATGTGGTGATCGACGGTCTCGTTGATGTAGTTGAGGAGGCTCGCGAGCGTGGTCGACTTGCCGGAGCCGGTCGGACCGGTCACGAGGAACAGGCCGCGGGGTCGCATCACCATCTTCTTGCAGACCTCGGGAACGCCGAGCTGCTCGGGCGTGAGCATCTTGTTGGGGATCTGCCGCAGCACCATCGCGATGCTGCCGCGCTGCTTGAACACGCTCACGCGGAAGCGGGCCATGTCGCCGAAGGCGAAACCGAAGTCACAGCCCCCCTTTTCCGCCAGTTCCGCCTGGCACCGCTCGGGCGTGATCGCCTTCATGAGGGCGTTCGTGTCGTCGGCCGTGAGCACCTTCGTGGCCTGCGGCTTCATGTGGCCGTCGATCCGGAACACGGGCGGCAGGCCGGTCGTGATGTGAATGTCGCTCACGCCGTTCTTCACGGCCGCGTTGAGCAGCTTGTCGATCTGGATCGTGCCGGTGGCGACGCGGGGAGTGGACGGAGCCTGGCCCGCGGCGATGGCGGCTGCGTTCGCCGCGGCCCGCCCGGCGAGGCTCTCGTCGGCGATGTCGAGCTCGAGCGGCGGATCGTCGTCGGCGGGCCCCGGCGGGGGCTCGGCTGCGGCTTGCTGAAGGACACCAAGCCGAAGGACGAGCACCTTCGTGCCCGCGACGTCGAGAAGCGTGCCCGAGCAGCGGCCCGCCGCGGCGGTGAACTGGAAGCCCGCCGGATCGGCGGCCGCGGGCATGACGGCCGCTGCCATCGCCGACACCTCGTCGCCCGTGAGGGGCTTCGTCTTCAGCGGCCTCACCTGGTCGCCGATGCGGAGCATCGGGGCGACGCCGCCCGAGAGTCGGACCTCGCTCGCGCCATTGTCGATCGCCAGCTTCAGGAGCCGATCGATGGCGGTGATGATTGCGGATGAGGCGGAGGCGGTGCTCATGGTCGAGTGTCAGGATAATGGAGGTACGTTGGGCGGCGATCAGTTGCACGGAAGCCCGAGGCGCGAGCCGAGAGGGGCGTTGGCGTGGCGTCAGCTCACGGGGATTTCCTCAACTCCCCTCTCGGCTTGCGCCTCGGGCTTCCGTTATTTACCAGACACGCCCTGCAGGGAAACTTGCGCCTCGGGCTTCCGTTATTTTCCAGACTCAAGGCCCGGGATA
>DHLZ01000003.1:0-1209 GCA_002405515.1 Planctomycetaceae bacterium UBA4655
GCCCCTCACGGTCAACACTGCTGGGTTCGGGGCCGCGGTATGCTTGCGGCATGAAGAGCGGCTTTTCGTTCACGGTCGAGGTGACGGACGGGGCGGCCCGTGCCGGACGGCTCGTGACGCCGCATGGCGTGGCGGAGACGCCCGTGTTCATGCCGGTGGGCACGGCGGCGACGGTGAAGGGGGTCGATGTCGGCCGGCTCGCGGAGACCGGGGCGACGATCGTGCTCGGCAACACGTATCACCTCCACCTGCGGCCGGGCGAGCGGATAGTGGAGGCCGCCGGCGGCCTCGCGGCGTTCATGGGCTGGCCCGGGCCCACGCTCACCGACAGCGGCGGCTTCCAGGTCTTCAGCCTCGCGCACCGGGCGAGGATCACCGACGAGGGGGCGTTTTTCCAGTCCCACATCGACGGCAGCGCGGTCGCGCTCACGCCGGAGGAATCGATGCGGATCCAGCAGTCGCTCGGAGCCGACATCGCGATGCAACTCGACGACGTCGTGCCGCTGCCTGCGGCCCGGGAGCGGGTGGCGGAGGCGATGCGGCGGTCGCTCGATTGGGCGAGGCGGTGCCTTGCCGCCCACACGCGGGCCGATCAGGCACTCTTCGGCATCGTGCAGGGTGGGCTCGAACCGGACCTGCGGCAGGAGAGTGCCGAGGAGCTTGCCGCGATGCCGTTCGACGGCCTCGCCATCGGCGGGCTTTCGGTGGGCGAGGGGCCCGAGGCGATGGTCCGAACGCTCGGGGCGACGGTCGGCCACATGCCCGGTGATCGGCCTCGGTATCTGATGGGTGTCGGCACGCCCCAGGACATCGTCCGGGCGGTTTCGCTCGGCGTGGACATGTTCGACTGCGTGCTGCCGACCCGGTGCGGTCGCAACGGGCTCGCCTACACCTTCGCCGGTCCCGTCCGGCTGAAGAACGCCCGACATGCAACCGACCCGGCTCCGGTCGAGGAGGGCTGCCCGTGCGTCTGCTGCCGCCACGGACGAAGCTACCTGCGGCATCTCTTCAATGCCGGAGAGATGCTCGGGCCGATCCTCGTGTCGATCCACAACCTGACGTTCTACTCGCGGCTCGTCCGCCGCCTGCGGTCCGCGATCGTCGCTCGCCGCTTCGGGCTGGAGAGCTCGGCCATCCTCGCCGGGCTCGGCGACCGGGAGGCCGCGGCGGCGGGAACGGCGCCCGAAGCGGGCTGATCCGCTCCCGGGC
>DHLZ01000003.1:1329-4961 GCA_002405515.1 Planctomycetaceae bacterium UBA4655
TGTCCCGCCGGTTCCAAGACCCTTATCATCCCGGTTTTTCCCGAGGACGCCCCGCCGGACTCCTCGGCGAGAGAGGATGCCGCCGCCTTGACCACAATTCTTCCATTTACCACTGCCGGCCTTCCGTTTGCCGCCATCGGATCGGTCCTGCCGGGGCTGCTGCGGGGGGGGGGGTTCGTAGCGCAGGCGCAGGCCGCCGGCGGGCAGGGCCGTCCGCCCACGCTGCCCGAGCTCGTGCTGCAATACGCCCCGCTGGCGTTCGTCGTGCTGTTCGCGTGGATCCTCCTCTACCGGCCCGAACGGCAGCGGCAGCTCGAGGCACAGCGGCTCCGCGACGCCCTCAAGCGGAACGACCGCGTCGTCACGACCGCCGGGATCTACGGCATCGTGGCCGCCGTGGACCGCGACAACGACCGGGTGACGATCAAGGTCGATGAGACGAACAACGTGAAGATGGACGTCACGCTCGCGAGCATCGGCCGCGTGCTCGGCGGCCCGGCGGACTCCACCAAGCAACACCAGACACAGGATTGAGCATGAGCATGAACGGTTCCCTCCTTCTTCTCGCCGCCGTCGCCGAGCCGGCGGCCTCTGCTGCCGCCGCGGTCCCCTGGTGGCGGGAAGGCTGGGCCGTCTGGCCGATGGCGATCGCGACCATCGTCCTGCCCTCGGTCGTTGCCTGGCTGCTTGCCCGGACGCTTCGCCTGTCAGACATGTGGGGCCGCATCGCCGTCGTCCTGACGTCGCTTGCCGTCGCCGCGGTCGTCATCGCCCTCGGCTGGCCGCCACGGCTCGGCATCGACCTGAAGGGAGGCGTGATCCTCGTCTACGAGGTCGATACCGCGAAACAGGCGGCGACGGCCCGGGAGTCCGCCAAGGACGAGACACCGGCCGCCGACGAGGCAGGCATGCCTGCCGGCCGGATCGATATGGACAAGCTCGTCGCCGCCGTGAGCCGCCGCGTCAACCCGGGCGGGCAGAAGGAAGTCACCGTTCGGCAGTACGGGCTCGACCAGATCGAGGTGATCGTTCCGGCTGTCGATCAGGCGGAGATCGATCTCATCAAGAGGGTGGTGTCGAGCGCCGGGGTTCTCGAGTTTCGCATCACGGCCAATCCCGACGACCCGAGGCACAAGCAGGTCATCGAGGCGGGGACCCGGGCGACGGGTTCCACGGTGAGCGAGGGAGGCCGGCCGGTCGGCCGGTGGGTCGAGCTCGACACGGGAAAGATGGGGTTGGCCGAGCAGCGGGGGCTCGTCACGCGATCGACGCCCGACGGCCGCGCGGAGGCGCTCGTCGTCCTCGACCGCTTCAACGTGACCGGCGGGTTCCTGACCCGCGCGCTGTCTGGCTACGACCAGAATCTCCAGCCCTGCGTCAACTTCAGCTTCAACTCGGCCGGCTCCTCGCTCTTCGGCGCCCTCACCGGCGCGAACCTGCCCGACCCGGCCAATCAGCTCACGAGCCGCCTGGGCATCGTGCTCGACGACGTGCTCCTCTCGGCCCCGACCATCCGCAGCGCCATCAGCTCCAGCGGCCAGATCACCGGCAGCTTCAAGCAGGAGGACGTCAATTTCCTCGTCGGCGTGCTCAACGCCGGAAGCCTCCCCGCGGCGCTCGTGAGCGATCCGGTGAGCGAACAGTCGATCAGCCCGCAGTTGGGCGTGGACACGATCCGGTCCGGCGCCCGCGCCATGCTTCTGGCGACGGCGGCGGTGCTTCTGTTCATGCTCCTTTATTACCGGTTCGCGGGGTTCGTGGCCGATCTTGCCGTGTTGCTCAACGTGGTGCTCGTGCTCGCGTTCGTCATCAGTCTGAAGGCGGCGCTCACGCTCGCCGGCCTCGCAGGCCTCGTTCTCTCGGTCGGCATGGCCGTCGACGCGAACGTGCTCATCTACGAGCGGATCCGCGAGGAGCTCGACCGCGGCGCCGCCCTCCGTATGGCCATCCGCAACGGGTTCCAGCGGGCCTTCTCGACGATCGTGGACTCGAACCTCACGACGCTCATCACGGGCTTCGTCCTGTTCGCGATCGGAACGGACCAGCTCAAGGGCTTCGCCGTCACGCTCATCCTCGGTCTCACGCTCAACCTGTTCACGGCCGTCTTCTGCTCGCGGGTGCTCTTCGACCTCGCCGAGAGGGCCGGCTGGATCAGGCGGCTTTCGATGGCCCGGCTCTTCGGCAAGACCGACATCCCGTTCGTCTCCTGGATGGGAACGGCGATCGCATTCTCGCTCGTCCTCATAGCGATCGGCGGGGCGGCCGCCTTCTTGCGCGGCCAGGGGCTTTTCGACATCGACTTCACCGGTGGCAGCAGCGTGCAGGTGGAGTTCCGCGAAGGCCAGGAACTCGCGGCAACCGACGTTCGGAAGGCCGTCGCAGCACTGCCCGACGCAGCCGTCAGTTCGATGCAGTCGCCCGACGTGCCCGACGGCAGCCGCTACAAGATCGACACCTCTCTCAAGGACCAGAAGGCGGTCGAGGATCTGCTCAAAGAGGCGTTTCCCGGCCGGCTCAAGACACAGTCGATGGGCTACGGCAAGATCGAGTCTGCGGCGGCCAAGCCGGCCGCGGGCGCTGAGCCGCAGGGGGAGAAGGCCCCGGAGAAGGAGAAGTCGAAGCCGACCGCCGAAGAGGCGGCCATGCAGACGACCGTGGCGCTCGATTTCCCGGAGAGGATCAGCCTTCCGAGGCTGCAGGCCGCGGTCGAGGCGGCGATGGCCGCCGAGGGGCTCGGGGGCTCCGCCTTCCAACTCGAGGCGGAGGAGATGACGACGCGTTCGAAGCCCTACCGCACCTGGACGCTCTCCACGGCTGTCCAGCCGGAGCCGCTCGGAAAGGTCGTCGAGGCGATGGCGAAGCAGATGGCCGACGTTCCGGTCTACCTCTCGTCGAACAGCATCGGCGGCAAGGTGGCCGGCAACACGCAGGTGACGGCGGTCTACGCCCTCGTCGCGAGCGTCGTCATGATCGTTCTCTACGTCTGGCTGCGGTTCCAGAACGTTGCCTTCGGCCTCGCGGCAGTCGTGGCGCTCGTGCACGACGTCCTCGTGACGATCGCCCTGATCGCGATGAGCCAGTATCTGTCGCCCTTCCTCGGCTGGGCCCTCGTTGACGACTTCAAGATCAGCCTCGACGTGGTGGCGGCGCTGCTCACGATCGTCGGCTTCTCGATCAACGACACGATCGTGATCTTCGACAGGCTGCGGGAGATTCGCGGCAAGAGCCCCACGGTGACCTCCGCCATGATCGACAAGGCGGTCAACCAGACGCTCAGCCGCACGATCCTGACGTCGGGAACGGCATTGATCGCGACGCTCATTCTCTACCTGTTCGGCGGGCAGGGCATCCACGCCTTCGCCTTCACGATGCTCGTCGGCATCATCACCGGCTCCTACAGCACGATCTTCATTGCATCGCCGATCGTGCTCTGGCTGCAGCAGCGGTCGCCGGCCCCGGCAGGGCGGCCGTCGCTCACGCCGACCTGACGCTGGGTTCGGGGCTGCCCATTGCCTTTGAGAGCCCCCGCCCCTCGCAGGACGCTCGCTACGCGACCAATCCGCTTCGCGGAAAGGTGCCCAACCTGCCCTCCGCACGAAAGGATTCCGGCGTAGCTCCGCAATCCATGCTTA
>DHLZ01000230.1 GCA_002405515.1 Planctomycetaceae bacterium UBA4655
CACGATGCCGATCGCCTCGACCCAACTCGGCACGTCGAGCACCTCGCTCAACCCGCTCTCGACGAGCACGTCTTCCTCGCCGGCGGCCGGCTCACGCCGCGGCCGGGGCTTGCCTGCCTCCTCCAAACCGAGGAATTCGAGGCCCTCGTCGTCCTCGTCGAAGCTGCCCGCCACGGGGGCGAAGTCGCCCCGGCTGCGGCGGCCGCTCCCCGAACTCCGCCGCTCCTCTCCCGATCGTTCTGAACGCCGCCGGCCGCCACGCCTTCTTCGGCGACGGGTGCGGTCGCCCGATTCACCTTCGCGATCGGACCTCTCGCCCGCGGCGGCTTCGCCCGCCGGACGCGCGGCCGGCTTCGGTGGCCTGACCACGCCGTACCCTGAGGGCAGGGGCTCTTCATCGTGCTCGTCCCGACCGCCAGCACGGCCCGCGGACCCATCGGCCGCGTCATCCGGAGAACGCCCGGCTCCTGCCTCGCCCGCCGACTCCTCGCTGCCGCGCCGCCGCCGTCCACCGCGGCGGCCTCGTCGCCTTCGGCGGCGACGTTCCCCCGACTCGTCGGAGGAACGCGTTTCACTTTCCGGTCCGGCGGTGCCCTCTTCGCCTCCGGCGAGGGCGGGCTCGTCCACGATGTCGATGTCGTCGTCGTGCAACGGGCCGCGATCGTGCATTGGCGAATCGTCGCGCGCGGCGGCGTCGCCGGCCGGGCGTCCGGCACGGTCGTCGTCGCGTCGTTCTCTGTCGGGAGCACCATCGCCACGACCGCCCCGACGACGACCGCCCCGCCGGCCTCGCCGACGTCGGCCGCGGCCCTCGCCCGTGACCCGGTCTTCACCGGCCGATTTTTCGCCGCCGGCAGCGATGCCCTCGCCAAAGCCCTCGCCGCGTGGCGACTGACGGCCGACGCGATCTTCACGGCCACCACGGTCGCTGACACCACGGTCGCGGCGAACGTGATCGCCGGCTTCACGGTCACTGGCTTCATGATTCCTGACGGCATCTTCGCGGCGTTCCCGCGGCGGCGTGGCCGGTCGCGCGGGCGGCGGTTCGGCGGCGCCGGGTTCGAGGCCGAGATTGGCCGCCAGGTCCGACCATGCCGACGGCGGCTTCGCGGCACCGCTCGGCGACGGGCGGGGCTTTCGTGGCTCCCTGCTCGGGACCGGCTTGCGGGGTTCGGGGGCTCCAGCTGCGGGCTCAGGCGATCCGCTCATGCCGAGCGAGTCTGCCAGGGAGGCCCAGGGGTCGTCGTGGTCGGGCTGCTGCATCGGGTGCGCTCCAGAAAGATAGTCTGGGAGCATATCAATCGGCTCCTCGAAATGGCAGTGCGTGGCCCGGCCGCCGCGGTCTCCGACGATTTTCGCCGGCTGACGGGCGGGTTCACCGGGTCGGGCCGACCGCCTCGAGCGACCGGATCATGCTGCCGTTGTCGGCGACGTCGAAGAGCGGCCGGTAGGGACTCGCCAGACCGCGGCGGGACCGGCAGGCCGGGTAAAAGACCACGTTCACTGACAGGTTCCAGGCCGCGTCGGACGTCGTGATCGACAGCGGGTTGCCCTGGGCGTCGGTGCCGAGCGGGTAGGTCTTTGTGTCCTTCGGGATGAGATAGGTGAAGGTGCCTTCGAGCGCCAGCGACTTCGTCATCGGCGCCCGCAGGAGCGTGCCGAGCAGGCCGTCGCCGTTGTCGGTGCCGCCGCCCCAGACTTTCCATTCGTTGGCGTCGCCGAACTGCAGCCGGTAGAAGGCCGCGTAGATGTCCATCGTGCTGGCGTTGCCGGCGAAGCGGCGGGTGGAGAACGGCGTCGTGTCGTAGTTGGCGGCGCCCCAGAAGCCGATCTCGTGGGCGTGCCAGACGTAGCTGATCTCGCCGCGGATCTGGGCGAGGTTGACGTTGTCGTACCAGTTGTCGTGCAGGTAGTCCCAGACGGCGCCGAACTGGAGTCCACGACCCTCGAAGGCCCTCGTGTAGAAGCCGGTGGTGAGGAACACCTGGTCGCGGGCCCCCGACACGAACGGGTCGTCGGTGAGGCCCTCGATCGAGGTGTTCTGGAAGTGCGTCTGCACGCCACGGACGCCGAGCTGCCAGCCGATGCCGAAGGCATTCCAGAAGGGCATGCCGAAGTTGGCGTACTCGTTCGTGCCGAAGTTGCCGGAGATGCCGAGGTCGGCGGGCGTCTGGAAGCCGGTGACGCCGGCGCTCGCGGTGAAGTCTCGGTGCCACCGCCATCCGTAGTAGGGGCGGCCGAGCTGCCGCAGCCAGCCGCAGACCTTTCCGGTGTGCTGGCAGCAGGGGATGAACCCGCACTCGTCTTCCGGGCAGCAGTCGTCGATGCACGGCCCATCGCCCATGCCCCCGGGATAGCCGCCCATCCACATGCCGTCGGAGGGAGAGGCCATATCGACGGGCATGCCTTCCATGTCGGGGCCGAACTCGATCGTGCCGATCGACTCTGGCGTCGCTGGTGTCGCTGGAGTCGTCGCGGCGGCCGGCTGCTTCGGCGTTGCCGCCGCCGGAGAGGGCACCTTGCTCGGCCCGGCGACAGGCCCGACCGCGGACGATGGCGCGTCGGATCGCGCGATCACCGATGGAAGGTCGTCGGAGTTCATCGCCAGTCGGGGCGGCCGGCCCGCGGAGCCCGTCGGCCGACCGGCGAAGGGCGGGGCGGCCGAGGCGACCGGCTGGCGGCCGCCGTGGATCCGCGGAGGCTGGTAGTCGCCCGACGCGAGCATCGGCCGGCTCGCCTCGCCCTGCGGCGATCGGGCAAAGATCGACGTCATGTCCGGGAAACGGAGCGTGGGCAGCGTGAGCGGAGCGACCGGCGGATCGGGCCGAACCGTCGCGGGCGGCCTGGACCCATACCCGGGAATGGGACGCACGCCGGACGGCCGCGGCGGCGCAGGGGTCGCGGTCACGGGCGTGGCGTCAAGAGTCTGCTCGGGCGCGGCCGGTGTTGTTGCAGCCGGTGTTGTTGCAGCCGGGGCGGCGGGCGGTGTGCTGGCGGTTGAGGCGTCGGCCACCCGCACGGGCCGATGGGGAGTCCACTTGAGCGCCGTGGCCGAAGACGAGGTCGTCGGCGTGGCCGAATCGTCGGCGAAGGCGTCGGCCGTCAGGCAGGCCGCTGTGAGCACGAGGATCGCGGGCAGGTTTTTCCTTGCGTCAGACGCTTTCATGGCCGACTCCTTCACGGTTCCGATGGCGTCGCCATGACCGATAGGATCGGATTCGGCGGTGCCATCGTCACGGGTATCGGCTTCTTCCCGAACGAAACTTCCGGAGAATTCGTCGCGACCGCCATGGGTGCCGCAGCTCCCCCAGTCTGCCTCGCGGCAGGGCAGGCCGGGGGGCTCAGGCGGCTTCGAGGGCCTGCGCGAGGTCGGCGACGAGATCGGCCGAGTCTTCAATGCCGCAGGCTATCCGGATCATCGAGTCGGGGATCCGGAACCGGGCCCGCTCCTCCGGCGTGTAGTTCCAGTAGCTCATCACCATCGGCTGCTCGATGAGCGACTCGACCCCGCCGAGGCTCGGCCCGATCCGCGGAATCTTCACGGCATCGACGACCCTCGCGGCTCGCTTCCAGTCGGCGTCCTTCAGCAGGAACGTGACGAGGCCGCCGTAGCCACGCATCGTCCGTCGTGCGACCTCATGGTAGGGATGGCTCTCGAGCCCCGGGTAGAACACCCGCTCCACCTTCGGGTGCGATTCGAGAAACCGGGCTACGGCGAGGCCGTTGGCGTTGTGTCGCTCCATGCGGAGCGGAAACGTCTTCAGGCCCCGCTCGAGCAGGTAGGCGTTGTGGGGAGAGTTGATGCCCCCCATGATGCCGCGGAGGTTGCGGACGCTCTCGAGCTTCTTCCCGTCGCCGATGACGACTCCCGCGAGCAGGTCGTTGTGGCCGCCGAGATACTTCGTGGCTGAATGGAGCACGAAATCGACGCCCACCTCGAGCGGCCGCATGTTGAACGGCGTGCAGAGCGTGGCGTCGATGAGCGTGAAGACCCCGTGCCGCCTGCCGATCGCCGCGAACCGCTCAACATCCACGACGCTCATGTGCGGGTTCGTCGGCGACTCGCTCACGAGGAAGCGGGTCTTCGGGCCGATCGCCCGCTCCATCGCGTCGTAGTCGCAGGTGGTGACCTCCTTGAAGCCGACGCCGAACCGGCTGAGGTGCTTGCGGCAGAACTCGCGGCTGCGGTGGTAGCACTCGTCGAAGAAGACGATCTCGTCGCCGGCGCTCGTGTGGGCCATGAGCAGGCCGACGAGCGCCGCCATGCCGGAGGCGAAGACCACCGCCTCCTCTCCCCCCTCGATCGCAGCGATCTTCCGCTCGACGACCCGCTCGCTGGGGTTGCCGTAGCGGCCATACTCCTCGCGATCGATTCCCTGTTCCAGGAAATCGATGATCGCCTGGGTGCTCGCGAACGTGTAGGTGCTCGCGGCGAAGATCGGATCCGTGATCGAGTGCCCCGGCTTCTCACGCGCCTCGCCGGCGTGGACGGCCGCCGTGGAGGCGGAATGGGCGGGCTGCCGGTCGGTGGATTTCGGGTCGGAGAGCATTGGGGGGCGTTGAGTCGATCAAGCATACATTGGCTTTCCGGCCGCGACCAACGTTGGATCTCCTGGGTTCGGGGCCGCCCGTGTGC
>DHLZ01000181.1 GCA_002405515.1 Planctomycetaceae bacterium UBA4655
ATTCGCTCGACGAGGTGCGCCTCGAGCCGGGGGGCATCGATGGGCGGCAGGACGGGCGTGTCGACGTCGAGCTTCGCCAGGCCGTCCGCGACCGCCGCGAGCCGGTAGCGGAGCCGCGTCTTGACGGCCCGCCTCGGCCCGTTGGGCACATCGACGACCACCTCCTGGGGCACGGTCCACTCGTCGCCCATTCTCACCGGATGGTCGGGCAGCGGCACGACCGGGAAATCGCCCGTGTTCGATGCGGTCACGGTCGCCGGCCGGAGATCCTGCCGCTTGAGGATGCGACCGAAGGGGTCGATCACGGTGCGAGACAGCGGCACCCCGAGGCTTTCGGCGACACCCTCGTAGCCAGGCGGGGGAGGCGTGCCGTCGCCGCTCTTCCAACGCAGCTCTCCGCGGTCGCTCGACCTCGAGGTCATCGAAACCCCGACCACGGAGTTTTCAAGCGTCGTGCGGCCGTCCCCCTCCACGCTCACGATGGTCCAGATCTTCCGGGAATCGGTCGAGGTTTCCACCGATTGCCTCGCCCCGGAAATCGTCGTGTCGGTCACGGCGCGGTGTTCGACATCCATCGTGAGCCTCTCGCCCGGCTTGAACGCGTACCGCAGCCGGACGGTCGGCTCCTCGGCGAGCAGGGACGATCCCGCGAGCAGCGGCATGCCCGCCGCGAGCAGCCACGCCGTCGCAGATCGTCGCGGGGCACTTCGCTTCATGGTGAGTCTGTCTCCGGGTGGGAACGGCCTTCAGTCGCCGGTCAGCTCGGGGCGTTCCGGAAGCCGGCGCCCCACTGCAGCTTTTCCCGGAGCGTGCGGTAGTAGCCGTGGCCTCCGGTCTCGACCAGCATGAATCGGGGGGTCGCGCGGCGGATGCGGATGCGGTCGCCGGCGGCCAGTTCGGCGACGACGCGGCCGTCCACGACGCAGGCGGTGCCGGCGTTGGGCCTCGGCACGACCAGCTCGTAGATCCTCGACGCGGAGTCGATGACCGGACGGTTCGTCAGCGTGTGCGGGTTGAGCGGCGTGAAGAGGAACGCATCGAGATCCTCGCGCAGGATCGGCCCGCCCGCCGAGAGGCTGTGGGCCGTCGAGCCGACCGGCGTGCTCGCGATGAGCCCGTCTCCCCGGTAGGAGGCCGCATCCTCGCCGTCCACCACGAGACCGACCTCGATCATCGAGAAGGGCGGTCCGGCGAGGATCGACGTCTCGTTGAGGCCGAGCTCCCGGCGGATCACCTCGCCGCCACGGACGACCTCGCACTCGAACATGAGATGTTCGACGAGGCTGAAGCGGCCCGCGAGAATCTCCCCGATCGCCTTCTCGAATTCCGACGGCGCGCAGTGCGTGAGGAACCCGAGCCGTCCGAGGTTCACGCCGAGCACGGGCCGCTGCCGGTAGCCCATGCGACGCGCCGTCCGCAGGATGGAGCCGTCGCCGCCGAGAACGATCACGAGATCGTCGTCGTCGGCGACCTCCCAGGATTCGTCGAGGGATCGCACGACGACCGCCTGCCCCGCCTGTCGGAGGATGCCCTCGAGGCGGGCGGCCTCCGCCGGCACCCGGCTCACCGACGACGCGCCCACGATCGCCACCGACAGCCGCGAGGCGACCGGCCGCCCGGGAACCATTCGGATCGCTGAAGAGTTCGCGGAGGAAACCGCAGAAGAGGACATGGCGGACTCAGGCGATTTCGGCGGCGGCAGCCGCCGACGGACCTCTCGTCGATCGACCGGCGAGCTTCCGGCAGCAGGCTGCGATCCCGGACGCATCGAGGCCGAGATCCGCAAGCAGTTCTCCTCGCTCGCCGTGCTCGATGAAACGATCGGGAATGCCCAGCCGCTCGATTGGCGGTGCGGGCGTCGAGAGGGTTGGCTGCGTCGCGCGGACGTCAGCCACGGCCTCGAGCACCGCCGAGCCGAATCCGGCGGGGAGGGAAGCCTCCTCGACCGTCACGACCCACGGTGCCGCCTCGATCGCCTCGAGCAGCGTCGCCCCGTCGAGCGGCTTCACGAACCGGGCGTTGATGACGCCGACCTCGAGCCCCTCCTCGCGGAGCCGGACCGATGCCTCCAGTGCCGCACCGAGGAGCGTGCCGCAGGCGATGATGAGCCCGTCGTCACCTCGCACGAGCCGCTCCGCGCGGCACCGTTCGATCGGCATGCGGGGAAGATGGTCGTGCCGCTCGACGCCGGCCTTCGGATAGCGGATCGCCACCGGGCCGTCGTGCGCGAGCGCCCAGTCGAGCATCGCCAGGAGATCGGTCTCGTCGCCCGGGGCGAGCACGGTCATGTTCGGAAACACCCGCAGGTAGCCCAGGTCGAAGCAGCCATGATGGGTCGGGCCGTCGGGACCTGTCAGGCCCGCCCGGTCGAGCATGAACACCACCGGAAGGTTCTGCAGGCAGACTTCCTGGAAGATCTGGTCGTACGAACGCTGCAGGAACGTGCTGTAGATGTCGACGATCGGACGGCAGCCCACCTTCGCCTGCCCCGCGGCGAAGGCGACGGCGTGCGATTCGCAGATGCCGACGTCGAAGAATCGCTTCGGAAACGCCTCGCGGACCTTTTCGAGCTTGTTGCCCTGGCACATCGCCGCGGTGATCACCGTGACCCGATCATCCCGCTCCATGGTCCGCAGGATCGAGTCGCTGGCGACGTCCGTGTAGGCCCGCGCGGACGACTTGCGGACCGACACGACGCAGTCGTCGCTGTCGCATTCGAAGGGGGCCGGCGTGTGGAAGAAGACCGGATCCGCCTCCGCCGGCTTGAATCCGTGCCCCTTCTCCGTGAGGACGTGCAGGAGCACGGGGCCCTTTTCGTCTTTCACGAGTTCCAGGTACCGGATGAGCTGCGGCAGCGAGTGACCGTCGACCGGCCCGAAGTAGCGGACCCCCATCGCCTCGAAGAGCGCCCCCCCGTGGAGCGTCGTCTTGATCGAGTCCTTGACGTTGGAGAGCATCCGCTCGACCTGCCCGCCGACCATCGGGACGCCCTTGATGAGATCTCCCATCTCCTGCTTGAACCCGCGGTACCAGGAGTTGGTTCGCACCATGTCGAGGTATTCCGCCAGCGCGCCCACCCGCGGGCAGATCGACATCTTGTTGTCGTTGAGGATCACGAGCAGGCGATCCTTGAGGAAGCCGGCGTTGTTGAGCGCCTCGAAGACGATGCCCAGACGGGAACGCCCCGTCGCCGATCACGGCGACGCTCCGCCGATCGTGCTGGCCCCGGAGCCCGTCGCCGCTGGCCAGCCCCAACGCCGTCGAGACGCTCGAGCCGGCATGGCCGGTCATGAAGAGGTCGTAGGGGCTCTCTTCGGGATTCGGGTATCCCATCAGGCCGCCCTTGGTCCTGATCGTCCCGAATCGGGCGAACCGTCCCGTGACGAGCTTGTGGGGGTAGATCTGGTGGCCCGTGTCCCAGATGAGACGGTCGTGGCTGAAGTCGAAGACCCGATGGAGGGCGAGGCAGAGTTCGACCACTCCCAGGTTGGATGCAAAGTGGGCTGTGCGGGTCGTCGCCACCTCGCAGAGGGCCCGGCGCATCTCGGCGGCCAACCGTTCGAGCTGGTCGATCGAAAGCCCCGCCAACTGCCGGGGGGAGAGGATCGAGGGGAGGATTTCTTCCATGAGATTCCTGCTGCTGGAGCGGCGCCCTCCCGATCGCGGTGCCGAGGTCGCCAGGGTTTGACCCCTCTCATGGTAGCCGATGACGGCGATTCTGCCCGCCCGGGCATCCCGGGGCCGAGGGCCGGCGTGCCGCACGGGCTCACACGTCGGGAACCGTGGTCGCGATCAGTGGTCGCGGTGGACGATCCAGTGGGCCAGAAGCGACAAATCCCGGCCGCCGGCACCCAATTGTCCGGCCGCGGCGGCTGCCTCCTCGGCGAGGCGGATGGCCCGCTCGCGGCTGGCCACGATGCCGTGGAGTGAGGGGAAGGTGAGCTTGCCGCGGCCGACGTCCTTCCCCACCCGCTTGCCGGTCGCCTCCTCGGAGCCCTCGGCGTCGAGCAGGTCGTCGGCGATCTGGAACGCGAGCCCGAAGCCGCGGCCGTAGGCTTCAAGCGTCGCGAGCTGCCCGCTGGTCGCGCCGGCGGCGAGCCCCCCGAGGTGGAGCGACGCGTGGAAGAGCGCCCCGGTCTTTCGGGCATGGATCCGCTCGAGGAGCATGGCGGGCTCTTCATGCTCGCCCCATCCGGCCTGCCGCTCGGCGGCGAGGTCTTCCGCCTGCCCGCCGACGAGGGCCGACGCGCCGGCGGCCTGCGCGAGCACGAGGCAGGCCCGAGCGGCGATCGCCGGAGGCAGGCCGGAGGCCAGTGTCTCGAACGCCAGGGGCTGCAGGGCGTCGCCGCAGAGGATCGCCGTGGCCTCGTCGAACTGGCGGTGGCAGGTCGGTCGGCCTCGCCGCAGGTCGTCGTCGTCCATCGCCGGAAGGTCGTCGTGCACGAGCGAGTAGGCGTGGATCATCTCGACGGCCGCCGCACAGGGGCCGGCTGATTCCCACGAGCCGCCGCAGGCCTGCGACGCCCAGAGCACGAGCGCCGGCCGCAGTCGCTTGCCGGGCGCGAGCAGGGAATATCGCATCGCCTCGGCGAGCCTCGCCGGCGGGGCGGGAAGCCGGTCGATCGCCGCCTCGAGCAGCGGATCGACGAAGGCCCTCGCGCGTTCGAGCGACTCGGAAAGGGATGGCTCGGTCATGGAGTCGTGTGGCGACATGGGCGTCCTTGCCTCGTCGAATTGATCCGGCGAATCCGACATGTTTCCGAGTGTAGCAGTCCGGAAGGAAACCGCTGCGATGCGGATCGCCACGGCCCTGCTTCCCGGCATCGCGCCGCACGCCTTGACGGCCGAGGATCGCTGCGACAGTCTCTTGACGATGTCGGCGACCGATCGAACGCACCGGGACGGGATCGACGCGGACGGCCAGTCGTCGCCCGCGGCCGCCCCGCGGTCGGCGCTCGCCGTCATATTCCTGACGGTCTTCATCGACCTCCTCGGCTTCGGCATCGTGCTGCCGGTGATGCCCCGGCAGGCCGAGCCGTATCTCGCAGCGATGGAGCTTCCGACCGCCCTCCGCGGCGCCACGATCGGGCTGCTCTTTTCCTCCTTCTCGCTCATGCAGTTCCTCTTCAGCCCCGTCTGGGGACGCATTTCCGACCGCATCGGCCGCCGCCCGATCCTCATCCTGAGCCTCGCCGGGTCGGTGGTCTTCTACGCGCTCTACGGGCTGGCGGTGACGTTTCCGCCGGAGCGGGCGGCGGCGGCCATCGCGCTGATGTTCCTCTCGCGGATCGGCGCGGGCATCGCCGGCGCGAGCGTCGGCACCGCCGCGGCGGTGATCGCCGACTGCACGTCGCCGGAGAACCGGGCTCGGGGCATGGCGCTGATCGGGATCGCCTTCGGCGCGGGATTCACGCTCGGCCCGCTCATCGCCTACTTCGGCCTCGCCATCTTCGACCGCCGGCCGTGGGGGGTCGGGGTGCTCGCGTCGATCCTGTCGCTCGTGGCCCTCCTGATCGCGATCGCCGTCTTCCGCGAGACCCGTGATCCGGCCAACAAGGCGGGCCGGGAGTTTTTCAGCCTCGGCCGCACCGCCTCGGTGCTCGCGATGCCGGCGGTCGGCACCTGCGTGCTCGTCTACTTTCTGTCGATCTTCTCCTTCGCCAATTTCGAGGCCACGCTCGCGCTCTTCACGCGGCACGCCTTCGGCATGACCGACGATGACAACTTTCTCGTGTTCGCGTTGATCGGCGTGGTGCTCGTGTTCGCCGGGGGCGGCTACCGGGCGGTCGCGAAACGCTGGAGCGAGTCGCGGCTGCTCACCGCGGGGCTCGTGCTCATGGTCGTCGGTCTCGGCGGCGTGGGGCTCGTCGCCTGGCGGATTCACGCCGGAGGGCCGCAGGAGCATCTCGCGGCCGGCGCGGTCGCCTCGGCGATTCTGCTTCGGCCGTTCTACGTGGCGGCGGCCGTCGCAGTCGTCGGATTCGCCTGCGTGAACCCGTCGATCTCCGCGATCATTTCGCGGTCCACCGATCCGGCCCGCCAGGGGGAGGTGCTCGGCGTCAACCAGTCTTTCGCCTCCCTCGGCCGCATCCTCGGCCCGTTCGTCGGCTCGGTGCTCTTCACCGCCGACGCATCGCACTCGCTGCCCTATGCGGTCGCGGTGGCGACGCTGCTGTTCGCCCTGGCTCTCGCGCGACCCGGCCGAATCGCCTGATCGGGCCGAGCGGCCGTGACACCTGCCGGGGCGATTCCGTGTAGGATCTTCGGCATGCGCGAGCCTGGAACCACGACGGGCGTCCTGATCGTCGGCCATGGCACTGCAAGCGCCGTCGGCGCGGAGGAGTGCCGGCGGGTCGCGGCGATGGTGGCGGAGCTTCTGCCCGCTCTTCGGGTCGAACTCGGCTTCCTCGAGATCATCGAGCCGTCGATCGACGCGGCGATGGATTCCATGGCGGCGGCCGGCTGCCGGGAGGTGGTTGTCGTGCCCATCCTGCTGTTCGCGGCGGGTCATGCGAGGCGGGACGTTCCGGAGGCCGTGATCCGGGCGGCCGAGGCTCGCGGCATCGCCACCAGGCAGGCCGGCGTCATCGGCTGCCACGAGGCGGTCGTGGAGCTCGCGCGGCTGCGGCATCGCGAGGCGGTCGCGGGCCGGCCGCCCGTTGCACCGACGCGGATCGTGGTGGTCGGCCGCGGTGCGAGCGATCCTTCGGCGGAGTCGCAGCTGCGGGCGTTCGCCGAGGCGGCGTTCGAAGACGCTTTCGGCGGGGCGGCATCCGTCGGACTCGGGTTCGTCGCCGCCGCCAGGCCGACGCTCGACGAGGCGATCGCCGTCGCCGCTGCGGAGGCGGGTGACGGCCGCGTCGTCGTCCATCCCCACCTCCTCTTCCACGGACACGTCGAGACGCAGGTGGCCGAGCGGATCGAACGGGCACGACGCGAGCATCCGGCGATCGACTGGGTCGTGGTGGGGCGGCTGGGGGCCGACCGCCGCGTGGCGAAGGCGGTCGCGGAGCGGGCACGGCAGGCGATTGCGGGGGACGCTCGAATGCCGGGCCACGGCGGCGTCACAGGGCGGCATGGCCCGGGCGATTCGGCATCGCACGAAACACGGTAAGCTGTCAGAATGCACGGGGCGATTTCGGAATTTCCGGCTTGCTCGCGTGTCGAAAGGCCGCGGGGAGCGTAGAATTTTCGAGCGGCGGCATGGCAGGCACGAGCGGTCCTGGGTCAGGAGGTGCAGCGTGGATTCGAGCAGGCGAAACGGCGGCGTCGGCGGAAGACTTGCGGCGTGCGTTGTCCTCGTGGTCAGCCTGATGGAGCCGATGACGGCGAGGGTCGCCGCGATCGAGCCGGCGGCCAACGTCGTCACCCCCGGTCCGAACGACCGCCAGATCGCCCTGGCCGTGCGGAGCTACCTGGAGCGCGAGCATCTCACCCGCCGGTCGATCGACGACGAGATCGCCGCGAGGTGGTTCAAGATGTTCATCGACGCGCTCGATCCGATGAAGGTCTACTTCCTGAAGGGGGATATCGACGGTTTCACGACGAGGGTAGGCGGCCTCGACGACATGGTCCGGCGGGGTGACGTCACGTTCGCCTACGACGTGTTCGGCCGGTTCCTCGACCGTGTCGACCAGCGGCTGCCGATGATCGAGCGGCTCATTCAGTCGCCGCAGGATTTCACGGTGCCCGAGTCGATCGTGGTGGACCGGAAGGGGACGACCTGGGCCGCGAACGACGCGGAGGCGGAGGCGGTCTGGAGGAGGAGGATCAAGTACGACCTGCTCGTCCAGAAGATGGAGAAGACACCGGAGCAGGACGCGAAGGAGAAGCTGCTGCGGCGATACCGCAGCTTCGCCAAGCGGATGCACCAGATGACGGCCGATGAGCTGCTCGAGACCTATCTCTCCACGCTCACGGCGAGCCTCGATCCGCACACGAGCTACATGAGCCCCGGCACGCTCGAGAACTTCGAGATCCAGATGAGGCTGCAGCTCGACGGCATCGGGGCGTCGCTGAAGGCGGAGGACGGCTTCACGACGATCGCCAGCCTCGTGCCGAACGGCGCCGCGGACAAGGACGGCCGCCTCAAGGCCAAGGATCGTGTGATCGGCGTCGGGCAGGGCCTCGACGGAGAGATCGTCGATGTGGTGGACACGGACCTCAACGGGGTGGTGAAGCTGATCCGTGGCAAGCGGGGCACGATCGTGCGGCTCAAGGTGATTCCGTTCGGCCAGACCGAACCGAGGATCTACGACATCACCCGTGCGAGCATCGAGCTGAAGGACAGCGAGGCCCGTGGCGAGGTGATCGAGGAGGGGAAGAAGTCCGACGGATCCCCGTACCGAATCGGCGTGATCAACCTGCCGAGCTTCTACATGGACATGGCCGGCGCCCGGCAGGGGCAGGCCGAGTACAAGAGCACGACCCGCGACTGCAGGCGAATCCTCAGGGATTTCAAGGGGAAGGGGGTCGACTGCGTCGTGCTCGACCTCCGAAACAACGGAGGCGGCTCGTTGCCGGAGGCGATCTCGCTCACCGACCTGTTCGTCGATACGGGGCCGGTCGTGCAGGTGAAGGACGCCGACAAGCGGGTGCAGCAGTACGACGCCGTCGAGCCGGGCCTGGAGTGGGACGGCCCGCTCGTCGTCATGATCAACAAGTTCAGCGCGAGCGCCAGCGAGATCGTCGCCGGCGCGATCCAGGACTACAAGCGGGGCCTCGTGGTCGGCGACAAGGCGACGCACGGAAAGGGAACGGTCCAGAGCCTCCAGGAGATCAAGGTCTTCCGTCAGTTGCCGGGCCCGTCGCTCGGGGCCATCAAGATCACGATGCAGCAGTTCTACCGGCCGAGCGGCGACAGCACGCAAAACGAGGGCGTCGGCAGCGATGTCGAGTTGCCGAGCATCACGACCCACCTCGAGGTCGGCGAGTCGGATCTTGACTACGCGCTCGCCTTCGACCGGGTGCCGCGGGCGGCCCACGGTTCGAGCAACAAGGTCTCCGACGAACTGGTCTCGATGCTCCAGAGCCGGTCCAAGGCCCGCGTCGGAGCCGACGAAGATTTCCGTAAGGTCGGCCGCGAGATCGAGCGGTACAAGTCCCGGAAGAACCAGAAGACGATCTCGCTCGTGGAGGAGGACTTCAAGAAGTTCTGGAACGACTCCAAGGCGGCCGACGACGAGGAGAAGAAACTCGAGGAGTCCGTCGACCCGAAGCGGCCGGTCGTCAAACGGGACTTCTACTTCAACGAGGCGATGAGGGTTACCCTCGACTACCTGCAGGCGCTCGACAAGGGGGTGGCGAGCCTCGCCCGGCTCGATCCAGCCGCGGCCGCCACCATTCCCGCGGCGAGCGCGACCGCCACCCGTAACGCTGCAGTAGTGCCGCTGAAGACCGAGCCGCTCGATCCGGGCCTGCGTCCTCCCGTGCCCGTGCCGCCGATCGCACCGTAGTTTCTCGTGCGGCTGGGTTCGGGGCTGCCCGTATGCCCTCGCCGGACGCTCGCTGCAGGCGAGGGGCCGCCCGTGTCCCTTCGCCGGACGTTCGCTACAGCCCTCCGGGCTTTCGCTCACTCGGAGCTGACTGGCGCTCCGGCATCCATGCCTGCGCTGGTCAGCTACGCCG
>DHLZ01000152.1 GCA_002405515.1 Planctomycetaceae bacterium UBA4655
CTCGGGCTTCCGTATTGGGCAACTGTTCGCCTGCAGGGCAACTCGCGCCTCGGGCTTCCGTAATGGGCAACTGTTCGCCTGCAGGGCAACTCGCGCCTCGGGCTTACGTAATGGGAAACTGTTCGCCTGCAGAGCACCTCGCGCCTCGGGCTTCCGTTGTGGGCAACTGTCCGCCT
The DNA here is from genome assembly GCA_002405515.1 of Planctomycetaceae bacterium UBA4655. Classification (GTDB taxonomy): domain Bacteria; phylum Planctomycetota; class Planctomycetia; order Pirellulales; family UBA1268; genus UBA4655. The sequence goes on from DHLZ01000152.1 coordinate 177, forward strand.
GCAGGGAAACTTGCGCCTCGGCCTTCCGTACTGGGCACCTGTTCGCCTGCAGGGAAACTTGCGGCTCGGGCTTCCGTGAAAGTCAGCAGGCCGAGTTGCCCGCAGAATAATGTCAACTACTTGATGTTCCCGGCAGTATGCAGTCATTCCGGAGGCAGTCATTCATTCCGGAGGCAGCGGTGCGATCGGCCACTCCTTCGACTCGGCCTCCATCGGGCGGATTCGCACGCCACTCGTCGGCTTCGGCACGGCCTGCCGCGGCTCCGGAATCGGCCGGGCGGCCTGCTGCCTGGGAACCTGCCGCCAGGGTGCGGACCGCCCGCGTTGCATCCGCATGCGGTCTCTCCGCAGCGGAATGCCCGGATACGCCTCCACCGGCACCTCCAAGCTCGGCAGCCCGATCCGGCTGCCGTCGCCGAAGAAGGTGAACATCTCGATCGCGAGCCCGCGGTCGCCGAGGCCGACCAGCGGGATCGCCACGACGAACGCGAGCACTCGGCCGACGAGACGTCGATCGGACAGCCGTCGCATGAATCCATCCTCGGGGCCGCGATGGCGGGCGAACCCGCACTGAAAGCATCGGCGATGCCGACACCCTCTGCTCATTCGACCCAGGCGGCCTGCGGCGTCAGGCCGATTTTCCAAACCGCATGACCCGCATGACCGTCACGACCGGCCGCCACCGACGCCCGCCGAAGGGCTACTTGTCGCCCTTCTTGAGTTTCGCGAGGAGGTCCTCGGCGTCCCGTCGGGTGGGAAATATCTGGTCGTTGGCGAGCACCTCTTCGAGGATTTTCTGCGCCCGCTGTGTGTCGCCGCGGTCGGACAGCAGCCTCGAAACGTAGTAAGCACCGTCGGTCGTCAGCAGGTTGTTCTGCGTGATCTGGGTGAGGATCTGCTCGGCGTCCTCGCGGCGGCCGAGCTTGTAGTAGACCCAGGCCAGCGTCGTGAGCGCGTTGACCTGCTGCGGGGAATTCTTCTGGTGGAGCGCGACGTTCACCTCCGCCATCTCGAGCGCCCGCTGGCGGGCGTCCTTGCTGTCGCTCTCGATGAGCACCAGCGCCAACGAATTGCCGGCCGGAAAGTTGCCCGGAGACTGGGTGTGCGCCTCGCCAAAGAGCTGCTCGGCGGTCTTGTAGTCGCGGGCCATCCGTGCCACCGCGCCCCGCACGATCTTCGCATCGATCGACTTCGGATCGAGCTTGAGGGCGTCGTCGGCCTTGATTTTCGCGGTCTCCGTGTCGCCCTGGCCGAGGTACCACTGCGCGGCCGCGAGGAGCACGGCCGGATCCTTCGGCGCCTCCTTGATGGCCGCCTCGATCAGCTTCTTCGCCGTCTCACGCTTCTTCGCCTCGTCGTAGAGCCTCGCCATCGCGAGCTCCGGCTGCACGGCCTTGTCGTCGAGCTTCTTCGCCTCGCGAAACTGCTCGAGCGCTTCCTGCGGCTTGCTGAGCTGGTAGAGCACGATGCCGAGCCGCTGGCGTGCGCTCGCACTGTCGGGGTCGAGGGCGATCCAGGCCCGCAACTGCTCCTCAGCCTTCGTCCACTGCTTGCGGGACTCTGCCACGGCCGCGGTGCCGGCATGGCCGCGGATCTCGAAATCCCGCTTCCGCTTCGGATTGTCGTTGTAGGCCTTCGTGAGCTCGACGGCCCGGTTGAAGAGCGTGTCGGCGTCGGTGATGCGGCGATCCTGGAAGGCGAGATCGCCGAGCATCAGGTACGGCTCCGGATCCGCGGCAAACTTCACGACGGTATCCTCGAGCTCGGCCCGGGCGGGCTGCAGCTGGTTCACACTCAGCCAGAGGGTCGCCATCATCACGCCCGGCGGCGGCAGCTTCGCGTCGTTGCTCTTCACCCGCTCGAGCAGCGCGCGGCAGCCGTCGATGTCGCGATCACGGAAGCGAGTGATCGCGTTGGTGACGTCCTGGTCGCTCGACGAATCGGAGACCGCCTTGCCGATGAGCGTGCGGGCCGTCACCTGGGCCATGGCTTCGCCATTCCACGACGCGGCGATGCCGACCGCCACTACGGCAAGCCCGCGAACGAACGCTCCGCAAGGATGCGCACGACGGACGACGACTACCGATCTGGCCAGGCTCATGAGATTCTCCCCAAAAAAACCGATTCGATAAGCGGCACTGACGATGGGCGAGGGGAACGTCGAGTTCCAGCCCACTTCTATCCGGTAGACTACCGGATCACCCCGCCGCCGCAAGGGGCCGGAGTCCGCCTGCCCCCGCCTCGCCAGGTGCCCCGCCATGCTTTTCGGAGCCGTGTTCGAACGCGAACTCGCGATCGCGCCCCGCAGCCGGGCACTGTACGTCGCGAGGGCCCTCTACGCGGGCCTGCTCGTGGCGATCCTGGCCACGTGCTGGCTCGTGGTGACCGCGACCCAATCGGTCGAGACGGTCGGTGATTCGGCCCGGTTCGGGGCGACCCTGCTCAAGATCCTGGCACCCCTGCAGATGGTCCTCTCCTTGACCGTCGCCGCGATGCTGGCCGCGATCTCCGTGACCTCCGAGAAGGACCGCCGCACGCTCGAGATGCTGCTCGTGAGCGACCTCTCTGACCGGGAACTCGTCGTGGGCAAGCTGGCGGGAAGCCTGCTCCAGGTAGTGCTGCTCGTCTTTTCCGCCGCGCCCGTCTTCGCCCTTGCGGCGGTTTTCGGCGGGGTCACGGCCGGACAGCTCGCGAGGCTGTTCGTCGTGACGCTCGCCGCGAGCCTGGCGGCGGCGAGCGTGGCGACGGCCGTCGCCTTCTGGAAGGAGACGACGTTTCAGTCGATCGCCATCACGGTCTTCCTGATCGTGGCGTGGGCGGCGGCCGGCGAATTCGTGCGGGGGCTTTTCGGCGAGGAGGCGGGCCGCGGCCTGTCGCCGGCCCGGGCGGTGTTCGACGCGATCGCCGCCTCGACCGCGGCGCCGTCGTCGATCCTCCGGTTCCTCGGCGTGACGGGAGCGATCGTGCTCGTGGCCAACGCGATCGCGATCCGGTGGGTGCGGCCGTGGAACCTCGTGCAGGAGCCGGTTCGCCGGCGAGCAGCGGGGGCCGGACACGCGATCCGCACCGTCCGTGGCAATCCCGTCTTCTGGAAGGAGACGTGCACCGCTGCCCATGGACGGATGATCGTGCTCGTGCGGCTGGCCTGGCTGCTGCTCTTCGCGGCTGCCGTTCACGGGCTGTGGCGGGAGGTCCGAAGCGATCGTCCCGATGCGGCGGCGGCGGCGATCGCCGTCGTGCCCATGGCGATCGCGAGCCTGCTGGCGGTGGCGACGCTCGGCGTCACGAGCATCACGACCGAACGCGACCGCGGCTGTTTCGACCTGCTGCTCGTGAGCGACCTTACGCCGGCGGAGATCGTCTGGGGAAAGCTGGCGGGCGTACTCGTGGTCGCCAGGGAGATCGTGATCCTGCCGCTCGTCGCCGCGGCCGCCGTGGCCGGCCGCATTGCGACGCCGGAGCACGCGTTCGAACTCGTCGTCGGCCTCGCCGTTCTCGTGTTTTTCTGCACCGTTCTCGGGCTCTACGTCGGGCTCTCCCACTCCAGGTCGAGGGTGGCGATCGCCGTGACGCTCGGCACCGTGGCCTTCCTCTTCGTGGGCGTCTCCACGGCGATGAGGATCATGGTCGCCTTCTCGTCGAGCTTCGAGCTCCAACTCGCCCCGTTCCTCGCGGTCATCGTCGGCGGCAGCGTGGGGCTCTACGCGGCGCTCGCGGCGAGGGTGCCGTCGGCCGCGATCGGATGGGCGTCGGCCATGCTGCCATCGCTGACCTTCGTCGCGATCACGAGCTTCCTGCAGGGACAGCCGCTGCAGGTGTTCCTGGTGGTGGTGGCGGCGTACGGCTTCTCGACGGCGGCAATGCTCGTCCCGAGCCTCGGCGCCTTCGACGCGATCACCGGACGATCGGGCTAGCCTCGTCGGGAGCCCGTGACGACGAGAGGGCGGCGAGCCGTTCCGCGATCCCCTGCGGGGGGTTTCCCTTGGCGACCGCGCGGCGGTAGCATTCGATCGCATCTTCGGACCGCCCGAGCGCCTCCTGCGCGAGCCCCTCGAGCGCGAGCACGTTGGCCGGAGGTCCCTCGACACCGTATTGCTCCTCGAGCACCGCGAGCGTGGAGAGAGCCCGCCGCGGCCTGTTGAGTCGTCGGTAGACCTCGGCCGTGTCGAGAAGGACCTGCTTGTCGTCGGGATCGAGCGACAGCGACCGCTGGAAATCGGCGAGCGCCTCCTCGGGCCTGCCGCGGGCGAGCGCCACCTGCCCGTGCAGGTGCCAGGCGTCGGCCGACCGTGGCGAAAGCGTGATGGCGGAGCCGGCGAGGGTGTCGGCGTCGTCGAGCAGGCCGAGTTCGAGCACCATCGCCCCGGCCGCCACCGAGAGCGGCACGTCACCGGGCGAGAGCCGCAGCGCCTCCTTGATCTGGGCGACGGCCTGGAGCTTCTCCCCTCGCTTCCAGAGGACCTCCGCGTAGTGTCGCCTCGAATCGACGTCGGCGGGGCAATTTTTCACGGCCGTTGCGAGGAGCGTTTCGGCGCGGGACAGATCCTGCCGGTCCACCGCGAGCAGCGCCTCGTTGGAGAGCCGGCGGGCGGCCGCCATCTCCTTGGTGACCGGTCCCTGCCGCGGAATGAGGCTGCAGCCTCCGACGAGACAGACCGCGATCGCGGCGAACACCGGAAAAATCGTCCGCGTGGCCGATCGCATCCTCTACCTCGATTCGCCGGCCGGGGCCTTCCTGGCCGGTCGCCGCGCGGAGCGACACGGTAGCGAGCGGCGGCCCGCGAAACAACGGCCCACGTGGCGGCGTCCGGCAGGGAGAGGCCGGCCCATCCCCCCCATCCTCGCCTTCTTTCGGCCCCGACAATCGAGATTGTCGTCCCGAAGGAATCGGCGTAGACCACGCCGCATGAGGAAGGCTTCAACCTGCGCCCGCCCGTCCGCGGGGGGATGGCTGTCGATCGCCGTCGTGCTCGCGGCGACCGGCTGCGACGTCTACGACGAACCGGCACGTCCGGCGGCCGACCGTGAAGCCGTGCCGGGCTGGAACGGTCTCACCGAAGGGCAGCGTCCTTATGCGATCGGGAGACCGGCCGGCATCGAGTTCGTGGAAGGCTACCCGTCGGCCGTCGCCCGCGCGGAGCTCGAACGGAAGCCGCTGTTGGTGCTGTTTCGCGCGAGCTGGTGCCACTGGTGCGTCGAGATGACGGCGAAGGTGCTCTCGGAGCAGCAGATCGTGCAGCGGTCCCGCCGTTTCATCTGCGTCGCGGTCGACGCCGATCGCGATCCGGACATCTGCCGCACCCACGGCGTGCGGGGCTATCCGACGATCCTCGTGATATCCCCCGATGGGCGGGAGATCACCCGGCGGACCGGCAAAGTCGCGTTGAAGTCGCTCGTCGCCATGCTCGACGACGTCCATTCCGCCGCGGCGAGCCTGGCCGCACCGGCGGCCAAGACCGTGCGGTAGGGCCTCCCCGGCGGCGCGCGGCCGCCGAATCCGCTACATTCTTCAACGATTTCCCACCTTCGGCGGACCCTTCATGCCAAAACGCGGCGAGGCAGGACGAGCGAGCGAAGACTCCTTCCATCGCTACCCGTGGTACAGCCCCCGTTTCTGGCATGGGATGCCGTTCTCGGTGTGGTTCGAACTCGCGCGGGAGAACGGCTGGCGGGCGATGCCGTCACAGTGGGGCATGATGGCGTCTGTGACGGCGATTTCGGCCTTCAACTCGGTGGCCGAGCCGCTCTCGAACGCGAGGTTCGGTCGGCTGCTCCGACAGAAGCCGCTCTTGCCGCAGCCGGTGTTCATCATCGGCCACTGGCGGAGCGGGACGACGCTCCTCCACGAGCTGATGATGCTCGACCCGCTCTTCTCCTGCCCCACCACCTATCAGTGCTTCGCGCCGGGGCACTTCCTGCTCACGGAGACGGTGCTCACGCGGCTGCTTTCCGGGGTCATCCCCGAGAAACGGCCGATGGACAACGTCGCCGCCGGATGGGACCGGCCGCAGGAGGACGAGTTCGCCCTCATGAACCTGGGCGCGCCGTCGCCCTACCGCCGGATGGCCTTCCCCGCGACCGCGTCCGACCGGCCTTGCGCACTCGATCTTCGCCGGCTTCCGGACGAGGAGTTCGCGAGGTGGAAGCGGAAGATGGAGAGCTTCCTGCGGATGCTCGCCATCCGTGATCCCCGCCGGCCGGTCCTCAAGAGCCCGCCGCACACCGCCCGTGTCGGAGTGCTCGCGGAGATGTTCCCCCAGGCGAAGTTCCTCCACATCGTGCGGGACCCATTCGTGGTCTTCCCATCGACGGTGCGGCTCTGGAAATCCCTCCATGCCGTGCAGTCGTTCCAGAGGGAGGCAGAAGACGCGACCGAGCGGTACGTCTTCAACGCCTTCGACGAGATGTACGCCGCCTTCGAACGCGATCGGCCGCTCGTCGAGCCCGACCGGCTCCACGAACTGCAATACGAGCAGCTCGTCGCCGACCCCGTCGCGAGCCTCTCGGCCGCCTACAAGGCCCTCGACCTCGGCGATTTTTCACGGGTGCGACAGCAGTTGGAGGACCAAGCCCGCTCGATGAAGCGGTACCAGACGAACCGCTACACCCTCGACGCGGAGAAGATCGAGAAGGTCGCCGCCCGCTGGAAGCCCTTCATCGACCGCTACGGCTACAAGGTCCCGGACGCTAACGAAGTCTGCCCGGCGTAGCAGTCTGCACTGCCGCGACACCGTGAGGGGCTGCCCCGCCCACAGACGCCCTGTCACGAACCCGCCTGCATGACGCCGCATTGCCGCCGTGGGAGCGGACGCATCGTCGCTACGGTGAGGATACACCTGTTGCTCCTCAACGTCCGCTCCCACGGCGTTCTGCAACGGAAGCCCGAGGCGCAAGTTTTCCTGCTGGCGAACAGGTGCCCAATACGGAAGCCCGAGGCGCAAGACGAGAGGAGAGTTGACGATGCGCAGAAAGGCGGCGTCGAGTCACTCAAAAACGCACGGAATGGCCACTGTTATTACAAATCACACGGCTCTTCGTGAG
>DHLZ01000314.1 GCA_002405515.1 Planctomycetaceae bacterium UBA4655
GAACTGCAGTTGCCCAATCATGCCCAACTACCCATTACGGCGCAATCGCCCTGGGTGTTCCAGGGCATGCCGCAACTCCTTGAACTCGGCCTTGCCGGCAACGAGCAAAAACCGGATATCGCCCGGTCGCTGCGTGCCGCCTGCCCAAACCTTCGGGTACGGCCGGACCGACACCCGCATCACGAAAAGGACACGCTGTTGGATGACGACGTCATCGAGCAGCCGGCTGAGGCGGTTCCGGCACGCGTGGAGAACCCGCTACTGGAATTGGACATACCCGTGCCGACTTTTGGCGGCGGTTGAAAACGGCAGGGCCCGCCCGACCGCTTCAGCCGAGCTTCGCCAGGATTTCCCGCACGATCGTGTCGGGTTCGTTCGCCACGTCCACGACGATCGGATGCTCGTCGTCGGCCGGCCGCTCGAGCAGGGCCAGCTGGCTGTCGAGCAGCGTGGCCGGCATGAAGTGGCCCGCCCGTCGTTCCATGCGGTGGCGGATCACGCCCCCCGGGTCGTCGAGGTGCACGAGCCGGATGAGCGGATGGGGCAGGCCGAGACGATCGCGATAGCGGCGGGCGAGCGCCGAGCACGCCAGCACCGCGTTGCCACGGCCGGCGACCGCATCCCCGACCGCCGCCGCGAGGGCGTCGAGCCAGGGCCAGCGGTCGGCGTCGACGAGCGGCGTGCCCGACCGCATCTTCGCGATGTTCGCGGGCGGATGGAAATCGTCGGCATCGAGAAACGTCCACGCGAGCGCTGACGCCAGCCGCCGGCCGATCTCGGTCTTGCCCGCGCCGCACACGCCCATCACGACGACCGCTCGCGGCGGTGAGGCAGGGCCTTCGGCAGGGAGTGCGTCGGTGGTCATGACCAGCTCGTTGCCGACGACACGCCGTGGCCGCGGGTGCCGCAGAAGAAGACCTCGATGCCGAGGTTCCTCGCCACGGCCGCCTTCGCGAGGGCCGCCCGGTCGGCCGACTCGGCGTCGGCGGCGTAGGCCACCTGGATGTGGTTCGCCTTGTGACGGGCCATCATCTGATCCCGCGAGATGCCGTAGGTGACCGCGTGCATGATCGGCCACTGCCTCGTGGTCGATTCGAGCCGTCGCCGCGTCTCCTCCTCCGAGAGCCGTATCGCCTGCGCGCGGCCGATGTCCATGCAGAGCTTTTCCCGCACGACGCCGTCGTCGCCGCGGACCCCGTCCACCCAGATCCGGCTCCAGACGATCTCGCCCGGCTTGCTCACGCCCGCGAGCGTGCTGCCGCCGAGCCGGAAGTACATCGGGGGCTGGCGGTGGCCGTGCGCCCCCTTCCAGCCGCCTTCGAAGTGCGACGGCGGCGCTCCCCCGGAGATCTCGAACACCCAGACCCACTGGTCGGTGGACCGAGACTGGTCCCAGTCGCCCCAGCGGATGTCGTGGAGCGTGTTCTCGACCGGCTGGCCGAGCGACTCGTGGACCCGTTGCGTGAGCAGCCCGTCGAGCCCGGCGCACTCGTCCACCTCGTTGAAGTGGACGAGGGGCCGCCCCTTCCAGAGCACCCGCTTCGATCCCTCGGCCGTGACCGGCGGCCGCTTCGAGTCGTTGAGCATCCCCTCCACCAGGTCGCTCGCCGGGAGCAGGTCCTTGAGCCCCTGCTGGTACTGGATGCCGACCGTATCGCAGCCGAACCGGTCCGCCAGCCGCAGCGTCGCGACGTACATCCTGCACTGCGTGAGCACCTGCTCCCGCGTGAGGTCGGTGGCTTCGTTCCTGCCGAAGTGGAAGGTCATGCCCGCCTTTTCGAGCCAGCGGAAGACGTCTCTCGCCTCCCGTTCGGTGACGCGGGTCGTCTCGTGGTAGAGCGCCGACTGGCTGAGCCGCTCCTTGAAGACGCCGGTCGCGTGCAGGAGCGAGTCGGGGATGATCGCGTTGAACATCCCCATGCAGCCCTCGTCGAAGACGCCCATGAGCGCCTTCTTTTTTTGCAGGTCGTCGGCGATGGAGGCTGCGAGCTTCCCGATCTTCGCCGGGATCGTCACCTTCTCCATCGGCACGACATGGCTCGTGTCGTGGTGCACGACGCGGTGGTCGAGCCACGACTGCAGGTGCCGCGCGAAGCTGGGGCTCGAGAAGTCGTCGGCCCAGAGCGTCGCGTAGGGGACGCCAGCCTTCGTGAGCGACCCGTTGAGGTTGAGCATCCCCACGAGGCCCGGCCACTGGCCCGACCAGTTGGCGACCGTGAGGATCGGGCCGCGGTGGGTCGAGAGCCCGGGCAGCACGTGGTTGGAATACTGCCAGACTGCCTCCGCGACGACGAGCGGTGATTCGGGGTCGATCGCGGCAAAGACGTCGAGCCCCTCGCGGGCGCCGGCGATGAAGCCGTGGCCGCGGGATTTCGAGGGGGCGTGGCCGCGGGAGAGCTTCCAGCCGGCCCGCGCGAAGGCCTCGCACAGCGCCCGCTCCATCGCCTGCTGCGCGGGCCAGCAGACGCGATTGGCCTCCTCCCGGAGGTCGCCGCTGGCGACCAGGATCGCCTCGCGGGTGCGGGACGACCTGCCCGCCGCCGGTCGTGCGATGGCCGGTCGTTTCATGGATCGCGTTCGAGCCATCTCGAAAACCCTGCTTGCGTGGGACGATGGAACTGACGGCAGGTCGGCAACTATACTCGACGGCACGTCGACTGTAATTCAGCCCTCTTGGAGTCCGTGAGCATGCGTCGTCGCTTTCCGATGGCACTCGGATGTTTCGCGTTGATCGCCTGCGGCCTCGTCGCCGCGGCCGATCCTCCCAAGGCCTCGTCCCCCGCACCCTCTCCAACGGCCTCGTCCCCCGGCCCCGCCCAGCCCGCGCCAGCGGCAACCCTTCCCGACTTCAAGCGGTGGATCATCGCGGCCGACTTCTCGGCCGACGGCAAGCTGCTCCTCACGGCCGGCGGCGAGAGCCTGCTCTATCGTCCGGGCGACGTCGTGCTCTGGACCGCTTCCGACGGCAAGCGGGTGGGCGACATGGCGGGCCATCCGACTGCCGTCTGGGCGGCAAAGATCTCGAAGGACATGAAGCTTGCGGCGACGGCCGGCTATGACGGGCTCGTGAAGCTCTGGGACGTCGGGAGCAAGTCGCTCAAGCACGACCTCAAGAAGCACAAGGGCTGGGTGCGGTCGCTCGCCTTCTCCCCTGACGGATCGAAGCTCGCCTCCGCCGGAGAGGATGGCACGGTCGTCATCTGGAACACCGCCGACGGCAAGGAGGTGAAGACGGTCGCCGCCCATGCGGGCCCCGTGACTGCCGTGGCCTTCTCTCCCGACGGCTCGACGATCGCCAGCGGTGGCGGCGACAAGCTCGTGAAGCTCTGGGCCGCGGCCGACGGCGCCGAGAAGGGGAAGCTCGAGGGGCACGGCGACACGATCTGGTCGCTCGTGTACTCGCCCGATGGCTCGCGGCTCGCCAGCTGCGGAGCGGATCGCACCGTGAAGCTCTGGAACACCTCCGACTCGAAGGAATACGCGACCCTCTCCGGCCACAAGGACTGGGTCACGAGCCTCACGTTCAACGCCAACGGCTCGCGGCTCGCAAGCGGCTGCATGGATGGCAGCGTGAAGCTCTGGGATGTCGCGGCGAAGGCCGAGCAGATCGGCCCGGAGGCTGTAAAGTCTGGCAGCCCGGAGGCTGTAAAGTCTGGCAGCCCGGAGGCTGTAAATTCGAGCATCTGGACGGTGGCGTTCACGCCGGACGGCCAACGGATCTTCATCGGAAGCCATGCCGGCGGGCGGTTCGTGCCGACGCCCGCGCCGAAGCTCGCCCCGCCCCCGCCCCCACCGGCCGCGGTGTCTCCCGCTTCGGCCCCCGCTCCGGCGGATGCTACGCTGAAAACGCTACCGCTCGGGCCGAAGTCGTTCGCAGGGGCCGCGGGCGGCGACGGCAAGCACGCCATCGGCACGTTCAGGTTTTCCGTGATCCAGGAGGGAGCGACATGAGGTACTTGCTTGGTGGTGCGTTGAAGGTGGTTGGCTCGGGAACGGGGGCCTGGCGGGAAGCCGCGTGGCCGCTCGTCGCGGCCATTGCGGTCGGCGTGGCGGTTGCCGGATGGATGCGGCCGGTCGGGCACGTTCAGGCCCTGACGTCTCTGGCCGACAACGCGTTCGCCGTCTGCACGGTGCCGCTCGACGGCACGAACGAAGGCGTTTTCATCCTCGACTTCGAGACCGGAGATCTCTCCGGGGCGGTCCTCAATCCGGCCACGGGGCGGTTCGGTGCGGCGTACAAGCACAATATTCTCGCCGATCTCGGGTTCAAGCCGGGTCAGCTGAAGAACCCCAGGTTCCTGCTCGTGTCGGGTGTCATCGAACTGCGGCAGCCGGCCGTGCCGGTCGCGTCGTCGGTGCTCTACGTCACCGATTCGACGACGGGGGCGACCGCCGTCTACGGCATCCCCTTGAACGCCCCGCAGGCCGGGCAGCCGATCGCGAGCAAGCTCCTGCCGCTCGACATCGCGAAGCCACGCGGCGGCGGGCCGGCGCGGCCTGGTCGGTGAGCGACATGGCGTCGGAGAATCCGTTGGCCGGCGACGTGTCCGTGACAGTCAACGGTGAAGTGCGGCCCGTCGCCGCCGGCACGACGCCGCTCGACCTCGTCGAGTCGCTCGGGCTTGCGGGTCGGCCGCTGGCCGTCGAGGTCAACGAATCGGTCGTCCCCAGGTCGAGGCTCGCCGAACGTCCGCTCGTCGCGGGCGACCGGATCGAGATCGTCACGCTCGTCGGTGGCGGATAGCAGGAGACTCTTCTGGGGCCACCATGACGTCCGCGAACATCACCGACATCGCCGTCGAGCCACCGCTGCGGATCGGTCCGTGCACACTTCGCAGCCGGCTCGTCGTGGGCACCGGCAAATACGCGAGCTACTCGCTCATGCGGGAGTGCCTCGAGGCGTCGGCCGCCGACTGCGTGACGGTGGCCGTCCGTCGCGAGCGGCTCGTGAACGCGTCGGGCGAGAACATCCTCGACCACCTCGATGCGTCGCGGATCACGATCCTTCCGAACACGGCCGGCTGCTTCACCGCCGCCGACGCCGTGCGGGTCGCGAGGCTCGGCCGGGAACTGCTTCGCGACCTCGGCAACGCGGGGTCCGAGTGGGTGAAGCTCGAGGTCCTCGGCGACACGAAGACGCTCCTGCCCGATCCGCTCGGCACGCTCGAGGCCACGGAGAAGCTCGTCGCCGACGGCTTCACCGTGCTCGTCTACTCGAGCGACGATCCCATCCTCGCCAAGCGGCTGAAGGATCTCGGCGCCGCGAGCGTGATGCCCGCGGGCAGCCCGATCGGGAGTGGCCAGGGGATTCTCAACCCCAACGCCCTCCGGATCTGCCTGGAGTATCTCAAGGACGGCGACGCCGAGTATCCGGTGATCGTCGATGCGGGAGTCGGCACGGCGAGCGACGTGGCGGCCGCCATGGAACTCGGGGTCGACGGGGTGCTGCTCAACACGGCGATCGCCCACGCGGCCGATCCCCTGCGGATGGCCCGCGCCATGAAGGCCGCCTGCGAGGCCGGCCGCGACGCGTTCCTCGCCGGCCGCATTCCGCGTCGGCTCTACGCGACCGCGTCGAGTCCCGAGGAGGGGCGGATCGCGCCGACGGCGAGGCGGCCGTGACGCGGCAGTCCCCGATCTCCGACAGCCCGTGGTTCTGGGGGCTCGTCTTCTCGCTCATGTCGCTCGCCGGCATCGGGCTGATCTCGCCGAAATTCGACGTGCGGCAGCGGCAGGTGGAAGGACGGTTCCTCGGACGAGAGCGGGCGGCGATCGAGCGGGGGCGGAGGGCGGCCGGCCTGCCGCCGGTGGACCTCGCCGACGAGGCGATGGAACGTGACGCCGTGGCACCGCGGCGGATCGTGCCGCTCTGGACGCTCGCCGCCGCCGCCGCCGCCGCCGCAGCAGCATCCGCGGCCATGCTCCTCCGCGAACGGTCGGCCGGATCCGCGGTCGATGATGGCTGAATGGCGGCGTGATGACGCCGCGGCGTGGTACATTTTGGCCTCACCCAATCAAGCCCTGCCCATGCTCGCCAAGCGGATCATTCCCTGCCTCGACGTCGAGAAGGGGCGGGTCGTCAAGGGAACGAAGTTTCTCGACCTCGTCGATGCCGGCGATCCGGTCGAGGTCGCGGCTCGGTATGAGCGGGAAGGGGCCGACGAGCTCGTCTTCCTCGACATCACCGCCAGTCACGAGCAGCGGTCGATCATGCTCGACGTCGTTCGGCGGGTCGCCGAGACGGTCTTCATGCCGTTCACGGTGGGAGGCGGGATCCGCACGCTCGACGACGCCTGCGCGCTCGTCCAGGCGGGGGCGGAGAAGGTGAGCATCAACTCCTCCGCGGTCCGCACGCCCGGGCTCGTCACGGCGGTCGCCAATCGTCTCGGCAGCTGTGCCACCGTGGTGAACATCGACCCGAAGCGGGTCGTGCGGGACGGCCGCGAGACGTGGGAGGTGTTCGTGAACGGGGGCCGAGTGCCGACCGGACTGGAGGCGGTGGCCTGGGCGAAGCGGGTCGAGTCGCTCGGCGCCGGCGAGATCGTGCTCACCTGCATGGACCGCGACGGAACCCGCGACGGCTATGACCTCGAGATCACCGCGGCCGTGAGCAGGGCCGTGCGGATCCCGGTCGTGGCCAGCGGCGGCGCGGGATCGGGCGAGCACATGGCCGACGCGATCGAGTTCGGCCACGCCGACGCCGCCCTCGCCGCTGGCATCTTCCACTTCGGCCAGTGTACGATCCGAGAGGTCAAGGAGATCCTTTCCCGCCGTGGCATCGCCGTCCGCCCCGTGACCGCCTGAGTTCCGCGTTCGTTCCAGCCCGTTCCCGCCCCACGCCCTGACGGATCATGTCGACCGACGCCGCCACGACGAGCCAGGATTCGCCGGCCGACGAGCCCGCTCCGCCGGCACGCCCGCGGCTCGAGATCGACCGCTTTTTCCAGGCGCTCGTGAAGTTCAACGGCAGCGATCTTCACCTGAAGGTCGGCCAGCCGCCGATCGTCCGCGTGAAGGGAGCGCTCCAGCCGCTCAAGGCCGACCGCATCGACGACGAGACGATGCGGAGGCTCTGCATGCCGCTCATGAACGAGCGGCAGCGGGGCATCTTCGACAAGGACGGCGGGGCCGACTTCGCCTACACGACGACGGTGGACGGCAAGAAGTGGCGGTTTCGCGTGAACCTGCTCACGCAGCAGGGTGCGATGGGGCTCGTCGCCCGCAAGGTCAACGACCAGATCCCAGACTTCGAGAAGCTCTACCTGCCGCCGGCGATCGAGCGGCTCTGCCAGCTCGACCAGGGGATGGTGCTGCTCGCGGGCGTCACGGGATCGGGCAAGAGCACGACGATCGGCTCGATGCTCAATTACATCAACCGCAACTACCGGAAGCACATCCTCACGCTCGAGGATCCGATCGAGTTCATCTTCACCGAGGACAAGTGCCTGATCAACCAGCGGGAGATCGGCACCGACGTCCGCAACTTCGAGATCGGCATGAAGCATGCCGTCCGCGAGGATCCCGACATCATCCTCGTGGGCGAGTTGCGAGACGTGGAGACCTTCAAGACCGCGATCCACGCCGCGGAGACAGGCCACCTCGTCTTCGGCACGATCCATGCGGCGAGCGCCCCGAGCACGGTCACGCGAATCCTCGACCTCTTTCCGCAGGAGGAGCACGCCGCGATCCGCAGCGCGATCGCCTTCAACATGAAGGGGATCGTGGCGCAGAAGCTGCTCAAGTCGATCAAGCCGGGCGTGAGCCGGGTGCCGATCGTCGAGATGATGTTCTTCGACGTGCTCGTGCGAAAGTACGTGCTCGAGGGGCAGGACCACCTGCTCGCCGATCACATCAGGAAATCCGTCAAGGACGGCATGCAGGATTTCACGCTGAGCCTCAAGAGCCTCATCGACCAGGGTCTCATCGACCGGCAGGATGCCCTGGAGATCGCGCCCAACCGCGAGGCGCTCATGATGGCTCTCAAGGGGATCGGGGTTTCGGGATGATCCTGGCGGCGGTCGCGAACCAGTCCTGGCCGACCGAACTGGTCGAACCGTTCACCCGCGACCCGGGTGGGCTCGCCCTGGTGCCGCTCGCCGTCTGGTGGGCCATCGTGCTCGGATGGGTCGCGACCACCGACCGTCTCTCGCAGGACGCCGTGGCGAGCCGTATGCCCGCGGGAACGTGGGGCACGATCCTCGCCCTCCCATTTCTCGCGGCCGCCCTTCTCGCCTGGTGGGTCCCGTCTCTCCTGGTGGCGATTCCGCTGATGCTCGTCGCGTGGCTGGGGTCGATGTTCGCCTACGCGAGGGTCCGCAACGCCAAGCTCCCCGCCGAGGAGACCATCCTCACGGCCTCGCATGCGAGGCGGTGTGTCGGGGATGCGCTGAGCGTGGTCGGCATCTCGCTGCCCGGTTCGGAGACCGCTTCCAAGGCGATCCTGCCGACGGTGTCGCTCGCGGGGGATGCGTCGTCGTCGGCCGACGAGCAGGCAAGGCGGCTGCAGGCGGCATCGGGGCTGCCCGGGTTCGCCGATGCCGTGGCGATCATCTCGGAGGCCGTCAATGTCGGGGCGTCGGCCGTGCTCCTCGAGCTGGTCGGCGAGCAGGTGCCAGTCCGCCAGGAGATCGACGGAGTCTGGCATCCGCTCAAGGCGTGGGAGTGGCAACGAGAGAATCGAAAACGGGTTGAACGCTGCGTGCCGGCGCCGCCGATAGCGAAGCCGCAGGCCGCCGGGATTCGCGACGCCTTGCTCGCCGTAGCGGGCGTGAATCCGCGGGCCGTGAAGGCGAGGGCCTCCGGCAGGTTTTCGATGAAGCTCGACGGCAAGCCATGGCTCGGACGCGTTGCCACGCAGCGGTCCGCGGCCGGCGAGACGTTCGTCGTGCGGTTCGAACCGCAGGCCATCCCGTTCAAGTCGCTCGGCGACCTCGGTGTCGGAGAGGAGTTGGCAGGCCGGATCGCGGGGCTTCTCGCACTCGAGAAGGGCCTGTTCGCGGTCACGTCGCCCGCGTCGAGCGGAGGCTCGACGACGCTCGACCGCGCGGTGAATTCCGCCGACAGGCTGCTCAGGAATTTCATCTCGGTCGAGGATGCCGCCTCGCCCTACCGCGAGATACAGAACGTGAAGCCTTTCCGGTTCGACCGGCAAAGCGGCGGCACGCCGCTGGCGGCGCTGCAGCAGGCCCTTCGCGAGTATCCGCAGGTGCTCATGGCGGCCGATCTGCAGGATCCGGAACTGGCCGCCGAACTGGTCTCGCGGGCGGAGGCGGAGAATCTCGTCGTCGTCGGCTTCAAGGCGGCCGATGCGATCGACGGCATCGGGAAACTCCTCGCGCTCGGGGTCGATCGTCAGAAGCTGGCTGCGTCGCTGCTCGGCGTCGTGTCGCAGAGGCTCGTGCGGAGGCTCTGCCCGAAATGCCGTGAGGAACGGACGACTCCCCCGGAACTGCTGGTGCGGCTGAAGATGATGCCGGACCAGCTGCCGTCGATCTACGCCGCGTCGAAGGAGGGCTGCCGGCTCTGCAACGGCACCGGCTATCGCGGTCGCAGGGGCGTCTTCGAACTCGCCGCCGGCGACACGGTTCGGCTGGCGATCGCGAAGAATGCCGACCGGACCGTCCTGCAGAAGGCGGCCTTGAAGGATGGCATGCGGCCGCTCCCCGAGGCCGGCTTGCGGCTCGTGGCCGAAGGGGTGACGTCGCTCGAGGAGCTTCAGCGGGCGTTCAAGGAATCGGGCAAGAAGTAGTCTCGCCCATATTCGAAGGGGAAAAGTCATGTCCGCGGAACTCATCACGTCGCTCCTGCTGGTCGGCGTCTTCGCCGCGGTCACGGTCTCGCTCTCGCTCCAGGGGCTCTGGACGGGCCTGGTCACGATCCCGAACCTGCTCGCGGCCGCGACGGTCGCGACCGCCTGGCACGGTGTCGCCGCCGCCTGGCTCGACGGGCTCCTCGGCAGCTTCACCCATCGCCTCGACCTGCTTGCGATCTGGGCCATCTTTGCGGTGGTGATGCTCCTGCTTCGGGAGGTGACCGACCGCGTGTCGCGGCATCGCGTGGTGTTTCCGCCTCTCGTCGAGAGGATCGGCGGACCGATCGCGGCCGCCGTCGCGGCATGGATCATGGTCGCGTTCACGGCCGCATCGATTCAGACCGCCCCCTGGCCGGTCGCCGCCGTGCAGAGGACGCCGGAGTCGAGGATGCTGCTGGGCATCTCCCCCGACAGGAAATGGCTCCAATTCGTGCGGGGATCGTCGGTGGCGGGGCCGTTTGCGGCGCCATCGACCCCCTTCGACCCGAAGGCCGACTTCCTCGTGCGGCACGCCCAGCGGAGAATCGGGCTCGAACGGGAAACGTCGCTCCGGGTGAATCGGTAGACGGGCCGCAGTCATGAATCCGATTCCGGGTGCCGCCGAGGAGTCCGACAACGGCTCGTACCGCCCGATCAGCAGCCTCGCGGTCGCGGCGGCCGCGGCGGGAGTGCTCTCGGTCGCATGCCTCGTGAGCCCCGTGGCCTGGGTCGTGCCGCCAGTGGCGATCGCTCTCGCCGTCGCGGCGCTTCGCGAGATCGGCCGCGAGGGATCGGTGAAGGTCGGGCGGATCCCCGCGGTTCTCGGCCTCGCGCTCGCGGTGGGCTTCGGGACGCAGTCGGTGTCGTATCGCGCCGTCAGCGACTGGTTCGTCCGGGCGCGGGCCGCGACGGCCGCCCGCGAATTCGTCCGTGCCGCGCGGGAATCGAGGTTTGCCGACGCCCGCGACATGTGCAGCCCGACTGCTGGCGGCCTGCGAGACGGTGCGGGCGTTGCCGTGCCGGACGGACCGCCGCCGGCCTCGGCCTTCGCCTCGCTGCCTGCCGTGGCCCTGCTCGCCCGTTGTTCCGGCTTCGCCGAGAAGATGGGCTCCGGCTCCGCCGAGGCGACGATGGCCGTGGAGCCGCCGCCGGAGGATTTTCCGGCGGCGCACGCATTCGTCGTGACCGTCCCCTGCCGGCCGCTCGACGGACGCGCTGAGGCCCGGGATGCCCGGGTGCGGGTCGTCGTCCAACGGGGTGACCAGCCCGACCGTGGCACCGGCTTCGAACGATGGCAGGTGGTGTGGCACGAGGTCGTCTCCCCGATTGGCCGTCCGGTACAATAGAGCGAGTGTGCGGGGCCAGGACGGGTCCGCGATTCCCGCCACCGAAGGCGTTTCGAGGATTCCCGGGAGCTCCGCCATGCCGACCGTTCTCTTTCCAACCGACTTTTCCACCGCCAGCGACGCCGCGCTCTCCCACGCCGAGGCGCTCGCCAAGCAATCGGGTGCGGAACTGTTGATCATCCACGTCGAGGAGCCGCCGCTCGCCTACGGTGGCGGCGAGCTCTACTACGGTCTGCCCGAGCCGACCTCCGACCGGATCCAGAAGATGCTCGCCGACGTGCGGCCAAAGGATCCTGCGGTGAAGTTCAAGCATCGGCTCATGATGGGGGATCCCGCGGGCGAGATCGTGCGGATCGCCGGAGAGGAGAATGTCGACTCGATCGTGCTCGGCACGCACGGCCGCACCGGCCTCTCGCGGCTCCTCATGGGCAGCGTCGCCGAGGGGGTCGTCCGCCGCGCCCCCTGCCCGGTGCTCGTCTACCGCGAGTCGGCCAGGCTCGTCGACGGCGAGGCGACGAAGTAGTGTATCGGGCGTCGCTCTTCGTGGTCGTCAAACGTGCTGGTTCGGGGCTGACCGTATCCCCTCGTCGGCATACGCCGGCTACTGTGCACGGGCAGCCCCTCACGGTCGCCGCTGCTGGGTTAAGGGCGTGGACAAGAGAACAC
>DHLZ01000289.1:0-18516 GCA_002405515.1 Planctomycetaceae bacterium UBA4655
GGGCCTTTCTCCGCGTCCGGCGAGCGGCACACGGGCAGCCCCGAACCTGCTGCGTTGACCGGAGCTGACCGTTAGGGGCTGCCCCGAACCTCGGGCGTCAGGGCGATAGCGACGGAACGCCGAGCGACGCGCCGTAGGACTTCACCAGGCCGGCGAGCGACGTGCGGAACGTGGCGTCGAGGCTTTCCTCGACCGTGGCACCCTCCTTCACCCGGCGGACGAACGCGGCGAACCGCTTCCGGTCGTGTGACACCATGAACTTCACGAGCCCCGAGGCCATGCCGTACTGCACGGGCTGGATTTTCGCGTCGTGGGCACCGGAGAAGAAGTCGGGCCCGAGCGTGCCGTTCTTTCGGATGAAGTCGGCGGCCCGGGCCTCCTTGATCGCGACCTGCGTGCAGGCGGGCACGACCTGGGTGCCGACCCACTCGGCGATCCCCTCGTTGAGCCAGGCAGGCATGCGGGAAGGCGAGATCCAGCGGTGGTTGAAGCCGTGGCTCGTCTCGTGAACGAGCATGTGGGCGAAGGCGAGCTCGTCGCTCCCCCGGTGGCAGGCCATCACGACCCGCCCGTCGTGTCGCTGGTGGCAGACGCCGTGCACGCCCGCCGGGACGTCGCCTCCCATGAACCTCGCCTCGAAGGCACGAAAGTCGTCCTCGCGGGAGAACGCCACGACGAGACACTTGCCCCGCCAGACCGGCTTTCCCTTCGGGATGCCGTAGAGGTCGCAGAGGAAGTCGTGCATGCGGTCGAGGCTCGCGACGAAGGCCGCCATCGTTTCCGGCGGGATGTCGGTCGCCACGAGGAATTCGTGCGTCGCGGAGGTCTGCAGCCGCGGGAAATCGACGCGGATCCGCCCGACGAAGGCCTCGAGTTCGCCGACGGCCGCCTCGTGCTCCTCGCTCGCCAGCGCTGGCCACGGGGCAAGCCCCCTCGCCGCCATCCGCTCGGCCGACTCCCGCTCGGCCCGATCGTACGCCTCTCGCAGCTTGCGTGCTTGGAATCCCATCGCCGACGTGTTCCGAGAGGCGGCCTCGTAGATCGTCTCGCGACCGGCGATCACCTTCACGACGCCGGGGAGCGGGACGACGACCGGCTTCGATTCCCCTTCCGGCCTGAGCTTCAGCCCCCCGACGTTGCCTTTCCTTTCCACGACGCCCATGAGTGTCGGCCGGACGAACCGCTGGCCGGTCGCGAGCTCGACGACGTCGAGAACATTCCCGACATGCTTCCTGATCGCGGCGGCATCGGCGGGCGTCGCGTCCTCCCCGGCGTACGACGGGAAAAGAGGCGACCCGGCAAGCCAGGCGACGAGAAGGCACGAAACTGCTCCACGCAGTCGCGTCTGACGGAAACGCATCACGGCGTGCCGCATCCTGTCGCCTTCCTGCGGATCTCCGTGCTCGACACGTCCATGCGAAACTCCCGCTCGGACACGAAGTAGGCTTTCCTGCGGAGCGCCTCCGGGGCCTCGATCTGCGAGGCGTCCTCGAAGCGGCCGCCGGACGAACGACCGAACACGATCAAGCCCTCGATCGCCGAGGCGATCCGCTCGACGGCGGCGGCGGCGGATTCCTCGGAGCCGCCATAGTAGCGGGGGTCGCCGAGACGGCGATAGGTGTCGGCGCCCATCACGAACACCGCCCGCGGAAAGAGCTCGGTCTTCTCGACGAACGTGGCGGCCCGGGTGAGCCACACCCTGGCGTCGGAGTCGAACCGTGCCAGCCGATCACGCATCTCCAGAAAATCGACCGTCGGCTTGTCGACGTTGACGATCGAGAGCTCGTAAGCCACGCTCGATTCGGCAATCTCCGCGGCCAGTCGGGCCATGCGCCGGTGCCCCTCGTGCAACGGATCGAACGATCCGGGAAAGACCACGGCCCCGGCCCCCGGCTTGCCAGCCGCGTCGCCACGCCCGGGAACGGCCGACACGCCGCCCGTGAAGAGCCGCTGCCAGGCCTCCGGCGGCTCGAACGAGTCTCGCACGACCTGTTCCTCCGCCCGCAGGCCGAGCTCTTCGAAGCATTCCCACCCTTCGGCGGTCGCGGCCGCCCCCCGGCCGGAAGCGACGGACAAGAGGGCGAGCACGAGGTCGGCGGCGACGGCCTCCTCCTGCGATCGGCTCCGGGCGCCCTTCACGAGTTCGACCGTGGCGGCGTGCGTGGCGGACGCTGTTTGCACGGCCGCGTGAACGCGATGCGAACCCCGCTTCGGCGCGAGCGTGACGAGGCTCGCGGTGACCGCCGCCCCGATCGCCGACTCGGGCGTCGCGGCCGCCGCGGCACGCTGCCAGGCGGCAACGGCGAGTCGGCAGGCGGTCCGCCTGTCGCAGGAGTGCTCCTGCGGGCCGCCGAGCAGTCGCTCGACCGACTCCCTCGAGTAGGGAACGAGGCCTTCGAGCAGCACGCGGCTCGCCCCGGGAACGGCACAGAAGTCCGAGATCGCCCTGCTTCCTCCGCCGGTGGCGACGAGCACGAGCCGCTCGCCGGTTGCCGCCATCACGTCGAGGATTCGATGCGGATCCCTCGTAATCTTCAATCCTCGCTCCTCCGGCAGATCTCTCCCCGGCTCCCTCGATCACCAGGGCGTCCGCCCGTGTTCGTTCGAGCCTTGTCCGCTCGAGCCCGCAAGTTGGCTAGAGCCGGCAGGCCACGATTGCCGATGCAACCTGGGAGGTTCAGGGGGGAAACACCGTGATTTTACCGATCCGAGCAGCGACTGTCCGCGCGACCGCCAATCTGGCCGTTCCACCCGCCGGAACGATCCCGCACCACCGGCGCCGACGGCGGCCCTCCACCCGGGCCTGTGCCCTCGCGATCGCCATGGTGCTCGGTGGCTCGGCGACACAGGCCGTCATCGCCGCGCAGCCGGAAACGTCCAAGTACACGAAGAATGAGCCGCGGCCAGACCCGAAGGTCGATGCCGCCAAGACCGGACGCGACGCCGAGGCGATCCTGCGGAAGCTCATGCCGGCCAGATCCGACACTCCGGCCGACTGGCATGCGCCGTTCGAAGGCCTCCATGCTCCCGGTGAGCCCAGGGCGCTTCCCGCCTGCGTTCCTCCGCCCCCGTGCGATCCGTCGCAGCCGCCGCACCCCTTCGATCTCGTCGGCGTGCCGGGCAGCCCCACCTGCGGACCAATCTACCGGGGTCCGTGCGAACCGCGGAGCAAACGCCACCACAAGGGCGTGTTCTCGTGGTATCACCACATGAGCGACGGCATGTTCGACCACTTCTACCGGTCGAAGTGAGCGGGATCACTGCTCCGTCCGCTTCGAGACGCGGAACACCTCGTCGAGCGTCGTGAGCCCCTTGAGGGCCTTCTGCACGCCGTCGTCGAACATGACCCGCATGCCCTGGGCGACGGCCGCGCGGCGGATCTCCTGCGTGGGGGCGCCCTGGAAGGCGAGTTCACGGATGCGGCTGGTCATCACCATCAGTTCGAAGATGCCGAGCCGTCCCTTGTAGCCCGACTTCTGGCAGTGGGCGCAGCCGCGGCCCTTCATGAGCGTGGCCCCCTTGAGCATCTCGGGCGTCACGCCCGCCGCCTCGAGCTGCGTGTCGAGCGGCTGAAAGGGCTGCTTGCACTTCGGACAGTTGATCCGCACGAGCCGCTGTGCGAGCACGGCGACGACGCTCGAGGCCACGAGGTAGGCCGGCACGCCCATGTCGATCATCCGCGTCACGGCTCCCGGCGCGTCGTTGGTGTGGAGCGTGCTGAAGACGAGGTGGCCGGTGAGGGAGGCCTGGATGCCCATCTGGGCCGTTTCCGTGTCGCGCATCTCCCCGACGAGAATGACGTTCGGCGCCTGCCGCAGCATCGAGCGGATGATCCGGGCGAAATCGAGGCCGATCTGGTGGCGGACCTCAACCTGGTTGATGCCCGCCAGGTAGTACTCGACGGGATCCTCGGCGGTGATGATCTTCGTGTCGGGGCGATTCAGCTCGTTGAGCGCGGCGTAGAGCGTCGTGGTCTTGCCGGAGCCGGTGGGGCCGGTGACGAGCACGATGCCGTTCGGCCGTCGGATGAGGTTCTTGAAGTTGCGGAAGTCTCCCTCCGAGAGGCCGAGCTGCCGGATGCCGACGCGGATGTTGTCCTTGTCGAGGATCCGCATGACGACCGACTGCCCGTGGTTCGTCGGCAGCACGGAGACGCGGAGGTCGTAGTCTTTCCCATCGGCGGTGAGCTTGATCCGTCCGTCCTGGGGACGCCGGCGCTCGGCGATGTCGAGCTTCGAGAGGATCTTGATCCGCGAGAGGATGGCCCCCAGGAGTCGTCTCGGCGGGTTGTCTCGTTCGACGAGACGGCCGTCGATCCGGTAGCGGATGCGGACGCGGTCCTCGAAGGGTTCGATGTGGATGTCGCTCGCCCTCAGCTGAACGGCCTCGGTGATGATCAGGTTCACGAGCTTGACGACGGGAGCGTCGGAGAGTTCGTCCTGGTCCTGCGCCGCCGCCTGCTCGATCGCCGTCTCGGTGAAGTCGATGGCGGTGTCGGTGAATTCCTGGAGCATCGAGTCTGCCGACTCGCCGTCGCCGCTGCCGTAGTGACGGTTGATCGCCTCGACGATCTGCTCGCGGAGGGCGAGCGACTGCTCGATGTTGCGGTTGAGGATGAAGCGGAGTTTTTCCTGGGTGTCGAGGTCGCCTGGGTCGCAGGTGGCGATCCGGATCGCCCCCCCCTCGTCGGCGAGCGGGAAGATCGTGTTCTCGCGGGCCACGCTCTCCGGCAGCAGGCCGACCACGTCTTCCGGGACGGTCAGGCTGCCGATGTCGACGAACTTCATGCCGTGCGACTTCGCCAGGAGCTTCATCACCTTCTCGGCCGGCGCGTAGTCGAGCCGGATGAGCTCCTCGTGGACCGACTTGCCGGAGGATTCGGCCAGACGGGCGGCCTCGGTCAGCTGCTCGGCGCTGACGAGCCGCTCCGCGACGACGAGTTTTCCGAAGGTGTTGAACGGGGCGTGCATGGGAACTGTGAGATTACCAGACACCGGCCGCGGCGGGCGACCATCGCCCAACGTACGGAAGCCCGAGGCGCGAGCCGAGAGGGGAGTTGAGGAAAATCCCGCAGGTTGATGCCGCGTCAAACGCCCTCTCGGCTCGCGCTTCCGGCTTTCGTATCGACCGCCTCCCGTATCGACCTCGCCCCGGCCTGCATCCCGACGAACGCTCTACGCCAGGGGGAGGGTGGCGACGACGGTCGCCTGATCTTCGAGATCGACGACCTTCAGCTCGCTCTCGCCGATCGAGAAGAGCCGTTCACCGATCCACAGGCTGCGGGAAACGGGCGAGCCGTGCTCGATCCTCGCAAGCTCGGTGATTCCCTCGGCGGGATCGATCTCGTAGACGACCAGCCCGTTCCAGGCCGACGCCGTTCCCGTCGCATCGTCCCACGTCCAGTTCGAGACAGGGATCGCAAGGACACCCCGGCCGAAGAAGAAGGAGAAGGCGTGGTGGTCGTGTTCGGCCGCCGACCAGGCATAGCTGTAGCCTCCGCCTCCACCGCCGATCTCCACGAAGTCCGTCTCGTTCGGCTGCGACGGCGCCGACACGTCGAAGAGCGAGAGCTTCACGCCCGAGAGGTCCGCGCTCCTCCCGATGCCGATGAGGTGCGTTCCATCGACCGGGTGGAGGTAGCTCGAGAAGCCGGGGATCACAAGCTCGCCCACGATCATCGGCCGAGTCGGGTCGGCAAGATCGATCACGAAGAGCGGATCGACCTGCTCGAACGTGACCACGTAGGCGGTGTCGCCGACGAACCGGGCCGACATCGCCATCTCACCGGCCGCGATGCCGCCCACGCTGCCGATCGTGCCGAACACGCCGTCCGCGGCCTCGAGCACGAAGAGGTTCGTCGAAGCGTCGGGGCCCCAGCCGGTCTGCGTCACGACACGCACCGTGCCGTCGGCATGGGCGTCGATCGCGAACTGGTCGAGGACGCGGCCCGGCACGGTTCCGGCAGCCACATGGGGCATGTCGCCCGCGAGCGAGAACTGGTGGAGCGTCGTCGCCCCCTCGCTCGCACCCCACCAGATGCCAGGGTCGGTCGAGGCGATGATGAAGGAGTCGAGCGAGGCGTAGATCGTGCCCGCGAGGCCGAGCGTCGAAACGCTCTGGTCGATCCCCGGCGTCGCGTCGGTCGGGGTGAGCGACACGATCGAGAACAGTTCGCTCCCCCCGCCGCGGACAGGCAGGTAGATCGATCCCGGCGAGACGAGCGGCTGCGCGACCTCCTCGCCGTCTACGGTGAAACGGGCGACCGGCAGCAGCGACTCGAGGTCGGTCGTCGCGATTCGCTCCCGGAGTTCTTCGAGCGACTCCACACCGCCTTGCCAGGAGCCCGCAAACCCACCCGCCACCGAGACCGCCGCCCCTGCCCCCCAGAACGGCATCGGCAACGGAATCACGTCGGTCTTCGGCCTGTTTTCGACGACGAGGTACACCGTGTCATCGACACTCCGCGAGGCGGCGAGCGACCCGTCGATCCGCGTCCGCTCGACGATCACGGGCGTGGTCCGGTCGGTCACGTCGAGCACGGTCACCTGGACGTAGTGCTCGCTCGGAAAGCCAGTGATGACGGGGAGCGATATGGCGACGTCTTCCGTCGGCAGCGGGTCGTCCGGCAGCCCGATGCCGGGCAAGGCCGGCACGATCCCCGGCATGGACGGCCCGGACGGATCGACCTCCGGCCACTCCGTGACCTGCGAGAGGACCGTGACCCGATTCCCATGAAGGTAGAGCACATGACCGTATCCCTTGATCGGCGTCCGCGACACGACCGCGAGGCTCGCCGGATCGGCGTCGATCACGAGGAGCGCGTCGGACGTCAGCATGTAGAGGAAGCTGCCGTCGGTCCGGACGCGATCGGCCTCGTCCACGCCGGCGACCTGATTGTTCGTCGAGGAGAAATCGCCCGAGGCCGAACCGGGGCCGACGCCCGCCTGCTGCAGGGCGACCGGAACATCGCCCCCCTCGGCCACCGGAGGCAAGACCACGACGCGACCCACTCCGAAGGCCAGCTGCTCGAACACGGCCTCGTGGTGCCAGCGGGTCGCCTGCCGGAGGAGCCATCCCCGAATGTCCGCATCGCTCGCCGCGGCCACGAGCGGATTGGCGAGGTCGCTCTGCGTCACCGTGTCGGACGGGTCGCTGAAAAATTCATCGCGGCCGATGATCCCGAAGAGACGATCGACGCCCGGGCCCGCGAAGAGCTTGTCGCGGCCCGTGCCGCCGAGCAGCGTGTCGTCTCCCGCGTCGCCACGGACGGTGTCGAGACCGGCCTCACCATCGACCGTGTCGTCGTCGAGCCCGCCGATGAGCGTGTCGTTGCCGAGGCCGCCGAAGATCGCATCGTCGCCATCGCCGCCGACGATCCGGTCGGCGCCCCTGCCGCCGCGGAGGTAATCGTCGCCCCCTCCGCCGAAGATCTTGTCGCTGCCCTCGCCGCCATCGATCGTGTCGTCGCCTGGGCCGCCGGCGAGCCGGTCGCCCCGCGGGCCGCCGGAGATCGTGTCGTTGCCCGGGCCGCCGTTGATCGTCGCGCCGATCCGCAGCCCGGGAGCATCGATCCGGATCGTGTCGTCGCCGCGGCCGCCGAAAATCTCGATGCGACGCAGGCCCACGACCGACCGCGTCGTCGCGACGCTGCCGTTCACGACGACCTCGAGCATCTCGGCATTCGAGTCCGAGTGCCGAACGACGATCGTGTCGTCGTAGTTCGTGGGGTCGCCGTCCCCCTTGATCGAGAGCAGGCCGGCATCGATCGACGTGATGCCGACGTCCCCGGCGAGCAGCCGCCGCGTCTCGAGCGGCTCGGCGGCGAGTTCACGCCGCTCCTTCTTCTTCGCGATGCTCGATTCAACACGACTCACGCCAGCGGTCTCCTTGTCAAGGTGGTTTCCGGAACGCTACGCCTGGGAATGGTGGACGGCAATCCCGGAACTTTTGACCCGGCAACCCTCCAACCGACGGCCAGCTTGTGCAATCCGCCCAGGCTGGCTTCATTCTCCAAACGACGATAGTCTACTGCCGCCCCGTCTCCCGCCCGGCCGGATGCTTCCCACACTCCCCAGTTCATATCGCGTTGTTCTTCAACTTTCCTGCATTGCCAGCCACGAAAATGAAATCTGCCAGAAAACCCGGTTCTCGGATGCGGGCTCGCCGAGCGAGACTTCGAATCGAAAGCCTCGAGCCCCGCACCCTGCTCGCGGTTGATCTCTCTTTGATCGCAAACGGCCTTCCGCAGGCGCTCACGGACATGCAAACGGCAGTCCTCGACGGCGACGTCTACGCCGGCACGCTTCCGCTGATCGGCACGGCACTCAAAAACACACCGGATTCAGCCTTCTTCGCCAAGGGGAGCACGGCACTTACGAAAGACGGCTCGCTTCCTTCGGGGAGCGAGATCGCTTTGCAAAACGCGATCAACTCTCGCCTCGGCACTTCGGTAACACTCGTCTCGGGAGCGGTCGCGACGAACGCCGTCGAGTACCAGTGCATCGTTCAGGGAGCTGTTTCCGGAACAGCACTCGCAGAGAATCTCGGACTGCCGGGCCTCGGATTCAAGGCCGCAGGCCAAAGCGATGCATTCTCGTTCACCGTAACCTACGAGTACACCCTTCGTTTCGGGGTCGATGCAAGCGGGTTCTATCTGGACGTCGGCCAGTTCACGAAGGACCTAACGCTCAACCTGTCCGTCGATCCGAGTCAAAACCAGAAGTTGCGAGGAGCATTTGGCCTGCTCGAAACGGTCGCCACGGTCGATCCCTCGACAACGGCAAGCTTCGATTACAAGGTTGACATCCGCGGCCCGGGTGACGGACGCGTCCGGTCGGTCAACCAACTGAGTGCCGATTCCGAACTCACCGGAAAAGTGATCGCGCTGTTCGCCTTGCAGTCCTCGTTCTCCAAGGGTGTCGATGCGTCCGTGAACACCCGCATGCGGGCGTCATTGAAGGTCGATTGGGACGGGATCAAGGCAGACCCGGCCGCTCCCGGGCCACTCGGAAACATCGCAACCATTCCGCCGTTGGTGACAGTAAGCGACGTGGAAGTGGACGTCGGATCACTGATTTCGTCGTTCATCGCGAGTCAGTTGTCCGACATCTCCGATCTGATCCGGCCGTTCAAAAGCGTCGTCGACGTACTTTATCGGCCCGTATTCCCCAATCAGAACGTCGTGGATCTACGGTACATCGACCTGCTGATGGCATCGCTCGATTCCCAGGGAATGACCACCCCCTCGTCGCCGTTCAGTGTCGCGACGATTCTCAGCCGTGCAGCCGCGAGGAAGCCGGACACGAAGTTCTTCGATACTCTGCTTCGCATCGGCGGCCTCGTTGAAGCGTCTACGGTTCACCCCGCCGACGATTGGCTCGCTCTCGGCTCGTTCATGATCACCAGCGACGTTCGCAGTCCGCAGGACAAGCTCCTTT
Source organism: Planctomycetaceae bacterium UBA4655 (assembly GCA_002405515.1). Taxonomy (GTDB): domain Bacteria; phylum Planctomycetota; class Planctomycetia; order Pirellulales; family UBA1268; genus UBA4655. The sequence goes on from DHLZ01000289.1 coordinate 9,438, forward strand.
TCATTCCAACGCCGAATCCCGATGCTCCCGCACAACTGCGGAACCGCGCGAGCGAATTGTTCGATCAAATATCCAGCTTCGAGGTCGCGGGCGGAACACTGACGGTCGATCTCGTAAAAGAGCCCGAGAACGCGTTCCGGCTCTTTGCCGGGGATCCGTCTGCCAGATTATTTTCCTTCGAACTCCCCGAGTTCAACAAGCAGTTCGACACGAGTTACTACCTCAACGCTTTGCTGTTCGTCGTTCCGGTGGGGTTGTCCTTCGAGGCGGGATTGAATCTGTCGATGAAGTTCAAGGCCGGCTACGACGCCCATGGCCTCTCTCTCTATCGGCAGACCGGCAAGGGCACCGATCTGCTCGACGGCTTTTACGTGGACAAAGCCCAGACATACCTAAACCTGTCGGGCGCGAACCAGTTCGGCCCGAACAAGGCGTTCGTGCGGGTCAGTGGCGGCGTCCAATTCGAAGAAGCACTTCACAAAGACGTCGAGTTCCAGGGTACGAAACTGGGTGGACTTGCTCTCAAGGTGAACGGAAACCTTCTTTCCGTCGAGGCATCGCTCGTCGGACTGCCCACACGAGAGGGGCGATCGGGCTTTGAGGTGACGACCCGTGATCTGGATGACGACGGCCGCACCCGCCGCTCCGAGTTCGGAGCAGCGACGCAGGATTCGCTCGCGTGCGGATTCGAGTTGTTCGGGGGCGTCGATGTCGCGACCCGGATTTTCTCCGAATTAAGTGCACAACTCCAGGTTCGAGTCGACGTCAAGCTCGGGAAATTCAAGTGGGAAAGAAGGTTTTCCACGAAGAAAATCACCGCATTTGCCAGGACATGGTCGGAAGATGTCGTGCCGCTGATTCGTCCGGGGTTAACCTGCAACGGGCTCGATGCTGCGGGTCGAACGAATCCCCGGCTCGCGACGCTTCTTCCTGGGGGCGTCTTGCGGCTGAACATCGGGGAGTTCGCGAAAGAACGGCTCGTGCGCAGCTCAGAAATCAACGAGGATTTCCTTGTGCGGCACGTGTCGGGTGGCCCCACTGGTCCGGCCGGCGAGCAAGTCACCGTTTCTGCTTTCGGGGCATCACAGACGTTTCAAGGGGTACGACGCATCGTGGCTGACGCAGGATCGGGGAATGACAAGATTCTTCTCGATCAACTCGTGCTCGCCCCCGCTGCCTTGATCGGCGGTTCGGGCAACGACACACTCCAAGGCGGCGCTGGCGACGATGTCCTGACCGGCAGCGATGGCGACGACTTCCTCTTCGGCGGTGGCGGAGCCAACGTCGTCGCGGAGTCGGGTGACGTTGATTTCTCGCTCACAGACGGGACGCTCGACGGCCTCGGGGCCGACAAGCTTGCCGGGATCGGACTGGCTGATCTCACCGGCGGACCTTCGGCCAACGTTTTCACGGTGTCCCGTTGGACGGGCGTCGCGACGCTCAAGGCGGGAGCCGGCGTTGATGGTTACCGTGTCGAACTGACCACCGATGGCATCGGTCGCGTCGACATCCTGGATGAAAGTGGCGAGGGGGATGACCTGCTGGTCAGTGGCACGTGGCTGAACGACGTGATCCGAGCGGACACCGGCATCATCGAACGTGGACCTCAGCGGGTTTCGCACTCGGGCATCGAGCGAGTGGCCATTCATGGCGAGGACGAGGACGACACGATCGTGGTAGCCGGCTCGCCTCGAGGTATTTCGATGTCCGTCTTCGGTGATGCGGGTATCGACACGATTCTCGTCGGCGAAGGAGATGTCGATACCGTGCAGAACCTCGTCACCATCGACGGCGGAACGAACAACGACGAAGCCATGCTGATCGACGAAGGCCACACACGGCACGTCGATTATTCGCTCACGCCGACGACCGTCACGTCAACCGTGTCGCCGCGGGCCGTCGCGAGGGCCGCGAGGCCATTTGGGGGCGTCGGCTATGGCGCCTCGATCGAATCGATGGTGATCCGTGGAAGCAACGGCGTCAACGTGTTCGACGTGCAGCCGAGCGTGGACACGCGTTACCTCGTCGATGGCAACCTGCCGACGCCCGGGAGCGTGCTGGCGGCCGACGGCGACTTCCTGAAGCTCGACACGAAGACCGGGTTTCCCGCCCATCCCGACGGGCTCGACACGAGCGGCCGGCGGCTCTCGATGACGTCCCGCGGCACCGGCAGTTGGGAATTCACCGCCGCCACGGGTCACGAAGCGGTGGCTTTCGAGAGCATCGAGCGGTTCAACCACGTCGATCGCATCGCCGTCGCGCCCGAGGCGGGCAGGACGAGCAGCCCGGTCGTCCGGGTGCACGACGCCGAGACGATGGCATTCCTGTTCGAGATTCCTGCCGCGTCCACCTACGGCGACGGCTACCGCGATGGCCTTCACGTGGCGACCGGTGACCTGGACAATGACGGCATTCCGGACGTCGTCACGGCGCCGGGCCGGATGGCGGCGCCCGTGATCAAGGTCTTCAACGGTGCGCCGATCCCGGGCGTCGAAGGGACGGAGATCGCGCAGCTTCGGCTGCCGGCGGCGGCAACGTTCGGCGAGGCTTATCGTGGCGGCGTGAATGTCGCCGTCGGCGACGTCGTCGGCGACCGCATGAACGACATCGTGCTTTCTCCCGACCGGGGCAAGGCGACCGTCCAGGTTTTCCGCACGCGGTTCATTCCGGGAGAGCCCTTCACGGTGATCGGCAAAACGCCCTGGCGTTCGTTCGATGCTTTCGCCGATTTTCCGCAGTTCATCGGCGGGGCCAACGTGGCAACGGCGAACCTCATCGGCAACGGCAGAAGCCGGATCATCGTCGGTTCCGGCAGCGGGATGGAGGGGCTCGTGAGGGTGTTCAACGTGCGGGCTGCCGCCCCGGCCTATACGGCGTCGAAGACGATTTCAGGCATCTTCGAGCGAGGGTTGGGGGGCGTGCGCGTGGCCGCCGGCGACGTCGACGGCGATGGCCGGGACGACCTGCTGATGGGATCGGGCCCCGCCGGAGGCACGTGGCTCAGGGCCCGCAAGGGAGCGGCACTGGCCACCGAACTCTTCAAGGTTCAGATCGCGGCCGGCCCCGCGTCGACCGTGCCGACACGGGTCGTTCTCCGCGACGTCAATGGCGACGGACGGGCCGAAGTCATCTCCACCTTCGGAACCGATGCACGGACGGGTTACCGACTCGTTCGCCACCGCAACCGCCAGGCCGTGGAGCTTGACTCCCTAAACGTCGTATCCGCCGCATTCTCCGGCGGCGGCGTCAATCTGGGCTGACGGCGAATCCACGGGAAAGCTGCGTCGCCTGGGCATCGTGGAAGGTGCCTGCGTACGGCTTTCATTTTTCTGCGTTACTGCGGGCAGTTGCGGCGATTCTCCTCCACCACCGGGTGGCTGTTCCCGTGCCTCGAGGAGATCATGCGATGCCTTGCCGTTCCGCGCTTTCGACGAACAGTTCCGGCTGCGATCCGCAGCAGGCTCGCGGCCGCTGGATGGCAGCCGCTCTGTTCATGCTGATGGTCGGCCCGCTCTCGTGGGCCCGCGGCGGCCCCCTGCCCCAGGCCGACGCCGTCTGGTACGCCTCGGCCGAGGCGCTCGGGCTGCAACTCGACAACGGCGCGGGCGGCAACGCTCCCGTCGTCATCGACTCGTTCACCGACGCGCCGCTCCTCTCCGCCGGGGATGTGAACTACCCGATGGCCGTCGGCCCGAAGTTCACGCTTGGCCGCACCATCGGCGAGCGTTACGCGGTCGAAATGGTCTATTTCGGCCTTCAACAGTGGAACACCTCGCGGACGGTCAACGGCGACAACGACCTCGCCATCCCGGGGGCGCTCGGACTGGCGAGCTTCGACTTCTTCAACGTCGACCGCCTCACCGCCTCGAGCCAGGCAACGCTCAACAACGTCGAGGCCAACCTCTGGCGGCGCATCGGCGGCGGGCCGCTCTGCCTCATGGCGGGCTTCCGCTACTTCGACCTCGACGAGCGGTTCGTGATTCGCGGGGCCGACTCCGACACCGGCGCGAGCCGCTACCGGATCGGCACCCAGAACGATCTCTTCGGCGGCCAGCTCGGCGGCCGATATCGGCGGTGCTTCGGCCCGGGATCGCTGTTCGGTTTCGAGGCCGTCGGCAAGGCGGGCGTCTTCGGCAACGCCGCCGGCACGAGTCAGAGCGTGACCGACTTCGACAACACCTTCTCGCTGCGTGACGTCCATCAGTCGGCCGGCCAGGCCGCGTTCGTGGGCGACATCGGCGTCAACGGCCTGCTGCGGGTCACCGACTCCCTGCAGGTTCGGATCGGCTACACGATGATCTGGGTCGAGGGCATCGCCCGGGCCGCCAACCAGCTCGACTTCAGCGACAACGCCAAGAGCGGCCGATTCGTCCACTTCGGCGAGGGTGCGTTCCTGCAGGGCATCAACGTCGGCCTCGAATACGGATTCTGAGGGTTCACCCGGCCTCACTCTGGCTGCAGGGGGCCCGGCGCCCCCTGCAGCCCGGCTTTTGTCGTTTCGGCAGCGTCGGTCAGATCGCGGCCGACGCGGTCTCGCCGGTGCGGATGCGGACGACCTCGGCGAGGTTCGTCACGAAGATCTTGCCGTCGCCGACCTGGCCGGTGCGGGCGGTGTTCATGATCTTCCCGATGACGGTCTGGGCCTCTTCGTCGCTCACGACGACCTCGATCTTCACCTTCGGCAGGAAATCGACCGAGTACTCGGCTCCGCGGTAGGTCTCGGTATGCCCCTTCTGGCGGCCGAAGCCGCGAACCTCGGTGACGGTCATCCCCTTGATGCCGGCGGCGTTGAGGGCGTCCTTCACCTCCTCGAGCTTGAAGTGGCGGATGATGGCTTCGATCTTCTTCATGGCTGGGTTCCTCGCTTTTGTCGGCGTGTCGCACTGGCTCGCAGCCGAACGGCCGGCCGCGTCAGGATTCCCATCTCTTGCACATTCCATGCCAAACGTCAGGCGGCACGATTCAGGCTTTTTTCAACGGCCCGCCCGATTCAACGCGGATCCGACTGTCTCTTTCGTGGGAATCGGGGAAGCGAGTGTCTCACCGGCGAGGCGCCCATCCGCCCGTTTGGAAAGCCCGCCGAGCCGACGGGGCGGCCGGAAGGCTCGTTCCGGGAGATCGAAGGGGCGGATATGATCCATCCATGCAACCCATGTCGATCGCAGCGGCACGATGCAGACCATGACGACCGGCGATCGAACGATCATCGGGCAGCAGGCGGAACAGCCCGTGGGCGGGATCGCGGCCGGATGCCAGTTCGCCAGTGACAACACGGCGGGCTTCTGCCCCGATGCCTGGCGGACGCTCGAGGCGGCCAACGCCGGATGCGTCGCCAGCTACGGCAACGACCCCTGGACCGAGCGGGCCTGCGACCTCATCCGGGAAGTCTTCGAGTATCCCGCCGACGTCTTCTTCGTGTTCAACGGCACGGCCGCCAACTCGCTCGCGATCGCCTCGCTCTGCCAGTCGTATCACTCGGTTCTCTGCCACGAACTCGCCCACGTGGAGACCGACGAATGCGGCGCACCGGAGTTCTTCTCCAACGGCACGAAGCTGCTGCTCGTGCCCGGCGACGGCGGCAAGCTCACCGCCGACGGGATCACGCAGGCCGTCGAGCGGCGGCGGGACATCCACTATCCGAAACCGCGGGTGCTGAGCGTGACGCAGGCCACGGAGCTCTCGACCGTCTATTCGCTCGACGAACTCGGGGCGATCCACGACGCCTGCCGTCGGCACAACCTCCGGCTGCACATGGACGGCGCCCGGTTCGCCAATGCCGCGGTCGCCATGGACCTGCCGCCCCGACGGTTCACGTGGGAGGTGGGCGTGGACGTGCTCTGTCTGGGTGGCACGAAAAACGGCATGGGCGTGGGAGACGCGGTGGTCTTTTTCCGCAAGGATCTCGCCGAGGAATTCGCCTACCGCTGCAAGCAGGCCGGACAGCTCGCCTCGAAGATGCGTTTTCTCACGGCTCCCTGGGTCGGGCTGCTCGAGGAGGGAGCGTGGCTGGCCAATGCACGGCGTGCGAATGCCGCCGCGGCTCGACTCGAGTCGGGGTTCCGCGACATTCCGGGCATCGAGGTTCTCGGCCGCCGCGAGGCCAACGCCGTTTTCGTGCGGCTGCCGGAGCCTCTCGCCGCCGGCCTGCGGGCCTGCGGATGGCGGTTCTACGACTTCATCGGGTCCGGTGGCTGCCGCTTCATGTGTTCGTGGGCCACCACCGACGCCGACATCGACGGGCTGCTCGCCGACTGCCGCCGGCTGAACCGTGACGCGGACGGCATCAACCGCCGCGACCGGGTCTGAGGCTAGATCTCCGGCTCGATCGTCGCCGTCATCGAACCCTTCGACTTCGCGATGAGCCGGTCGCGGCCGTAGGCGTGGATCTGGTCCCGCTTGAGCTCGGCGTGCTCCTTCGTCGTCGTGAGCACGATCGCCTTCCCCTTGAGATCGACCTCCTTCGCGAGCTGATAGCCCTTCTCGGCCGGGTGCCCGAAGAGCTTCTGGAGCATCTCGATCACGTATTCGTAGGTGTGGTCCTCGTCGTTCCAGAGCACCACGTGGTGGCGAGGCTGCTTTTTTTGCTTCTCCCGCGTATCCGCCGCGGGTTTGGCCGCGACCGGCACGGGGGGCGGCTCGACCACCGCGGTGGACGCCTCCTCGACAGCTTCCATCGTCTGCCTCCGATGTTCTCCTCTTAGTATAGTGGCCCGTCCAGAAACCGCCCGCCCCCGAGGAGAACAGCCCGTGCTCGATCGCCGCCACGTGAGCGACAACGTCGAGGCCATCCTGGAGAACTGCCGCCGCCGCGGGGTGACGGCCGACGTGGGACGCTTCGCCGACCTCGACCGGCTCCGACGGGAGATGCAGGCCGACATCGACCGGCTCAACCAGCAGGCCGGAATCGTGAGCAAGTCGATCGGCAAGGCCGCCGACGCCGCCGAGCGGGAGGCGAAGAAGGCCGAGGGCCGCAGGCTGCGAGAGGAGGTCGGGGCCCTCGAGGGGCGGCTCGAGAAGATTCTCGCGGAGGCAGACGAGATCCTTCGCGGCATCCCCAACCTCACGCACCCGTCGGCCCCGGTCGGAGGCGAGGACGCCGCCGTCGAATTCCGTCGCGGCAAGACGCCGATCCGGTCGTTCGACTTCAAGCCGCTCGACCATGTCGATCTCGGCGAGCGTCTCGGGCTGTTCGACTTCGACGCGGGGGCGAGGGTGGCCGGCCACGGCTTCTACTTCCTCAAGAACGAGGGGGTGCTCCTGGAGCTCGCGCTCCAGCGGTATGCCGTGGAGCTGCTCGCCCGCCGCGGCTTCACGCTCATGACCACGCCCGACCTCGCCCGCGACACGATCCTCGAGGGGACGGGCTTCATGCCCCGCGGCCCCGAGACGCAGATCTACTCGATCGCAGGCAGCGACCTCTCGCTCGTGGCCACCGCCGAGATCACGCTCGGCGGGGCGATGCACGAGCGGATCTTCGACCCGTCGGAACTGCCGCTGAAGCTCGCGGGGATCAGCCACTGCTTCCGCACCGAGGCCGGCGCCCATGGCCGCGCCACCCGCGGGCTCTACCGCGTGCACCAGTTCACGAAGGTGGAGATGTTCGCCTTCACGTCGCCGGAGGCCAGCGAGGCCATGCACCAGGAGCTGCTCGAGATCGAGTGCGACCTCTTCGACGGCCTCGAGATTCCTTACCGTGTGATCGACACCCCCAGCGGCGATCTCGGCGGCCCGGCCTACCGGAAGTTCGACCTCGAGGCCTGGATGCCCGGCCGCGGCGACGCGGGTGAGTGGGGCGAGGTCACGAGCACGTCCAACTGCACCGACTATCAGGCCCGCCGGCTCGCCATCCGCTGCAAGGCCCCCGGCGGAAAGGGAACGCACTTCGTCCACACGCTCAACGGCACCGCCGTCGCCGTGAGCCGGGCGCTCGTGGCCCTGCTCGAGAACGGCCAGCAGGCCGACGGCTCCGTCGTGCTGCCGCAGCCGCTCGTCGCGTGGGTCGGCACGAAGACGCTCGCGCCCCGCGGCTGATCAGCCGCCGCTGCCACGGAAGCCGATCTCCCACGCACGAACGATCCTCCCACGCACGCGCGATCCTCCCACGCACGCGCGATCCTCCCGCGCACGCCCGATCCTCCCACGGAAGCCCGAGGCGCGAGCCGAGAGGGAGTTTGACGTTGCGTAGAAAGGCGACGTCGAGTCACCCAAAAACGCTCACAATCGACGCTGTTTCGCCAAACCACCCGGTTCTTCTCTCAGCCCCGACTCCCCTCTCGGCTCGCGCCTCGGGCTTCCGGATTTTTTCAGAGTTCGTCTGCAGGGGAAACTCGCGCCTCGGGCTTCCGGACGATTTCAGCGTCCGCTTACGCGTCGATGTTCCGCGTCACGGCGGGCCCACTTCATCAACCATCGCGGGGCTTGTCCTGCGCTTCGACCACGTACTCGATCACCGCCATCAGCTCTTGCTCTGAATAAACGTGCCTGCCACTGCCCCCCTCGCCCCACCATCGGGTCCGTCTCGCGGCCTCGCGCGAGCCCGTACGCCCCGAAGCGAGGCCTCGGGTAGCCCACGATTTGCACTGCCGCATGACCTCCATTGGGGAGTGCTGCGTTGCGGTGACGACCATGTGGATATGTTGCGTTCGACAGCACATCACGTGCAGCACCCAACCGCGGACTCGGCAGTGTTCTCGAATGCATCGCTCCACGATCGAGCGACTTCTCCAATCGAGCGTCAACGGCGTTTCGCGAAGCAGCGACTGCGCCGCGGCGGCCCTGCCTGGATCGGGCGAATGGATTCGACCACCCGAATCGACCCATCCGCGTGGGTCGCCCGGCAGCCAGGCGCCGTACGTCGTCCACGTCAGGAAATAGGCGATTGGATCCCGGCAAGATCGCGGGGTTTTGGAGCGGTGGATCATCGGTGGCCTTTGAAGATACATATGCATAGTATTTGAGAGTGGCATCAAGACGTTGATCCCGATCTGCCATGCGCGTGCGTTTTCCATGGAACCCGGCCTGCACGCACGCCCGATTTCCAACGGAGTCTCTTCCTTCCGCGGAAGCCCGAGGCGCGAGT
>DHLZ01000289.1:18729-18854 GCA_002405515.1 Planctomycetaceae bacterium UBA4655
CCCAATACGGAAGCCCGAGGCGCGAGCCGAGAGGGGAGTTGACGATGTAGAGAAAAGCGGCGTCGAGGCACTCAATCAATCTCGGAATGAACGCTGTTTTGCGAAACTACTCGGTTCTTCACGCA
>DHLZ01000289.1:19082-19286 GCA_002405515.1 Planctomycetaceae bacterium UBA4655
CTTGCGGCTCGGGCTTCCGGAAATTTTTATTCCAATCGCCATGTTGATGCTGAACGCCGGGGGAGCGGACCGGAGGAGCATCAGGCGTATCCTCGCCGTAGCGACGGAGCGTCCGCTCCCCCGGCGGCAATGCGGCGTCATGCAAGTGGATGCGTGACCAGGCATCCATGCGCGGGGCCACCTCAACGCCCCTCTCGGCTTGCG
>DHLZ01000289.1:19506-21888 GCA_002405515.1 Planctomycetaceae bacterium UBA4655
ACTTGCGGCTCGGGCTTCCGGGCGATTTCACAGTCCGCCGGCAGGGAAACTTGCGGCTCGGGCTTCCGTGAACGCAGGCTTCCTCGAATGACGGCCTCTGCACCCTGCGGCTGATCAGCCGCAGGCTCGCCGCATGTTTGCGAGGCTTTCGCGGGCGAGGCGTTCGATGCCGGGGCTGTAGTCGAACACCTCCACGCTCACCCACCCGCCATAGCCGACCTCCTCGAGCGCGTCGAAGATCGGCACGAAATCGACGTCGCCGAAGCCCGGACCCTGGAGGTTGGCGTCGTTGGCGTGGAAGTGCTCGAGGTGGGCCCGCGACTCGCGGATGATCTGCGGGATCGGCTTCTCCTCGCTGCTCATCGCCTTCACGTCGAGGTGGAGGCGGACATGCGGCGAGCCGACCGCGTCGATGAGTCGGCAGGTTTCCTCGGCGGTGGTGAGCACGTCGGTCTCGACCGGGGAGAGAGGCTCGAGCGCGAGCACCGTGTCGGTCGCCTCGAGCGTCGGCACGACCCGATGCAGGAGCTCCTCGAGGTGTGCGAATGCCTGTTCGGAAGAGACGCCCGGCAGCAGGCTCCGCTGCTTCGGCGACCCGAACACGAGCACCCGGCCGCCGAGGTCGGCCGAAAGCCTTGCGAGCTCCGCCATGTACTCGGCCGTCCGCCGACGCACGCCGATGTCGGGATGCGTCGCGTGGAAGCCCTCGGTCTTCGCGAGCAGCCAGTGGAGGCCGATCACCTTCAGCCCCGCCGACTCGACCGCGCGGCGGATCTCGCCGCGGCGGGATGGGGAGAGGTCGGTCGCGAGCGGTGCGAGCGTGAAGGGGGCGATCTCGAGTCCCGTGTAGCCGCATTCGGCCGCGAATCCGCAGGCCCGCTCGAGCGGCCAATCGACGAACGTCTCGTTGCAGATCCCGAAATCGAACATCTGGGCTCCTTCAGGCGACGTCTCGTTCAGGTCAGGTCGATCCGCCAGGTCACAGATCCGTCAGGTCAACTTGACCACGCGGCCCGTGCGGGCCGACCTGTAGCAGGCCTCGACGACCGCCACGGCCTTGCGGCCCTCCCGGCCGTCGAGCGGGGGCTTCGTGCCCTGCCTGATCGCCGACACGAACTCCGCGAAGTTTCGCGTGTGGTTGGAATAGTCGATGGCGAGCGGGTCGGCCGCCCCGCCCGAGCTTTTGCTCGACCCGGCAAACCGCTCGCGCACGGCCGCATCCTCAGATCGCTCCTCGCGAAACTGCCAGGCGACGAGTTGCTCCTCGAGAATCTCCGCCGTGCCGTCGCGGCCGCCGACCTGGAGACGGCGAAGCTGCCCCGGGTAGAGGCTCGTCGCGGCGAGGAGTTGGCCGATCGCGCCGTTCCTGAACCGGAGGATCGCGACGCAGGTGTCCTCCACCTCGAGCCGCTCCCGATCGTGGGACCGCACGGCCGTCATCGCGACGACGCTCTCGACCGGGTTCTCGGCGGCCGGGAGCTCCGGCATGGTCGCGCCGGCGATCCAGACGACCGCATCGACGCCATGGATCGACTGGTTCATGAGGGCGCCGCCGCCGTCGAGCGCCTTGGTGCCCTGCCAGCGGCCGGGGCCGTAGTAGGCGTCGTCCCGCCACCAAGGGACATAGCTGTTGACGACCGCAACGGAGCCGAATCGGCCGGCGGCCGCCGCTTCGTGTACCGTGCGGACCACCGGATTGAACCGCTGGGGGAAGATCGCCCCGAGCGTGATCCCGGCCGCATCCGCCTCGGCCAGCATCCGGTCGACCCGCCTGAGGCTGATCTCGAGCGGCTTTTCACAGAGAACGTGAACGCCAGCCCTGGCGGCGGCGACCGCGGCCGGCAGGTGCGCCCCGGAGGGGGTCGCGATCGTCACGAAGTCGGGCTTCTCCTTCCGGAGCATCGCCCGGAAGTTGGCGTACCACCTGCCGCCAAATTCGGCCGTGAAGGCCTGTCCCTTCCCCTCCGTCCGGCAGCTGGCGGCCACCAGCTCCACCCCCCCGAGATCCCGCAGGGCCCGGGCGTGAAACCGGGCGATGGCACCGACACCGATGATGGCAGCTCTCATGAAGAAAGAAGTCTACCGGAAAAATTTCTCAACAGGGCGGGACTTTTTCGCCGAACCAGCGCATAATGCAGGCGTGGTGGATGGCTGTCAGGGGCCCATCCATCCTTTGTGAGGCCGGCGGCTGCCAATCCGACCGGCTCCTTCCGTGAACCGGCGCCCGTCAAACGCGGCTCTGCTGAATTACGCGGCTCTGCTGGATTTCTCAGCCCAGGACTCCGCGCGGGTTCATCGCAGCGGCACAATAATGTCCGGGCCTCGATTCATTCGGCTCACGCCTTCCACACGGAAGCCCGCGGCGCCAGCCGAGAGGGGCGT
>DHLZ01000254.1:0-2312 GCA_002405515.1 Planctomycetaceae bacterium UBA4655
GATCCGCAATCCGTAGGCGCTTGGTGTCCTGTTCAAAGGCCCGCGAACTGCAGTTGCCCAATCATGCCAGACAACCCATCATGGCGCAATCGCCCTGGCCTGCCTCGCAGCCGACACGCGAAATTCAGGCCACTTCCATGCGGCTCTCATTCGCCGCGTTCGAGCAGGATCGACCATGCCAGGGCCCCCTGTTTTTGGCCCCGGGCCGGATCGAACCGGAATTCGCGAAGCTGGAGCAGGCGGAAGCCGTTCGCGAAGTCGCCGCGGATGTCCTGTTCCTTGACACGGGGCGGGCCCTCGAATCGCCAATAGGCGTCCTTGTTGGCGTTGCCGGCGAGGATCAGGACCTTCGAACGGTCGTGCGTCAGTTTCTTCACGGCGGCCACGTAGGCCTTCGGATCGTGTTGACGAACCTCATGATAACAGCCGCGGTCGTAGACGACATCAAACGGCGCGAGCGTCGGCGGGTTGAGGATATCGGCAAGCAGCCACGTGACGTTCACGCCCGCTTGTTCAGCCTTTCGCGCGGCAACATTGAGCGCGGTCGGTGCGATATCGATCGCCGTGACGTCGAACCCCCGGCTGGCGAGGTAGATGGCGTCGCTGCCGATGCCGCAGCCGATCTCCACGGCGCGGCAGGGCTTGATCCGGCCGGTTTCAACCATGCGTTTGAGCTCGGTCGATGCATGGCCGGTGTCCCAGACGGTTTCGGCGCCCGTCTGATAGGGCAGGTCCCACTGCAGGCGGCGCTGCACGGCTCCGACATCCGGCGGCAGAATCCCTGCCGGGAGGAGTCGATTCGAGACCAGGCTTTTATCGTCTCGGTCGAGGATTTCAATCCGGCCGCTCGCCGGCCCCCTGGGGAGCCACAGCCGAATCGTGCGACCGCCGGCCGCGGCGACATGTTCCAACAATTCCAGCCGCACGTCGTGCTTTTCTCGCTGGGCCGAGCATTCTGGGAGCACCGGCTCGCCGCCCTTCGCGAAACCGATGATGTGGAGTGACCGCGTCCAGGCGGCGTTTTGCCCGCCGTTCGACTCGGGCGACTGCGGTGGGCTTGGCGGGAGCGATCTCACGCGAAATCGCACTCCCTCCGCGGCGATTGGAGCGATTTCCTCCAGGCGCCGAATCGCCTTGCCGGCGGAGCGGGAGTCCACCTGGTCATCGACGACGATCACGTTCGGCCGGAGGTAGACGATCCGTCGCACGACGCCCGGCGACGTGCCGGATACATACGCGAAGTGCTCATGGTCTTCAAAGGCATCGACGCCTTCGACGCCGAACGGCTTCGGAGCGGGAAGTGACGCAAGGATGTCGTCCGCCGCGAAATAGCGATGCATCGCCGGCAGATCGAGTGCGGTTTGGGAGAGTGCGACTTCGGAAGTCGCATCGCCCGTGGGCGGTGCCGCGACACCTTGCGTCACGGTCGCCACGCAGGCAGACAGGATCGCCAACGCGGACGTCGGTATTGTGTGGCCGCGAACTCGGGTTGGATGCGATCGCGTGGACATGGGATCGAGAGCCCGCGCCGCCCTGTCGCCCGGAGTGTTGACGGCTCTCCACGGCAGATTACCACGCCAAGAAAAGCTGCGCCAGTGCGATCTTGAGGATCATGGCCATGGAAAAGACCGACGCGTAACCGACGTTGGGAAGATCGTTTCGGTTCTGTTCGTGCGCGAAGGCCAGCACGGCGGGCTGCGGCTGGAGCCCCGCGAGGATGCCCGCCAGCAGTCCCAGCGGGATCCCGAGGAGCCGGTGCCCGACCCACAGCGTCACGAGCCCGAGTTGCCGCAGCATGAGGTTCACGCCGTGGGCCACGACCAGCCCGAAGCTCAGGATGTCCATCTCGCTGGCGGCCTGCTAGGAGTCCCCGAAGAACCTCGTCATGGCCTCGATCTGATCCCGCTCGGTGAGCACCCGCACCCGGTCGCCCAGCTCCAAGACGGTGTGCCCCTTCGGGACCAGTTCCACGTCGCCGCGGCGCAGGCGGGTGACGACGGCACCGAAGGTGCGGGGCAGGTCGAGGTCCATCAGACGCTGCCCGCGACATCGGGGTTGGACACCAGAATCCGCCGATAGTCGAGATGCGAGCGGTCGAGGTCGAGCCGCTCCTCGATCGGCTCGCCCAAGACCGCGGCCACGGTCGCCAGCTCCACGAACAGCACCGCCGCGATCCCCAGGCCGGTGCCCCCGATCTTCACCCGGCCCAGCGGATAGCCCACGGCGGCGACCGTGAACAGCAACAGGAAGGGACTGTCCTGAAAGATCTCGAGCGAGGGGTTGCCCGGTCCCTCGAGCCGGCGTAGGTGGCC
>DHLZ01000254.1:2687-3029 GCA_002405515.1 Planctomycetaceae bacterium UBA4655
CACCTGGAGCACGATCATGCCGAGGGATCCCAGGATCGCGGGCCGGTTCGTGAACAGGCCGATCCGGAACATGCTCTTGGTGAGCGAGCGGCAATTGAAGAGATAGGCCATCTCGCCCACCACGAACACGCTGGCGGCGGCGGTCTGGGCCTGTGGAAGCGAGGCTCCCCGTGAGAGCATCCACTCGAAGAGCCCGAACGCGCCGATCACGAAGAGAAGGCTCACCAGCCCGATCCGCTTGAAGAGGTTCGCGGTCAAAAGCGGCGTCCGGGGGTCGCGCGGGGGGCGGTCCATGATCCCCGGCTCCTTCGGCTCGAAGGCGAGCATGAGGCCGAGCATGAT
>DHLZ01000205.1:0-2415 GCA_002405515.1 Planctomycetaceae bacterium UBA4655
TATTCACAGAAAGCCAGCGTTTGGTCGCTCATAATTCCCCACAATGGACGGTGTTTTTGATACCCACCCGGCTCGTCGCTCGACCCTGACGCCCCTCTCGGCTTGCGCCTCGGGCTTCCGGGTGTTTTCAGAGTTCACCTGCAGGGAAACTTGCGCCTCGGGCTTCCGGGTGTTTTCAGACTTGACCCGCAAAGAAACCTGCACCTCGGGCTTGCGTGTTCTTTTCCTGTTTTGCCTCGGTTTCGTGCCGTTCGCGTTCCCCGCGCATGCCCGCGACGGGCTGGAGGTCGTGAAATGGGAATGGACGCGGGGCGACGGGGCGATCTTCGGCGACGCGAATTACAAGAGCGAGCTCTCCCATCCGCGGGGGATTGTGTCGCTTCCCGAGCTGGCGAGGGAAGCAGTCGAAGCCTTTTCGATCTCCGACCGACAGTCGATCGTTCGCGTCAAGGAAACGGGCGAATGCGTGATGGTGTTTCACTATGCGACCCGCGGCGAGGACGACGCCTACGGTGTCTACGCGATCGAATTCGGACGTGGCGGCGAGCGGCTGCTGTTCAAGCAGGGCGAACGGCTGAAGGCGCCGCGCGGCATCGCACACCTGCGGCACTTTCCGACGCTGACCGAACTGACGCTTCCCGACGCCGATGTATCCACCGATGAATTGCAGGGCATCGCCTCGTGTGGGCGGCTCCGGATGCTCATGCTCGGAACGCCAAACGTCAACGACGCCGTCGCGACGTCGCTCTCACGCATGGAGTCGCTTCAAGCTCTTCACATCGCTTCGGCGAGGCTGTCTGTCGAGGGCATTCGGGCCCTGGCGTCGATGCCCCGCCTGGAGGCCTTGTCGCTTCGCGATCAGGACGTGCCCGCCGGCTCCTTCACGATCCTTCGATCGGCTCCGCGACTCCGATTCCTGGATCTCGATCAGTCGCGATTCGATCCATCCGAGTTGAGTGCTCTCGTCGAATCCGCCACCTTGGATTTTCTGTCGCTCAACGACACATCGGTCGCGGACCGACACGTCGACCTGCTGGCCCGGCTCATGGTCACGAAGTTGTCGCTGGCGCGGACGAGGATTTCCGCCAGCGGTCTGACCCGCTTGCTGCGTGAGAAACCGGCGTTTATGCAGGTGGGTTCATACCGTCCCGGTTCCTGGCATGGCTGGCAATCGCCGTCGCTTCATGAGACGGGTCATCCGACGCTGCTTCTCGAGCCGGCAGTGATGCCGCCACGATACGAGCCGATCGACAGCCTGGTTCGCGCCGAGCGGGCGGACAGGCGAGCCGAGTTGGTGGAGTTTCTTCGCAATCGGCCTTGGGAGGGAACCTATCGCCGCGGCCGAACGCCCGAGGCGATGCGTCCTGGGGCCGCGATTCCGCAGGATGCCATCGAGTGCGAAATCCATCTGAAAAAAGGGGCGATCACGACGGATCATGAGCTGGCGACACTGGGCGGTCTCCGGCCCCAAAATCTGTCCATGACGTGGCATGTCGACCTTTCCGATTCGCAGGTCACGGGAAGAGGGTTTCGCGGGTGGCGCCACGGGCGCGTCGAGTCTCTCGATCTGTCGGGCTCCAAGCTGGACGACGACGGCATGCGATACATGGGCCGAGCAGCCTCCGTCACACGGCTGCGACTGAGTCGAACGCGAATCACCGGGAATGGTCTCCGCTGGCTCCCCCCCGAGGCCGGACTGCGGGAGTTGGCGCTGAATGACACGACGATCGACGATGCGGCGGTGCAACAACTCATCGATTCGGGACGACTGGCGAACGAACTCGAGCTGGAACTCGATGGAACCCGCGTCACCGACGTGTCGCTCGCAGCCCTCGCGCGGCTGAGCAGACTTCGACGTCTCTCCATTCGCCGCACGCAGACAACCCCCGAGGGCGTTCTGACCCTGCGGCAAACGAACCCCGCCTGCGAAATCACCGCCGACGCGTCGTCGGATTCCCCCTGACGTGGCCGGCGATCGTCGATTCGGCTCGTGCCGCGGTTCGTCGTGGCAGCCACGGCAGCCGCAGCCACGGGCGACCGTGTCCACCAAGTGGGGCCGCTGGGACTCGAACCCAGGACCAACGGATTAAAAGTCCGATGCTCTAACCAACTGAGCTACGGCCCCAGGACAATCGTACCGGAGCCTTCAGCGGGAGCAACCGGCTTCAGCGGGAGCAACCGGCTTCAGCGGGAGCAACCGGCTTCAGCGGGACAAATACTACCCCGAGCACGATGTTGTTGACTGTGGTTTTCGGCTGACTGAGCGCCACCCGGGCCCCACGGAAGCCCGAGGCGCGAGCCGAGAGGGGCGTTGACGATGTGCAGAAAAGCGGCTTCGAGTCACTCAAAAACGCTCGGAATGGACACTGTTTTGCCAAATCACCCAGCTCTTAGCGCGACCCTGACACCCCTCTC
>DHLZ01000205.1:2737-3867 GCA_002405515.1 Planctomycetaceae bacterium UBA4655
GGCAACTGTTCGCCTGCAGGGCAACTCGCGCCTCGGGCTTCCGTGAAAGTCCGCGGCCCGAGTTCCCTGCAGAATAATGTCAACTACCCCCCTTCATGCTCCCGGTAGTAACTACCCACCGTCGCGAGAGGAATGCCCGAGAGAGGACTTGAACCTCCACCCAGTTACCTGGACAAGAACCTGAATCTTGCGCGTCTGCCAATTCCGCCACTCGGGCTAGGGAGGGCCAAAACATCCTACCAGCCGCGAGGACGCGAGGAAGCCCCCGCGGCCGGCCCGGCCGGCTCTCCCCTCCCCCCCCGCGACTCTGTTACATTCTCGCGGTCTTTTCCCCATCCCTCTCCGCGAGAGACGTCATGGCCGACCTGCCGCACTTCACCCCCTCTTCCTCCCCGGCGGCCGACGACGGAAGGCCCTGGTGGAAGGGGCTGTCCCGCTACCACTGGTTCGTGCTCATCGTGGCGGCGCTCGGATGGCTCTTCGACTGCCTCGACCAGCAACTCTTCACGCTGGCCCGCAAGCCCGCCATGCAGACGCTCCTTGCTTCCGAGACGCTCGACCCGAAGACGATGACCCCGGAGGAGAAGAAAGAATTCGAAGGCAAGGTCGACTTCTACGGCGGCCTCTCCACCTGCATCTTCATGCTCGGCTGGGCCACCGGCGGTCTCATCTTCGGCGTCATCGGCGACCGGCTCGGCCGCGCCAAGACGATGATGATCACGATCGTGATCTATTCGCTCTGTACCGGGCTGTCGGCATTGTCGCGGGGATTCATCGACTTCGCCTTCTACCGGTTCATCACGGGATTGGGAGTCGGCGGAGAGTTCGCCGTGGGCGTGGCGCTCGTGGCGGAGGTGATGCCCGATCGCGCGCGGCCCTACGCCCTCGGGCTGCTCCAGGCGCTCTCGGCGGTCGGAAACTTCGCGGCGGCCCTCATCGGCATCGGCCTCGGCCAGGCGCAGCTGCACATGGGCACGAAGCTCTACGGCTGGGAGCCGTGGCGATGGAAGTTCGTGATCGGGGCGCTGCCGGCGGTGCTCGCCCTCGTGATCCGTGCGGGACTGAAGGAACCGGAACGCTGGCAGCAGATGAAGGCCAAGGCGGCGAGCACCGGCGAGAAACTCGGCGGC
>DHLZ01000205.1:3987-4640 GCA_002405515.1 Planctomycetaceae bacterium UBA4655
GTTTCGCAAGGCGTACGAGGCGCAGGGAATGTCGGAGCAGGAGATCGCCGGGCGGCTCACGATCTGGCCGGCGGTGTCGATGATGATGATCCAGGTCGGCGCGTTCACGAGCATGATGCTCGCGGCGCGGATCTGCCAGTACATCGGCCGCAAGGCGTTCTTCGCGATCGCGTTCACGCTCGCCCTGTTCTCGACCGCCTTCGTCTTCCGCTACCTCGACGAGCCGAACGACATCTGGTGGATGCTGCCGATCATGGGCTTCTGCCAGCTGTCGGTGTTCGCCGGCTACGCGATCTACTTCCCGGAGCTCTTTCCCACGAGGCTGCGGAGCACGGGCACGAGCTTCTGCTACAACGTCGGCCGGTTCGTCGCGGCCGGCGGACCGTTTCTGCTCGGGCTGCTGACGAGCGAGGTCTACAAGGGGATCTCGAGCCCGGCGTGGATGGCGGAGCCGATGCGGCCGGCCGGCATCACGATGTGCGCCGCCTTCCTGCTTGGGCTCGCCGTGCTGCCGTTCCTGCCCGAGACGAAGGGCCGCCCGCTGCCGGAGGATTGACGACCTGGCGGCCACGGCCAATGCGATGCCGCGATGCGGTGCGGGAGCTATCCGGAAGCCCGAGGCGCAAGTTTCCCTGCAGACGAACAGTTGCCCA
>DHLZ01000293.1:0-28638 GCA_002405515.1 Planctomycetaceae bacterium UBA4655
TCACGGTCAACGCTGGGCAACTCCGCGGGTTCGGGGCCGCCCGTGTGCCGCTCGCCGGACGCTCGCTGCGCCCATCCTGGGCTCCGCTCGCTCGGAGCTGACTGGCGCTTCGCCATCCTGGCTTCGCTGGTCAGCTACGCCGTCTCGGGCACACGGGCAGCCCCTCACGGTCAACGCTGCTGGTTCGGGGGCTGCTGGTTCGGGGCCGAACGTGCCCATCGCCGGACGCTCGCTACAGGCATCCTGCCCTCCGCTCGCTCGGATGCCGCCTTCGCTCCGCAATCCTTGCTTCGCTCGTCGGCATACGCCGTCTCGGGCACACGGGCAGCCCCTCACGGTCAACGCTGCTGGTTCGGGGGCTGCTGGTTCGGGGCCGAACGTTGTCCTTCAGCCGCTGCGTGAGAGTTCGGCGGCGCGGTTGCTGGCGGCGACGACGGCCGCGGCGATGCCCTCGGGAACGCCGCGGGCGTCCATCGTGGTGAGGCCGGCGAGGGTCGTGCCCCCGGGGCTCGTCACCCGCCGGCGGATCTCTTCAGGAGGCTCTCCGGTCTGGGCGAGGAGCGCGGCGGTGCCGCAGAAGGTTTCCCGCGCGAGCCGAGCGGCGAGATCGGCCGGGAGGCCCGCGGCCACGCCGCCGGCCGTGAGCGCCTCGACGAATCGCGCGAGGAAGCCCGGCCCGGAGCCCGATACGCCGGTGACCGCGTTCATGAGCGACTCGTCCACCTCGTGCACGGTGCCGACGGCCTCGAGCAGCGACCGAACGGTCGCCGCCTGATCCGGCTCGACGGCGGGCGTCTTGCAGACGACGCTGACGCCCTGCCCCACGAGGCACGGCGTGTTGGGCATCACGCGGATCACCCTTCGGGTTCCCAGCCGCTTGCCGAGCTGGTCGAGCGAGAGGCCTGCGACGATCGAGACGACGACGGCGGCATCGGGAATCCGGCCGCACACCGTCGTCGCGGCCTCGGCCACCTGCTGCGGCTTCACGCAGACGAACACGATGTCCGCCCGCTCGACGGCCCCGGCCGCCCACTCCGCAAAGATTATTCCGGGCACGGCGCGGGCCAGTCGCTCCCGCGCCGCCTCCGACGGGTCGAACACGGTGATGCGGTCCGGGCCGACGAGACCGCTTCGCACGAAGCCGGCCGCGAGCGCCAGAGCCATCTGGCCGCCGCCGATCATCGCGATGCCGACGGCCGACTTCGTCGACGCATCCCCACCGACGCTCATTTCAGCTCCTTCCCGACCGCCTCCAGGTCGAGCTTCGACACCCACAGCTGGCTCGCCCGGTCGGCCGACCGGCTCGCCGTCCACATGAGCAGTGTCCCGTCGGGGGAGAACGACGGGAGCACGTCCGCCCCCTCGTGGTCGGTCAGCCGCAGCGGAACGCCCGCCCGAAAGCCGTCGTTCGCGTCGTAGCTGGCGATCCAGAGGTCGTAGTTTGGCCGCGCGGTCGGATCGGAGTGGTCGGCACCGGTCCAGATGAGCCAGGGCTTCGTCGGATGCCAGTAGGGCGCCCAGTGGACGCCGTTGCCGCTCGTGATGGCGACGTCGCCCGACCCGTCGGCCCGCATGACGTGGATCTGGAGCATGTCCTTCGCGAGCCGGTCGGTGCGGTAGGCGATCCAGCGTCCGTCGGGGGAGAAGAACGGGCCTCCGTCGTAGCCGGGGGCGTTCGTCAGCTGCCGCACGTTCCTCCCGTCGGCGTCCATGACATAGATGTCGGGGTCGCCGTCCCGATCGCTCACGAACAGGATCCGGCTGCCGTCGGCCGAATACGAACACTCGGCGTCGTAGCCGGGCGACTCGGTGAGACGGGTGATCCCCGTGCCGTCGAGGTTTGCCGTGAAGAGCTCCATCTGCGGGTCGAAGTCCCACTGGTAGCGGCGGCGGCGGCCGCTCCGCCGGTCGTCCTCGGCCTGCGTCCGGGCGGCGGCCTCGGTCGAGTCGATCGCGGGGTCGAGGTGGCTCGACGCGAACAGGAGCCTCCGGCCGTCCGGATGGAAGAACGCGCATGTCGTCCTTCCGCGGCCCGTGCTCACGCGGACGGCCGAGGTCGGACGAGCCGCGGCGGCGTCGAAGGGCTGCACGTAGATCTGGTAGAAGGGGTATCCCCGCGGCACCCCCTGGTAGGCGATCCGCCGCCCATCGGGAGAGAAGTAGCCCTCGCCGGCCTTTTCCAGGCCCTCGGTCACCTGGGCCGGCGCCGAGAGGAATCGGCGTTCCAGTTCCGATCCGGCCACGACGGCCGGCACCAACACCGTCAGCACGGCCGCAAGGGTCAGGATCGGCATCGATGATGTTCGCTCCATGGATGGTCGCTCCATGACGGGAAAGGATATGCTCCGAGTCGGAATCCGGCCGTTGCGGCAGGAGGTGAACGTCCGCGAAGGAGTCCGCGAACCGATGAAAATTTACACGAAGACGGGCGACGCCGGGGAGACCGGCCTCTTCGGCGGACCGCGGGTCCGCAAGGACGACACGCGGATCGAGGCCTTCGGCACGGTGGACGAGCTCAACAGCCAGATCGGAGCGGTGCGGACGTTCTGCGGCGGCGATCAGGGCTCGGGCGGTCATCAGGGCTTGGGGGGCGATCTCGACGCCCTGCTGCGGCACGTCCAGTGCGATCTCTTCGAGCTCGGGGCGCAGCTTGCGACGCCGAAGCCCGACGCGGAGCGGATCACCCCGCGGCACGTCGAGGCGATCGAGCAGGCGATCGATCGCTACGACGCAACGCTTCCGCCGCTGGACTGCTTCATCCTGCCCGCCGGCAGCCCCGCGGCCGTCGCGATGCACGTGGCCCGCACCGTCTGCCGCCGGGCGGAGCGGCGGGTCGTGGCGCTTGCGGGCCGGCCCGGGGCGTCGATCCCGTCCAACGCCATCGAGTATCTCAACCGCGTCGGTGACCTGCTGTTCGTGCTGGCCAGGCACGCCAACGCCGTCGCCGGGCTCCGCGACGACCCATGGCACGCGACCACGCCATGAACGACACGCCGGCACAATCCCAGGCCGGGGTCGCCCGTGCGGCCGCCGCGGTCGAGCACGCGCGGGACCGCATGGCCAGGCACCTCGCCTCGCAGGCCTCGGGCGGGCAGCTCGCGGCGTTCGCCACGGAGCTGTTCGAGGAGGTCGTTCTCGACGTCTACCGCGCGATCGTGGCGGACGTCGGCCGAGATGCCGAATCGAAGCTCGCCCTGATCGCCCACGGGGGCTTCGGTCGCTGCGAGATGGCCCCCTTCTCCGACGTCGACATCATGCTGCTCCACGACGAGCGGACCCCGCCGGAGGGGCTCGTGGCCGAGGTCGCCGGACGGCTGCTCAAGGATCTCTTCGACGCGGGGCTCGAGGTCGGGCAGAGCGTGCGGACCCCCTCGATGGCCGTGCGGCTGGCGTGGGACGACGCCACGATCTTCAGCTCGCTCTTCGACGGTCGGCCGCTCGCCGGCAATCCCGAGCTGTTCGCCAGGATGAGCCGCAAGCTCCGGGGAATGGCCAGACGCCACCCGCGACGGATCTCGCAGCGGCTCATCGAGGCCCGCCGGGGGGAGCGGAGGCGGTTCGGCGAGCGGGTGGCCGTGCTCGAGCCGAACGTGAAGCGGTCGGCGGGGGCCCTTCGCGACGTGCAGCTCGTGCGATGGCTCGGCGGGATACGCCACGACGAGCGTTCGTTCGACGACCTCGTCATGGCCGGCGGCCTCACGCGAACCGACGCCGACGCCCTGCGGCTCGGGGCCGATTTCCTCATGCGGCTGCGGTTCGAGATGCACCTCGCGGCCGGTCGGGCCGAGGACGACCTGCGGCGGGATCAGCAGCTGGCGATCGCGGAGGCCCGCGGCATCGCCCAGGAGGGCGGGCTGCTCGGCGTCGAGCGGTTCATGCGGGACTACTTCTCCCACACCCGCAAGATCGCGTGCATCGCCAACGCCATGGAACGCCGCTGCGAGACGGCCTCGCCCGTGCTGCGGGGCATGGCCCGCTGCCTCGGCCACCGCGTCGACGATCCGTTTCGCTGCACGAGGCTGGCCGTCATGGTGCCCGCCTCCGGCGTTTCCGGCGTGGCAGCGAGCCTGGCCTCGATCCTGCGGCTGTTCGAGCTCGCCATGCTCTTCAATCGCGAGGTCGATCCGGCGACGCTCGAGGCGATCCGCCGGGTCGTGCGGCCGGAAGAGCTCACGTTCGACGCCGCCGCCAGGGCGAGGTTTCTCTCGCTCTTCAACCACCCGCTGCGGCTCGCGGCGGCCCTCCGCGATCTCCATGAGCTCGGCGTGCTCGAGCGGATCATCCCCGCCTTCCGACACGCCACCGGCTTGATGCAGTTCAACAACTACCACAAGTTCGCCGTGGACGAGCACTGCATCCACGCCGTCGAGCAGGCGGCCGCCTTCGACGGCAGCCCGGGCTGGCTCGGCACGGTCTGGGACGAGATCCGGCGCCGCCGCCCGCTGCTGCTCGCCCTGCTCATGCACGATCTCGGCAAGGGGCATGTCGAGGACCACAGCGTCGTCGGAGCCCGGATCGCGAGGGAGATGGCGATCCTTCTCCAGCTCCCGGCCGACGAGATCGAGATCGTGGAGTACCTCGTCGCCAACCACCTCGCCATGGCCCATCTCGCCTTCCGGCGAAACACCGGCGACGAGAGCCTCGTGGTGCGGTTCGCGGGAGACGTCGGCTCGCCGGAGGTGCTGCGGATGCTCGCGGTGCTGACCGCGGCCGACACCAGCGCCGTCGGCCCCGGCACCTGGACCGAGTGGAAGAGCGATCTGCTCGGGGATCTCTACGCCCGCACGATCGCCTACCTCGACGGCGAGAATCCCTCGCGGATGGCCCATCGGAATCGTCTCGCCCTCGAGCGGCTGCTCGACGAGCGGTCCGCGCCGGAGCCGGTTCGAAAGCTCGTCGCCTCGCTCCCCGCGTCGCTCCTGCAGACGAAGCCGCCGGAGCAGGTGCTCGAGGAGATCGTCCACCTCGCGGCGCTCCCGGAAGGGGATTGCCTCGTGCGGATCGGCTGGCAGACGGCGACATCGACGCTCGCCGTGACCGTCGGCACCCGCGAGGGGATCGCTCCCGGAATCTTCCACAGGCTCGCCGGGGCCCTCTCCAGCCTCCGGCTCGGCATCCTCGCGGCCGACATCCACACTTTCGGCGACGGGCTCGTTCTCGACCATTTTTCCGTGAGCGACCCCGACTTCCATGGCGAGCCGCCGGGGCACCGGCTCAGGGAGATCGAGGAGGCGATCCGCCGGTCGCTCGAGCCCTCGAGCCTCCCCTCCTTCCGGCGGGTGTGGGCCGCCGCCGAAACCGCGGCGGCCTGGCCCGCGACGCGGGTCCGGATCGACAACGAAAGCTCCGACACGACGACCATCCTCGAGGTCTTCGCCTACGACTCCCCGGGCCTCCTCTACGCCATCGCGAAGGCGATCTTCGAGGCGGGCCTCTCGGTCCGATCGGCGAAGATCGGCACCTACCTCGACCAGGTCGTCGACGCGTTCCACGTCACCGACGGCTCGAACCGCAAGGTCGCCGATCCGCGGCTCCTCGACGACCTGCGAGCGGCGATCCAGTCGGCGATCGCGACGCTCGGCCGTTAGGGCTGCGGTGCTCCCCGGGGCTCTGGCAGGCCCGCTGCGACCACCGCCCCGGCGGCGATCGCGGCGGCTCCGAAGACGAACACCGGCCGGAAGCCGACGACGTCGATCGCGAGGCCCACGAGCGGCGAAACCACGAATGGCGCCGCCAGGGCCGCCCCGACGATGCTCACATATCGCGGGTGCTCGGCCGGGCGAGGGGCCAGTTCGAGGGCGTAGCTCGTGAAGATCTTCAGCGAGATCGGGTTGAGCCCGAGCACGGCGTAGACGATCCAGAACCATCCGACGGCGATCGCCTGTGGCAGGAACGACAGGCCGGTGACCACCAGCGGCGTGAACGCCGAGAGGCCCACGAGCCAGACGAGCACGAGCCGCGTGCCACGCCGGTCGGCGAACGGCCCGGCGAACAGGCTCACCACGCCGGTCGCGGCGTTCTGCACGACCACCCAGGTGAGCAGGCTGTCGCGGCCGCTGCCGAGGCGGTCCCGCGCGAAGGCCTGGTAGTGGGGAAAGAGCATGAGCACGGCCGAGAAGCAGGCGGCCACGAGGCACAGCCGCACGAGGGCCGGATCGTGGGCGAGCGTCCGCCGCCAGCCGGCCAGCCCCGCACGCAGGCCGGCCGCATTCCATCCGGTCGCGGCCGGCCGGGGGATGACTTCGTCGGCGGGCTCGTCGAGCATCGCGGGCACGAAGGCCGCGGCCGCGAAGAAGACGGCCGTGATCCCGAAGATCTTCGGAAAGCCGTCCGCCTCTGCCAGCCACGGGCCGAGCAGGGCGAATGCCGCGGCGATCGCCAGCAGGCTGCCGATCACCACGCTCACGACCATCGCCCGGCCCCGGTGCCCGGCCGCGATCAATTTTCCCTGGAGGGCGGCCGCGGCGAGCTGGGTCAGGCCGTTGGCCGAGGAAAAAACGGCGTAGAGCACGAGGAACACCACCGCCAGCACGTCCGGCCGGCTCTCCTTCACCGGCCCCCAGGCCGCAGCCAGCGCGGCGAAGCAGGCGGCCATCGCCAGCGTGGTGGCGACGAGGGGCCACTTCTTCCTGGGCCGCCGGGCGAGATCCGCCGCGAAGAGGAGCGGCGGGAGGCTCTGGCCGGCCCGGTTGAGCACCGGCAGCAGGCCTCGGAGCAGCCCCGAGTCGACCACCGCGTCGAGCACGGCCGGCATGATGATCGTCTCGGTCTTGAAGATCCAGCCGACACGCACGATCACCTGGTAGAGCTCGAGACAGGCGATGTTTCGCCGCTCGCGGTTCGCCGTCGTCGCCGCGGCCTCGCCGTCATTGCTGCCTTCGTGCATGCGGGTCAGAATATCGGGCCTGCCGGAGTCGCGTCGTGCCCCGGCGGCGAAAGGTGGTTTCCATGAGCGAAGGCGGGATGCGCCGAGAGGACCATGCCGAGGATTTGCCCGGCCTGAGTTCGCTGCGGCTCGATGGCCAACTGGCCGTGATCACCGGCGGCAGTCGAGGGCTTGGGTGGGCGATGGCCTGCGGCCTGGCGAGCGCCGGGGCGGATGTACTGCTCGTCAGTCGCTCCAAGGACCAGCTGGCCGAGAAAGCCAAGCAGCTCGCGGACCGCTACGGCACCCGGGCCTGGGGCCATGGAGCCGATGTCAGCGATCCGGAGGCCGTCGCCGGGCTCAAGGACTTCTGCTTGTCGCAGATCGGATCGCCGTCCATCGTTATCAACAACGCCGGAATCAACATCCGGGGGGCCATCGATGAGCTGAGTTTCTCCCAGTTCAAGCAGGTCTTGTCGACGAACGTCGATTCCGCGTGGCTCGTGACCCGCGGCTTCGTCGAGGAGATGAAGCGAAGGCGATACGGCCGCATCATCCACATCGCAAGCACCCTGGGGCTCGTCGGACTCGCCGGCCGAACCCCGTACACGGCCAGCAAGGGGGCCATCGTGCAGTTGACGCGGGCCATGGCGGTGGAGTTTGCACCATGGAACGTCACCTGCAACGCCATCTGCCCGGGACCATTCCTGACCGAGATGAACAGGGAGGTGGCCGACCATCCTGACATCAGGACGAATCTCGTCGGCGCCACGGCGCTCGGCCGCTGGGGCGAACTGAAGGAGATCCAGGGAGCCGCGATCTATCTGGCGAGCCCGGCCAGCAGCTTCACCACCGGGAGCATGGTGGTCGTCGACGGCGGCTGGGCGGCTCGTTGATGGGCCGCAGCATTGATGGGCCGCAGCATCGCCCGGTGGCGGCGGCTCACCGCGAGGCCCTCGGGAGCGTGAGCATCCGGGCCTTCCATGCCGGCTCGAAGCGATCGAGCGGCATGCCGACGAGCGCCTCGAACTGCCGCACCGGATCGGATGCCGCGGCCGGCTGGACCATCCGTCGCAAGGCGGCCCGGTCGAGCACCGGCTCGAGCACCGCGACGTGGACCGCCAGCCCCCAGGCGACCAGATACGCCCGCTCGCTGGCCTCCCGTTTGGCATGATGGCCGACGAGGAAGGAATCTCCTCCAGACCGGAGCACCTCCGCCAGCAGCGGGCCCGACGACGAGGCCAGCAGCAGCCGCAGCGGCTCCAGGCGGGCCGCCTCGGCCGCGTCGAGCCTCAGATCCCCCACCTCGAGCACCGCGGTCTCGAACACCTGCGCGAGCCCCTCGTCGAGCCAGACCGGCAGCGAGACGTTCCGCTCGACCGATTCCGCGAGCCGGTGGGCGTGCGCGTGCCATGCCTCGTGGGCGAGCCTCTCGTGAAACCGCTTCCGCACAAGGTCGAGCCGCTGGATGTTGCCGCGGCGGGCCGAGGCGATCCGGCTGGCGTCCTCGCTGTGCTCCCGCTCGTGCCGTGCGCGGGCCCGGCGGACGATCTCGGCCCGCTGCGCGGCGGGAATGCCCTGATGCTCGAGCCGCTTCGTCAGCTCACGCAGCAGCGGCTCGATGCCGCGATCCTGTTCGGCAATCGCGATGTCTGCCGCCGCGAGCGACTCGCTCGCCCGTCCGTGCTCCTCGACGAGCATGGGGACGTCGCCTCCGGTGACCAGCAGCCGCTTCGCGGGCACGAAGATCGCCGGGTTTTCGACGGCGATGCCGAGCGACCGCTGCACCCCGCGATACTCCGCGTCGCTGCCGCAGATTCGCACGGCGAGCGTTTTCACCCCTTCGACCGGCAGCAGCATCTCGAACGCCGCGAAAAGCTGCTCGAGCCGGACGATCGTCTCGCGGGTGAGCGGATCGGCCGCGGAGCTCTCGAGCGAAAACGACTCGCCGTCGTATCGCAGCCGGCCGGTGTCGGCATCCCGCGACAGCCGCACCGCGGCCTCGGCCCGGATTCTCTCCGATCCGCGGTCGCGAAACTCCCGGATCCTGGCGGCGAGTTCGTCTCGCTCCTTTGGCGGCAGCCGTTCGATCGACCGGACGCGATCCCGCCCCAGCGAGGGCCGCGCGACGAGATACATGCCTCGCCCGGGCCGCCGCACGACCTCCGTGAAGGCGATCGAATCTCCGTCCACCTCGTCGTCGAGAATGCCCTCGAGCGATCGTCCGTCGCTGAGTTCGACCCGCTCGAGCTTCCATGCCGACGACGACAAGGCCGCGGCCGGCTCGGCGGCCGACGCGACCGCCGCCAGCACCACGAGGCCGAGCACTGGAACCACCCGCTGCACTTGGGGACCGGCCGGGAGCGGGGTGAGCGTGCTCACCCGGCGACGTAGCGGTTCAGGACGTTCTCGAAGAGCTCCTGGCGGCCGCTGGCCACTTCGGGGCCTGGCCCCATGCCGATCGCCGCCTGGGCGAGCGACTTGAACGACTCGCCGCCCGATTCGATCCGCTTTCCGAGTTCGGAGGACCATGTGGCATACCGCTCCTCGACGAGCTTCTGGATCGCGGCGTCGGCACGCATCGCCGCCGCGATTTCCAGCCCCCTGGCGAACGCGTCCATCCCGCCGATGTGGGCGTGGAAGAGATCGACCGGGTCGCAGCTCTCACGGCGGACCTTCGCGTCGAAGTTCACGCCTCCCGGCGCGAGCCCGCCGTACTTCAGGATCGTGTACATGATCTGCGTCGTCAAATAGATGTTCGTCGGAAACTGGTCGGTGTCCCAGCCGACGAGCGTGTCGCCCGTGTTCGCGTCGATCGACCCCAGGAAGCCCTGCAGCCCGGCGTATTCCAGCTCGTGCTGCATCTCGTGGCCGGCGAGCGTCGCGTGGTTGGTCTCGATGTTCATCTTCACGTGCCGTTCGAGGCCGTAGGTCCGCAGGAAGTTGATGCAGGTGGCCACGTCGAAGTCGTACTGGTGCTTCATCGGCTCCCGCGGCTTCGGCTCGAAATAGAACTGGCCGGTGAAGCCGATCTCCCTGGCGTGATCGACCGCCATCCGCATGAACGTGCCGAGGTGGTCGAGTTCCCGCTTCATGTCGGTGTTCCAGAGACACTGGTAGCCCTCGCGGCCGCCCCAGAAGACGTAGCCCGCGCCGCCGAGCTCGTGGGTCACCTCCATCGCCTTCTTCACCTGCGCCGCGGCGTAGGCGAAGACGCGGGCATCGGGGCTCGTCGCGGCGCCCTGCATGTAGCGGGGATGGCTGAAGAGGTTGGCCGTGCCCCAGAGCAGCCGTATCCCGGTGCGGTCCTGGTGTTCCTTCAGCCGCTTCGCGACGGCTTCGAGGTTCGCGTTGGACTCCGCGAGTGTCGCCCCTTCCGGGGCCACGTCGCGGTCGTGGAAGCAGTAGAACGGGGCCCCCAGCTTCTCCATGAATTCGAAGCCGACCGCCACGCGGTCGATCGCGGCGTCGAGCGAGTCGCCCCCGCGTTCCCAGGGCCGCCGCATGGTGCCGGGGCCGAAGGGGTCGCTGCCCGTCCCGCGAAACGTGTGCCACCAGGAGACGGCGAAGCGAAAGTGCTCCCGCATCGGCTTGCCTTCGACGATCTTGTCGGCGTCGTAGTGCCGGAAGGCGAGCATGCTCGTCGCCTTCGGTCCTTCGTAGCGGATCCTGCCGATTCCCTTGAACGCTTCTGTCGTCGCCATCGAATGCTCCTTGATTGACGGTGTCCGATCCGGGCGTCGGCATCTGCCGCGTCGGGTCGGGACGCAGGGCCGAACCGGTTCGTCGTGGCGACAGGTATACCGCGGCCGGCGGCGTTTGTCGCGGGTGCCGCCGCCGCCGCGGCCACGGTACGCTCCCATCGTGGTACGATCTGGTTGCCGAAACGCCCCCCGTTCGCGATCGGAAGGATCCGCGCCATGACGAACACCGCACCATCGTTTCCCGAAATCGTCCGCACGAAAATCGTCGCGACGCTCGGTCCTGCCTCGAGGGGCGAGGCGGTTCTCCACGGGCTGGTGGAGGCGGGCGTGGACGTCTTCCGGCTCAACATGGCCCACGGCTCGATGGGAGAGCACGAGGAGTCGCTCGATCGGATTCGCCGCGTGTCGAGCGAACTCGGCAGGCCGGTGGGCGTGCTCGCGGACCTGGCCGGCCCCAAGATCCGGCTCGGGGAACTGCCCGGCGGCTCCATGGAATGCCTGGAGGGGGCGATCCTGCGTTTCGTGCGGGGCACGGAGTCGCGGCACCCGGAAGAGCTCACGACGACCTACGCTTCGCTCGTCGACGAGCTCGCCGTCGGTGACTCGGTGATGCTCGCCGACGGCACGATCAGCCTCGTCGTCGAGGAGCGGCACTCCGACTGGGCCCGCTGCAAAGTCGTGCAGGGGGGAGTGGTCCGCAGTCGGCAGGGGGTGAACCTGCCCGGCGTGAAGCTCTCGGTGGCGGCGATGAGCCCCGCCGACTGGCAGCATGCCGAATGGGCCGCCGCGCAGGGCATCGATTTCGTGAGCCTGTCGTTCGTCCGCAGCGCCGTCGAGGTGAAGCTGCTCAAGGAGCTGCTTCGCACCCGCGGCTCCGTGGCCCGGGTCGTCGCGAAGATCGAGAAGCGGGAGGCGATCGAAAACCTCGACTCCATCGTCGATGCCGCCGACGCCGTGATGGTGGCCCGCGGCGACCTCGGCGTGGAGACCGACGTCGCGAGCATCCCGATGGTGCAGAAGCGGATCATCCGCGCCTGCCAGCGGTATCAGAAGCCGGTCATCGTGGCGACGCAGATGCTCGACAGCATGCAGCACGCCCGGCGGCCGACGAGGGCCGAGACGACCGACGTCGCCAATGCGATCCTCGACGGCGCCGATGCCTGCATGCTCTCCGGCGAGACGGCCATCGGCGAGCACCCGAGGCTCGTGGTCGAGATGATGCGGCGGATCGCGAAGGAGACCGAGCGGCAGTACCTCGCCGACCGTTGGCGGTATCTCGACGGCCGGTTCGCGGCCCAGCGGGGCGCCGCCGGAATCCCCGTGCAGGAATTTCTGCCCGCCCCCGAATTCCTCGTCGAGGGGCTCCACCCGATCACGCAGGCGGTCGTCGATGCCGCCAGCCGGATCGCGGCCGAGCTCGACGCGAAGCTCGTGGTCGTGGCGAGCAAGACGGGCGTCACCGCGATCGCCCGCTCGAAGCGACGGGGGGCTGTGCCCACCGTCGGGCTCTCCGACAGCGCCGCGACGCTCCGTCAGATGGCGCTCTACTGGGGGGTGACGCCGCTGGCGACGATTCCCAGCGGCGACACGCTCGACCTCCTCGAGCACGTGAGCCAATGGGGGCTGCGGGCGGGCCGGCTCCAGCGTGGGGACCGGATTTTGCTGGTGGCGGGTTCCGGTTTCGGAACCGGAGGACACAATATGGCCCTGGTCCACGAGGTTTAAGAGGTCGCATCAGGGCAATCCATCAGGGCAATCCATCAGGGCAATCCATCAGGGCAATCCATGAAGAAGAAGTGCGTGCTGGCGTATTCGGGTGGGCTCGACACGAGCGTCATCCTCGGCTGGCTCATCGAGCAGGGCTACGACGTGATCGCGGTCTATGTGGACCTCGGGCAGCCCTGCGAGGACCGGCAGGCGATCCTGAAAAAGGCCCGCGACTGCGGCGCCGTCGAGTCGCTCATCGTGGACGTTCGCGAAGAGCTCTGCCGCGACTTCGCCTTCCCGGTGATGCAGTGGCAGGCCCGCTACGAGGGCACCTACCTGCTCGGCACGTCGATCGCCCGACCCCTCATCAGCAAGGTCTGCGTGGAGATCGCCAGAAGCCGAGGGGCGACGGTGTTCGCGCACGGAGCCACCGGCAAGGGGAACGACCAGTGCCGCTTCCAACTCGCGGCCGTCGCGATCGACCCCTCGATCGAGATCCTCGCTCCCTGGCGGATCCGGGAGTTCCGGGAGCGGTTCCCGGGGCGGACGGAGCTGCTCGACTTCTGTGCCGAGAAGAACATCCCCGTGAAGGCCTCGAAGGGAAAGCCGTACAGCTCCGACGAGAACTGCCTCCACACGAGCTACGAGGCCGGGCTGCTCGAGGAGCTCTCGACCGACGGCCTCTCGCTGGTCGATTTCGGGATGACCGTCTCGCCCCAGGCCGCTCCCGAGGCGGTGGAGACGGTGACGATCGAGTTCGAGCACGGCGTGCCGACGACGGTGAACGGCCGGCGGATGGCGTCCCACGAGATCGTGCTCGCCCTCAACGAGATCGGCGGCCGCAACGGCGTCGGCAGGATCGACATCGTGGAGAACCGGTTCGTCGGCATGAAGAGCCGCGGGGTCTACGAGGCCCCCGGGATGACCCTGCTCTACGAGGCCCACCGTCTCGTTGAGCAGATGACGCTCGACCGGGACCTCGTCCACCTTCGGGACGGCATCAGCCCGGTCGTCGCGGAGGCCGTCTACTACGGTTTCTGGTACTGCGCGAAGATGGACGCCCTGCTGGCCTTCATCCGCGAGGCGCAGAAGCCGGTGACCGGGAGCGTGTCGCTCAACCTCTACAAGGGCAACGTCATGGTCAAGGACCGGCAGAGCCCGCAGAGCCTCTACGACGCCGCGATCGCCTCGATGGAGGGCTGCGGCAGCAGCTACGACCAGACCGACGCCGAGGGTTTCCTGCGGATCATGGGCGTGCCACTGGCGGTGCAGGCCCGCGTGCGGCCGAGGGGCTGATCCGCCCGCCACGAAGCACCCGCCACGACCTATGCGATCGTTCATTCGCGGATTCGTGGCTGCCGTGAAGGTGGGGCTGAGGCGGCCTGCGTCGGCGGTGGCCTGCGTCGGCGGATTCGTCGCGGGCCTGGCCTTCGCCCGCGGTGGCGGAGCGATCGGCACGACGGGCGACGAGAACATCGTCGGCGGCCTGCTCGCGGTCGCGTCGCTCGGTGAACTCCCGACCGACCTCCTCGCGTTTGGGGGCCGCTGCGGGCTCGGGGTGCGGCCGCCGGTCGAGGCGGTCACGTGGGCGGCGGCCCGGTCGCTCTTCCCTCTTCTCGGCGTGGCCGTGGCGGCGAGCGTCGGCCCGCAGCTCGACGCCGGCAGCCTCACGGCGGTCGTGACTGCGATCATCGCGACCGCGTGCGTGCAGGCCGCCGTGCACGCCGGGGGAGCGCGTGGTTCGGAACCGGCCACGGCGGCCCTTCTCGTGGCGACAGCGGCCGCAGGGGCGGCGTGGGCGGGGCTTCCGAGGGCGTGGCTCGCGGTCGGCTGGGCGACTGCGGCCCTGGCGGCTGGATATTTCTCATGGATCACAACGGCGAAGGAGCGGCTCACCTGCTCCCGTGGCCGCGGGCGGACGGTCTGGCTCTGGCCGCTGCCGTCACAAGGTCGGCTGCGGCCGACGATGACGGCGGCGGCGATGCTGCTTGGGATTTCGGGGATGGCGGTGTGGCTCGTGCCGCAGCCGCCGCTCGAGAAACGGTATGCGGCTGTCGCGGCCGCGGTCTTCATCGCGGTTGCCGTCCCGCAGATGACGCTCGGCGACGGCGGTCTCGACCGCTCCGGTTGGACGGCCGTGTTTCTCCCGATGGCGCGATCGTTCCGAATCGGTTCGACCTGGCCCCCCGCCGGCAGGATCGCCATCGGTCACGTGGCGCTGTTCGCGTGGCCGCTCGTCGTGGCCGGTGTGCTCACGATTCGGCTGCCGGGCGCGGCGGCCGCCATGGCCACGGCGGCCGCCGTTCTCCTCCTGCCGGCCGCGGTCGCCGGGGCGATGGCGACCTGGATGGGTCGGTCTGGCATCGCGGCGGAGACGACGCTCGCCACGGTGCTCGTCGTTTTCGCGGCGGCGTGCCTCTGGACCGGACCGTTCTGGGGAGAAGCTGCCCGCTTTTTCCCGATCTGACGGCCCGAGAATCGATGTTGAGCCCCGGGGAGGCAGATGCGACACTCTCTCCCTGTTCGTCAATCCAAGGGAGTCTTCGTCGTGAACGGAATCATCCACGTCCGGACGGTCTGCCTCGCCATCGCCGCTTTCGCCGCCGCTGCGGCCCTCGACGCAGGGGAGCCCGCGTTCATCCCGAGCGAGCGGATCCTTCCCGGCACGACCCGGCTCTGGGTGAGCATCCGGGAGCCCGACGCCGTGCGGGCAGGCTTCAACAAGACGCAGATCGGCAAGCTGCTGCAGGACCCGGCGATGCAGCCGTTCGTGAAGAGCTTTCGGGAGCAGCTGCGAAGTTCCGGCCGGCAGCGGCTGAAGAAGCTGGGGCTGACGCTCGAGGACCTGGAAAAGATCCCCGCCGGCGAGCTTGCAATCGCCTGCGTCGAGCCCAGGAAAGACGTTGCCGCCATCGTGCTGCTCGTCGATGCCACGGACAACGAGCGGAGCCTCGCCGCCCTCATCGAGCAGTTGGCTGACCGGATCGGAAAACAGGGGGGCCGCAGGCTGCCACCGGTCGCCGCGACGCCCGAACTGGTCGCCTTCGAACTGCCCGCCGATCCGGCCGACCACAGCGGCAAGCCCGAGTTCGCGGCCTTCGCCTCCCGCGGGTCGGCGCTCGTCATTGGCGACGACGTGTCGGTGGTCACCGAAGCGTTCACCCGGCTCTCCAAGGGGAGGCCGGATTCGATGGAGTCGCTTCCCGCCTTCCGCCCCGTGATGGAACGAACCGCGAAGGGTCTTCCGGCGGGCCGTGCTGCGGTCCGTTGGTACGTCGATCCGCTGAAGTACGCCGGGCTCATGGAAACGGTCCGCAACAACCGTGAAAGGGCGCTGCCGCGGACCGGCGGGAAGAACAAGTCGGCCGAGGATCAGCGAGACCGACGCGTGGACGTGCTCCTCCGAAACGGCTTCGACTGCATCCTCGGCGCCGGCGGGCATGTGGTCTTCGACGCCGGCAGCAACGAAGTGCTGCATCACTCCCTCGTCTACGCGCCCCCGCTTCCTGGACGCGAGCCATTCGGCACGGACAGATTCAACTCGTCTGCGAGGATGCTGCGGTTCCCAAACACCGCCGCGATCGACCCGCCCGACTGGGTGCCGAAGGACGTCGCCCGCTGGACGGCGTTTGAATGGGACATGAAGACGGCCTTCAAGAACGCCGAGCCGATCGTGGATGACATGGTGGGTACGCCCGGCGCCTTCGACGACATCGTCGTGACGCTCCGGGATGATACGGACGGCCCGCAGATCGAGGTCGAGCGGGACCTGATCGCCGCCCTCGGCACCCGCGTCGTCGTCCTCGGCGATCACGTGCACCCGATCGACGCCGAGGCCGACAGGCTGCTCGTCGCGATCGAGGCCAAGGACGCCAAACTGCTCGCGGCCACCATCGACAAGAGCATGAAGTCGGAGCCCGACATGCGGCGGCTCGAGCATGGCGGGCACGTGATCTGGGAACTCGTCGAGAAGGACGTCTCGCTTCCGAAGCTCGAGGTGGAGACGCCGGTCGGCAAGGTCGTCCACGAGGAGGACGGTGCCGGGGAGAGTCGTCGCGGCAGGCGAGACCGCCTCCGTGAACGTGAGGAACGATTGCTTCCGCATTCGGCCGTCACGGTCGCCCACGGGCACCTTTTCATCGCTTCACACCTCGATTTTCTGCGGAGGGTGATCGACGCCTCGGGAGGGGCGGAAGCCCTCGCCGCATCGGCCGATTACAAGGCGGTCACGGCGGAGACGCGGAAGCTCTTCCCGTCGAGGACGGCGTTGCGGTCGTTCGGCCGCACGGAGGAGACGGCCCGCCCCACCTACGAGGCGATCAAGAACGGCTGGATGCCGAGTTCGAAGAGCCTGCTCGGGCAGATGCTCAACGCCATGCTCGCCGACGGCAAGCCGGGGTCGGTTCGCAAGCAGCGAATCGACGGATCGTCGTTGCCGGAATTCGACGTGGTGCGGAAATACTTCGGAACGACCGGCCTGTCGGTCGAGTCGACCGAGGACGGCTGGTTCGTGGGGGGCGTGGCCGTCGCCCGCTCCGCCAACGGAGAGCCGGAGGTCGCCCAGCGGGCGGCCGGCACGAGCCGGTAGGGTCGCGAGCCGGCGACATGGCACGGGCAGCCCATCGCGGGCCTCTCGGGCCCGCGGGCTTTACGGAGCTCGCGGAGCCGCTTGGACGCGGAACGCCGGGAGTGAGGCTCAGCGGGCGGAGTCGATCACGGCCCAGAACGGATGCTGGCGGTCGCCACGGGTGCGGAGATCCTCGAGCATCGTCCGCGGGTCGGGGGTGAGCGGTCCCTTGTGGAGGCGGCGGCCGTCCACGCTCACGGTGGCCGGCCTCGTGAAGTCCACGATCTCGGGCGAAAGCCAGACGAGCACCCGCTCGGCGCCGCACCTGACCGTGACCGTGTTGGCGGAAGTGGCCTTCGCCTCGATCGAAAGCGGCCGCACGTTGGCCGCCGGCGGCCACTGCGACGGCAGCACGACCGTCCTCGCGGGAGCCCCCGCGAACTCGACCCACCAGAAGAAACGATCCCATGGCCGCATCGAAACCGTCTCGAACGACTGCGGGAAAAACGTCCTTCGCTTCCGCTTCATCCAGTCGAAGATCCGCAGGATCTCGTCGGAAAAGTTCTCGTGTCCGCGGCCCTGGTACTCGACGTAGGTGAGGTCGAAACCCTTCTGGAGATAGCGGTCGAGATCCATGGCGTTCTTCGCGAGCCGCCCGCCGTCGAGCTCCCCGCCGACCACGAGCATCGGAAGGTCGCGGGCATTGGGCCAGTAGTGGTTCACGTAGCGGCCCGCCGTCGGGACGAAGGTGACGACACCCGCCCAGAGATCGGGATGCGCGATCGCCACGTCCCATGCGGCGTCACCTCCCGCCGAGTGGCCGGAAAGGAACACCCTGTCGGAATCGATGGAAAATCTTCGCATCGACTCCCGCAGGCCGCCAAGCACCGCCGCGTGCTCCCTCGCGGAGTACTCATAGGAAGACTGGCGGTCTCGGGTCCAGGACGGCGCGATCACGATGTAGCCGTGTCGGGACGCCTGGCCGCGGCGGCTGCCGTCGATGGCACGGCTCCCCGCCCACCAGTCGAGTTGCATCTCGGGCGACGTGAAGGAGGCGTGGAGCGTGACGACCGCAGGGTAGCGTCGCAGCGGGTCGTACTCCGGTGGAAGCTGCACGAGGCATGTCGTGTCGTCCCGGCCATCCACCCCTGGCACGGAGATCCTGAACTGGCCCGGCGCGGTCGGCTCCGGAGGATCGACCGGCGGACGCATCGCGGACGCGAGCCTGGCGATCGTGGGCGGGTCGAAGGCCTCCTCCTCGGTGAGCTTCCGCAGGATTCCTTCGCGTTTTGGGGCATCGGAGGTGACGAGATACTCCCGCACGAGCGACCTGACCCTGGCGGCGGACAGGGCGACCTTGAGGTTGTCGCGGGCGGCGCCGGCCCCCTCGAGCCATCCGCTCACGGCGATCGCGACGGCCGACTCGGGCGGCAGCGAGCCGTCGGCCGAGAGCCTCGCGAACGGTGCCAGGCGACCGAGCGAGGCGAACGAGATTTCCCGACGCATCTCGGCGACGATCTCCGCCGCGGCGATGCGGTCGGGCCCTTCGCCGAGCCTCGCCACGGAGGCCTCGACCTCGTCGAGAAGCTCACGGCCGCGTCCGATCCGCGATCGAACGTCGTCGCGGCGCTCCCTGGCGATTTCGACCAGTTCGCCGTCGATGCCTTCGTTCGGAAAGGCCTCGAACGCTTCGAGAGCCATCCGCTCCTGCCCCGCTTCCTGACGGAGTGACAGCTCGTCGAGAATTCGCTGTGCCGACTTCGTCGCCACCAGCCGCCGCTGCGCCGCGAGGCTCTCCAGCTGCGGGAAATCGGCGACGATCGCGGAAAGCTCCTTCGAGGCCTCCTCGAATCGCTCGGCCTGGATCAGGAATCGGACGATCCGCAGCCGCTGGTCGGGGTCGGTGCGGTCGATCTGCCTGCCGAGGATCGGGAGGAGCTGGTCGAATGGAACCGACGAGGTCGCCACCCGCATGTCGAGCAGCACCGGCTTCTCCGTGACGACCCCCTGCATCCGCGTCCATCGGGGCGTCACGCTCGTGATGCCCTGCACGATGTCGACCCGCCCGGAATCGGTCGCGACGGCGATGATCCGCCGTCCGAATTCGTCGAACCGCCCCGTCTCGAGCACGCCCCCCAGGGAGTTCACCCGACGCCCGTTCTCCGGGATCCGCTGATCGATCGTGAACACCTCCTGTCCGCTGCCGAACGCCGCCGGCTCCGCCGATCGCACCAGACGCCGCGACACGAAGACCCGCGTCAGCTCGTCGTCGCACATGAGCACCGACGTGCCTCCGGCGTCCGAACGGCCGCTCGCGCCCTCGGGCGGAGGCGTCACGCCGGAGAGCATCACGAATCGGCCCTCCAGAACCCGCCCGTCGGCCATTTCGACCCGGTCGGCCACCGCCAGGGCGGGCAACGCGGCCCAGATCGCCGCCGCCGCGAGCACGCTTTTCCGGCCGCGAGTCCGAGGCCCGTCGGGTCCGCCAATCGATGCCATCCTCAGCTGCACCGGCCGTGCCTCCTTGCCGCCGTGTCGGCGGGACTGTCGGGAGCGTATTCTATCCTCAAATCGTTTCGGAGTTTGAAGCCGATGCACGACCTTCGCGGTGTTCTCTGGGCTGCCCTCGTGGCGACGGTCAGCCTGCCGATCGTGATCGGCGTCGTGCTCGGGCTTGGGCTCCTGCTCGAGGCCCTCGGCGACGAGGTCGGGTGGCATTGGTGCCGAAGACTCGCCTTGGTGGCCGGTGTGGGATGGACGGTCGCCGTCATCGGCACGACCGTCTGTTCGGCCGTCATGTCGCTCGCGGCGGCGAACCGCGGCATCGCCGACCGCCAGCCGGGCGACGACAGCCGGCCGGCGGGGTGAACCGATGCCGGTGAAGTTTCGCTGCACGGCCTGCACCGCCCGCCTCCACGTTCCGACCCGTTGGGCGGGCACGACCATCGAGTGCCCCAAGTGCATGACACGGGTCGTGGTGCCGGTCGCGGCAAACGGCTCGGACCCGGTGCGGTTCGAGGATCGAAGCATCGAAAAACGGATCCAAGCCTTCGAGGCGGCCACGCTCGCCGCGGCCAACGCCGCGGTTCCCGCGGGCCCACGGTCGGCCACCGACGACCCGCCGAGCTCGGCGGGGGCGGCGGGCCGCGAGCATCTCGGCCGAGCGATGATCGCCGTGCCGCGGCGATGGATGACCTTGCTGGCTGCCGCCGTGGTGGTCGCGATCGCAGCCGCAGCAGCGGCGGGATTCTGGGTGGGATGGCTCGCATCGCAGGCTTCCGCGAGGCAGGCCCCCGCCATCATTCACGGTCGAGACGGAAGCGGTCGGCGATAAGTTTTCCACCGCAATGCCGTGGCGCCCGGGATGCGGAGAGCTCGTCGAAAAAAGACGGGGGTGCCTGGATCCCGGGGCATGTGATCCGAAAGTCTCCTTTCGGCTGTACACGCTGCCGAAATCGTCACACGGCCCCCAACGAGCCTCGTTAAGAGCTCACCGGCATGGTTGGACGGCAGCACGAACATGGCAGAAAACTTATCGCCGACACCTCCCGTTCGACCTTCCTCGGATCCGCCAGCCTCGTTCGGACCGCCCTCGACCCACTCCTCGGTATCGACTCACTCATCCATGTCGGCGGCGTGAGGCTCCAGCATCTTCGTATTTCTCTCGACTGCAAGCACAACCGTCTGGCGGGCCGCGCCGTCGGGAGTGTTTGCCACGATCGGGATCACCTGCCGCTTGTTCGGCATTTCGACCCTCACGCGGAAGGTGCCGTCCGCACCGAGCTTCACCGGCTCCCCCTGGAGCGTGACGTACGATCCCGGCTTCGTCGCCCCGTAGACGATCATTTCGGCATCGACGTCGAGCTCGAGTTCCGGCTTCGGCAAACCCTGATTCCCGTCGCCGGTTCCTCGCGATGCGGGCGGACCCATCGGCCG
This sequence comes from Planctomycetaceae bacterium UBA4655, assembly GCA_002405515.1. Lineage (GTDB taxonomy): Bacteria > Planctomycetota > Planctomycetia > Pirellulales > UBA1268 > UBA4655. Next base: position 20,780 of record DHLZ01000293.1, read on the forward strand.
GTTGAGCCGCTCCTCGAACAGTTCTTGGAGCTCGGTGCTGTTGTTTTCCGGGGAAAAACCGCCGCTCATGGCGTAGATCCTGTCGCAGTCGCCGGCGATGTCCCCCCAATGACTGTCGAGGGTATCCCCTTGGCCTCCACCCGGCAGCGAGACTGCGTTGCTTCGGGCGAGCGAGTGAAACCGCCCCGACGGCGCACGGTAGCCGATGTCGACGCGGCATGTCAGGGGAGGAGTCCGCACGTCGATGAACCAATTCTTGACGCCGCCGTGCACTTCGATCTCCCGCACGACACGCTCCGACGGCGAGGCCTGGGCTCCGCTCTCGATCTGCAGCAGCCGGAGCACCGGCTTCGCGCCGTGCCATTCCTGGCCGAGCGCGGCCTCGGCACGCTTGATGCTGCGTGGAGTGACCTCCCAGAACGCGTGGAGCCAATGGGGACCGCGGACCATCACCACCAGCCGGTCGCGCAGGGCTTTCGACGACTTGCCTCTCTCGGGAGGAGTGGCGAGGCTCTTGATCCGGGCAAGCCGATTGCGAGCCTCCTCGAGCCGTCGCACGACATCCGGATCACGCGGAGCTTCGTCGCGGGATTCCTCCGAAACCTTCGAACGTGCGGCGGCCTTCACGGCGGCGCTTGTCGCGATCGCCACACTGAGCGGAGGGGCCGCACCCCGCTGGCCTGCCGTGGATACCCGCTGCTGGGTGGTCATGGCCGCCTTCACGGCCGCGGGCCTTGCGGGTCTCAGGGTTGCCGCCGGGGCGCTTCGACGAGCCTTCGCCTTCCGCACGAGCGCGCGGATGAGCTGATCCTTCCGCATTGAATGCCACCCCGCGACGCCATACTGGCGGGCCATCCTGGCCAGGTCACGGACGGGTTTTTCCTTCAGGCTCGCGGTCGTCATGGCGGTCCATTCCTCCACGGTAACGTCGTTCCGAGCGGGCAGCGGCCTGCCCACTACCTAAACAAGCGTACCGAGGACGGCCCAGAACGCAACGAAAACACCCCCCTAAGGAGGTGTTTTTGGGGGCCTGCCAGGCTACTCCCCGCGGAGTTTCAGGCCCCGCTCCGAGAGCTTTTCACGGACCTCATTGAGGCTTGTAACCCCGAAATTCTTGCATTCCATGAGGTCTTCGGCCGTTCGCCGCACCAGTTCCCCGATCGTCGCGATGCCCAGTTTGGTCGTGCACTTCCGGGCCCGGACGGACAGGTTGAGTTCCTCGAGCGGCAGGGCGTAGATTTCCTGCTCGTCGGCGGTCGGCTCGTGCTCCTCGGCAACCGGCACCGCCTCTTCCTCGGCGGCAGCCGGGGCGAACTGGCCGAGCGACAGCCCCCTGGACGCCAGCATCTCCTTGATCTCGACGAGGCTCGTCTCGCCGAAATTCTTGCTTTCCAGAATCTCCCGCTCGCTCGTGCGGGTCAGGTCGCCGAGCGTGTAAATCCCCATCTTCTGCAGGCAGTTGCGGCTGCGGACCGAGAGTTCGAAGTCGCTCACCGGCAGGCTCAGGATCTGCTCCAGCCGATCCCGCTGCCGCTGCTGCTGTTCGCTCACCTGCAGGTCGCCCGACGCCGAAGAATCCTTCAGGAACAGCCTCGCCCGGGGATGGTCGGGAAAGGCTTCGAGCACCCGCTCGTAGCACTTTTGCGCCTTGTCGAACTGGTCGCGATCTTCATAGATCAGCCCGAGGTTCACGAGCGCCCCAACCCGCGGCGGATACCGCTCGAGCGACTTCTCGTAGCACTTCATCGCCTCGTCGTCGTTCCCGGCCCGATCGTTCGCCACACCGAGCGCGAAGAGCGCTCCGGGGTGCCCAGGATCGACGGCCACCGCCTTCTCGAAGGCCGCCACGTCCCCTTCGAGTTCGCCCTTGAGGTACCAGTAATCGCCGCTCGTTGCCGTCTCGGCCGTCGGCATCGCCTTCAGTGCAGCGACCGCGTCGGCGGTCTGTCCGGCCAGCCGCTGACAGTCGATCGCCGCCAGGTGGCATTCAAGCTTCGGATACCCGGCCTTTTCAGCGGCGCGAAAAGCGTCGCGAGCCTGGTCGAAGCTGCCGAGGGACTTGAGGGACAGACCCAGGTAAAACTGTGCCATCCCGCCGCCATCGGCCGCCTTGAGCGTCTCCGCGGCCTGCTTGTGCCGGCCGAGAAGGTACTGGCACACACCCAGACGGGCTGAAGCCGCCGGGCTCCGCTCGCCCCCTTCTTCACACTCCCGCACAGCCATCCGCAGGTCGCGAAACGCCCCGGGCTCCGAGCCGAGCGATTCGATGAGTGCCCGCGCTTCCCCGGGCCCGAACGGGCCGGTGCCGAGAGCGAGGTCGCGAACGTCGAGGCTGGTGGCGGGCATTCAAAGGTTCCTTGTTGGTTGGGTCGGTGTTGGTTGGGTCGGTGAACGGAAGCCAGCGGCGGGAGTCGAACCCGCAACCCCCGCATTACGAATGCGGTGCTCTGCCAATTGAAGCTACGCTGGCACGTCGGGCCACGACGGCGCCGTCGGAAACCCCTAAAAATAGGCTCGAAAAGCCCGGCCCGTCAAGGGACGGCATTCCGCCGCTCAAAACCCGTGAACCAACGGTTAGCTGGGTTTCGGCAACGGCCGCGCAGGTCGGGTGTGCCCCTGCCACGTCTCCGGACGTTCCCTCCGACCCTCCGGGCCTCCGGTCACTGCATGCCGCGGCGGTCCGGCAGTTGACATTTTCCGCAGGCAACTCAGCCCGATGACTGTCCACGGAAGCCCGAGCCGCGAGCCGAGAGGGAGTTTGACGATGGGGAGAAAGACGACATCGGAAGCCGACATCGAGTCACTCAAAAACGCTCACGATCGAAGCCGTTTTCCCAAAACCCCCGGTTCTCTGCACCCCCGGTTCTCTGCACCCCCGGTTCTCTGCGCAACCCCGCCGCCCCTCTCGGCTCGCGCCTCGGACTTCCGTATGCACGGGTGTCAGTCAATTAAATTATTTGAAAGTTCATGGGAAAAACAAAAAAGTGGGGCCTCAGACCCGGCAGGAGCATCCTGCCTCGAGGCTGCAGGTCAGGGGCAGGGCGACTGCAGTCTCAAAAAAAATCGGAGGCCCCACTTTGAAAGTTGGGGTGTTTCTCCGGAACTGCATCTGGCGTGCCAAATGCCGCGAGTCGCGCACGTACGAAAAAAATGGCCTGCCGTCCCCGCATGGCAGCCTCGGGCTGTACGATTCTGCGTCGGGCCGCGTCGCAAAATGCCGCGCCCGATCGGATGACGGTGGCCCCCGACGCCGTCGAGCGTTCGCTTCCTCCCTGGAGACGTCCCGTGACCCCGAGGCTGCCGGCGATGATCGGTTCGATTCAGTGCGGGCCCGGCTGCCCGCTCGTCGTGATCGCGGGGCCGTGCGTGATCGAGACGGAAGAGCTCACGATGCGGATCGCCGAACAGCTCGTGCTCATCGCCGCCGCGCTGCCGATCGAGGTCGTCTTCAAGGCCTCGTTCGACAAGGCCAACCGCACGAGCGGCTCCTCGTTTCGAGGTCCGGGCCTCGACGAGGGGCTCGCGATCCTCGACCGTGTCCGCAAGCGGACGGGGCTGCCGATCACGACCGACGTGCATCTGCCGGAGCAGGCGACCGCGGCGGGCCAGGTCTGCGACCTGCTCCAGATTCCGGCTTTCCTGTGCCGACAGACCGACCTGCTCATGGCGGCGGCCGAGACCGGCCGCGCCGTGAACGTCAAGAAAGGACAGTTCGTCGCACCAACTGACATGCGGCACGCCATCGCGAAACTGCTCGCTGGAGGCTGCCGCGACATCTGCCTCTGCGAACGCGGCACGTTCTTCGGCTACGGGCGGCTCGTCAACGATTTTGCCGGTGTGGTCGCGATGCGGACGCTCGGGGTGCCCGTCATTTTCGACGCGACCCACTCCGTCCAACAGCCGGCGAGCCTCGGGACCGCCACCGGCGGCGACCGGGCGCTCGTCGAGCCGCTCGCCCGGGCGGCGGCGGCGGTGGGGGTCGATGGGTTTTTTTTCGAAACGCATCCCGATCCCGACACGAGTCCCAGCGACGGGCCGAACATGATTCCGCTCGACCGCATGCGGGGCGTGCTCGAGCGGGTGCTCGCCATCCACGAAGCGAGGCTCGCGGGAGCGGAGGCGTGATGAACCCACCACGTGAACGGCCCCGCTCGGGAGTCGCCATCGCGTGGCTGGCCGCGATGGCCGTCGGCTGCGGTGGATCGACCGCGAGTCGCACGACGACGCAGACCGGCGTGGCGGCGAACGCCCCCACGGTGGCGATGCCGGAGCAGGTCCGCGGCCAACTCCTCGAGGGAGCGATCGCGGTGCTCGGCCATCTCGACGACTTCGACGAGATCGGCGCCTACGAGCAGGTCTTCGACAGGATCAACCAGTGGGGCCACTCGGGGCCGGCGGCCCCGGAATGGTCAGCCGACCCGCTCGTCGCCTCCCTGCCGGCTCGTTTCGCCCCGATCGTCGATGAGAAGTCGCTGGCAAGCTCGGTCTTCGAGGCTCCCCGCGACGTGGTGTTCCTGCGAGACCAACGCTGGCTGCGAGACCTCGCGATGTCGGTCCGAGGCGATGCCGTGGAGGATATCGCCGTCGCGGAGGCGATCTTCCGATGGACCGTGCGGGCGGTTGCGAGCGTGGCCGACCCGCCGGCGTTCCCGTCGGAGTCGAACCCGGGCTCGCGATGGTTTCTCCCCGGCGAGCTGCTCCTGGCCGGGCGTGGAAGCGGGCCGCAGAGGGCCTGGATCTTTCTCGAACTCCTTCGTCATGCGGGCATCGACGGCGTCATGCTCGCCACCCGCGACGTCGCGTCGGGCGAACTGCGACCATGGATTCCCGCGGCCGTCACCGGGGGGCAAGCGTATCTCTTCGACCCGGGCTACGGGCTCGCGATTCCCGGCCCCGGCGGAAAGGGCATCGCGACGGTGCGGGACGCGGCGGAAGATGCATCGGTGCTCGCAGCGATGGATGTTCCGGACCGCCGTTATCCCGTCAGGGCGGATGCCTTGAAGCACCTTGCCGTGCTCGTGCCCGTCACCCCGGAGAGCCTTTCCCGCCGGATGAAGCAGGTGGAATCCAATCTCTCCGGATCGCACTCGATGCGGCTCTTCGTGGACGCTTCGGGGCTGGCGGCGCGGGCTGTTGCCACGCTGCCACAGGGATCGGCCAACCTCGATCAGGTGGGGCTTTGGGAATTTCCGTTCGAAACGTTGCTCGCCCGCCGGTCGAGCCGCCGATCGGCAATCGACCGGGCGGTTGCGACCGAACTGGCCACGATGCAGATCACGGTCATCGATCCGGGTGAGCAGACCGGGGGCCTACGTCGGCGGATCCGTCCGCTGTTCGTGGGAAAAATCCGCGAGTTTCGCGGCGAAGCCGAAGGTCCCGATGGGGCCAAGGCCGCCTACCTGCTCGCCCGCCCCCCTGCCGCGCGGATTCGCGAGCTCGTCGCGATGGCGCCGCCACCGCAGGCGGAGGTCGTCCGTCGGCTCTACGAGCAGATGAAGCAGGATGCGGCCTACTTTCTCGGCCTCATCATGCTCCGCGAGCGACAGTTCGAGGCGGCGGACGACTACCTCGGCCGCATGACGCTCGAGGCCCACCCCGACAGCCGGTGGGCCGATGCGGCGAGGGTGGCGCTCGCCGAGGCGGTCGCCGCGCTCGGCCGCCTCGGCGAGGCGAGAGCGTTGCTCGAGGCCGACGAATCGCCGCAGCGTTTCGGCAGCCGACTGCGGGCCGAAAGGCTCGTCGCCCCGCGGACCCCCGAGGTCGAGCGGAATGCCGAGCATCCGGCAGCGGACCAGGACGCCGACCCCGCAGCGCGATGACGCGATGCTCCGCGAAAGACGCTGCCAGGCCGCCCCGCTCCCCGGGCGGTCTCCAAGCGGTCTTCAACGCTCCTGGACGAGGCTTTTTCGAACCCCGTCCCAGTCGATCCCGAGAGTCACGGGCTTCGACGGCGGCAACGCCGCCGCACGCCGACGGAGTTCCTCGATCCGCCGCGGCGTGTCGGGATGCGTGGAGAGAAATTCCGGAACGCCCCCCGGCTGCTGCTTCTGGAGCCGTTCGAAGAATGCCTGCATCCCCTCCGCCGGCAGCCCGGCGCGGTGGAGGAGCGCGAGCCCGTCGCGATCGGCCTCGGCTTCCTGCTCCCGGCCGTAGGAGAGGCCCGCAAGCTCGTCGAAACGGCCGGCAAGCCCCGCAAGGTTGCCGCCCCCCGTCGCCAACGAGATCACCGCCGCACTGCCGAGCTGACGCACGAGCTGCTTCAAGCCGTGCCGGTGAAGCACGTGTTGCATCTCGTGGGCGAGCACGCCCGCGACCTCCTCGGCCGATTCCGCCGCGGCGAGCAGGCCCGTGAACACGACGATCTGCCCACCCGGCACCGCGAGTGCGTTCACCCGCCGATCGTCGATGACGTGGACGTCGAACGTGTAGCCCGGGTTGTCGCTCGCCGCCGCCAGCCGCTCGACGATCCGTCGGACCGCGTCGCGAGCCGGTCCATCGTCGATGCGTCGTTCGCCCGCGAGCACGCCCTCCACGAGCACCCGGCCGAGCTTCACCTCGGTGGCCACGGGCATGGCCACGGCCGCCAGTTCCGGCACGAGCCGCGTGCACGACGTCCAGCCCAGGACGACCGCCGCGGCCAGTCCGACGAGCGCGAAGATGAGCCTGCGGCGATGCCGGGACGCGTGGCGGTGCGTGCCTGCGGCGAGGCCCTCGAACACGCCGCGGCAGGGCTCGTCCAGACGGGCCGCTACCTTGGCCACGAGTGCCGGCTCGCGGATGACCACCGTCGTCACGCCTTCGTCGAGCGGCCGCGGACACGAGAGAGCGATCAACGTCCGCTCATCGCCCATGATCTCGCCGACGATCGCCCCGTACGGCCAGCGGACCGTCGGGCCGGCTGCGGGTCGGATCGCGAGCCAACGACCCTCGACGGCCACGGTGCATGGCTGGGAGCCGGGAGCGTCGGCGACGAAGCAGGAGGCGGAAAAGGTTGCGGTCATCGGGACCGGGCCCAGCCTCATCCACGGCTCGGCAGGTAGCGGCTCAGCCAGCCTGCGAAGCTCGCCGGGCTGCGGGTCTGCACGTAGATCGTGCCCGGCCCCCTGAACCGGCAGACGAAACCCTCGCCGGACGTGAAGCTCGAAATCCACCCGGCGGCCGCCTTGGTGATCTCGTAGCTCGTCGTGGACTCCCAGGCGACGAGATGGTTGTTGTCGACCACGTATTCCTGACCGGGCGCGAGATCAAACCGCATCAGCGCGCCGAACGTGTTGATGATGAGCGTGCCGGAGCCCCCCACCCGCGTGACGAAAAAGCCCTCGCCACTGAAGAGTCCCTTCGTGAGGTTCTGCGTCTTCGTCGAGAGCTGGACGTCGTGCTCGGCCGCGAGGAACGACCCCTTCTGCAGGAAGTATTCGGTGCCGGTGAGCCGCAGGATCTCGATGCCCCCCATCATGGCCGGTGCGAGCAGGGCTTGTCCCCCCTCGCTGCCGGCCGTGAGCGTGAGATAAAAGAACGTCTCGCCCCGCAGCAGCGAGCGGGAGAGGGCCCCCATCACGCCCCCCTTGATCGAGCTCTCGATCGCGATGCCCGGCGTCATCGACATCATCGCCCCGGAATCGGCGAAGATCGACACTCCGGGGGGGAGTGTGGCCTTTACGATTGGCGCATCCCCCTCGTCGATGATCTCGAACTGAACGCGGCTCATGGCATCCCCTTTTGCGGCTGGTTGAGGGCAGAATATGGCATGATACGGTACCCCGAGCACGATGTTGTTGACAGTGGTTTTCGACTGACTGAGCGGCACCACGGTCCCACGGAAGCCCGAGGCGCAGGTTTCCCTGCGGGCGGACTCTGAA
>DHLZ01000293.1:28951-29236 GCA_002405515.1 Planctomycetaceae bacterium UBA4655
CGAGGCGCAAGTTTCCCTGCAGACGAACAGGTGCCCACTACGGAAGCCCGAGGCGCAAGCCGAGAGGGGCGTTGACGAGGCCCCGCGAGTGGATGCCCGGTCACGAGCCCGCCTGCACGACACCGCATTGCCGCCCGGGGGGCAGACGCATCGTCGCTACGGCGAGGATACGCCTGATGCTCCTCAACGTTCCCTACCCCCCCGACCGCGCCCCCCCGGGGCGTTCAGCATCCATGTGCTGGTGCGCCCGCGCTGCACAACCCCGCCGTCACGGGAGCCCGAGGC
>DHLZ01000011.1:0-171 GCA_002405515.1 Planctomycetaceae bacterium UBA4655
TCCCCCGGCGTTCAGCATCGGAGCCTCGATTGCCCGGAAGCCCGAGGCGCGAGCCGAGAGGGAGTTTGACGATGCGTAGAAAGGCGACGTCGCGTCACTCAAAAACGCTCGGAATGGACACTGTTTTTCCAAATCACCCCGGCTCTTTGTGCGACCCTGACGCCCCTCTCG
>DHLZ01000011.1:404-3827 GCA_002405515.1 Planctomycetaceae bacterium UBA4655
CATATCCAGTGATCACCTGCAGGGAAACTCGCGCCTCGGGCTTCCGTGGGACCGTGGTGGCGCTCAGTCAGCCGAAAACCACCGTCAACAACATCGTGTTCGGGGTAGTGGGTACCCGATGGTCGTGAGGGGCAGCCCGTCACGACCATCCGGCATCTCAAGCATCCGGAGCGTCGGGCCGACAGGCTGCGTCAGGAGAGGCCGTCGAGTCTGTCGCGGGCCGCTTCCGTCCAGGGGCTCTCCGGCGCGAGCGACAAAAACTCGCGGAGGTGCTGCCTCGCCTCGTCGAGCCGGCCGGTCTCCTCGAGAATGCCGGCGAGCTGCCAGTGCGCGTCGGCGAAATCGGGCTGCTGTCGCACGACGCCGTCGAGCGCGGCGATCGCCAGCTCGTGCTCCCCCATCTCCCAGAGCAGGCAGCCGAGGCTTGCCCGCGCGGCGAGGTGATCGGGATCGAGCTCGATCGCCATGTAGAACCGCTCCCGTGCGGCCGTGAGGTCGCCGGACCGGTAGAGCAGCTCCGCGAGCGTGAACACGACCTCCGCCGTCGGCGGCTGAGCCTGGAGGATCGCCCGCAGCGCCTCGCAGGCGTCTTCGAGATGACCGTCGGCGGCGAGCTCCGCGGCGAGGTCGAGCAGTGAGTTGGTGTCGAGCAGATCGGCGGCCGCAGGGTCGGCGGCGGACGTGTCGGCTGCAGCCCGATCGGCCTTCACTGCCGACGGCAGCGGCACGGTGTGGGCATCGAGCTCCGGATGCCGAGGAGCCTCGCGGCCGACGGCGTCGGCGAGGAAGCCGAGTTGGAGCTGGCCCTCGCCGCCGACGCGCCTGCCCTGCGAGTAGAGCAGGAGCCGGCCACCCTCCAGAACGATCCGGCCATCGGCCCGGGCGGCGGCCGCCGCGTCACCCTGGCCCAGGGCCGCAAGCTGTTGATCGAGTTGCCGCAGCGAAAGCCCCGATGAGAGCAGCCCGGCGAGCCTCCGCGCGACGACGAGTTGCTCGAAGTCAAACCACTCGATCGAGCCGGCCCGCCGGGTCGCCGACAAAAGCCCGTGGCGGATCCAGTGCCGTACGGCCGAACGGGATACCCCGACCACTTCGGCCATCAAGCCGACCGTATAGAGCGGGCCATCCATGACGCCATCCGTGACTCGGCCGGCCATCGTCCTCTCCGCGATGCGGGGCAGTTCGCGAAGCAGGGTACTCGATCGGATGCCTGCCGAACAGGTCGTGCGCTCTCGCCGAGTCAGGATCCGAGGCCGAGTCAGGATCCGAGGCCGAGTTAGGATCCGAGGCCGAGTTAGGTCGTGCGAAGGCCGAGTTAGGTCGTGCGAAGGCCGAGTTAGGTCGTGCGGTCGTCGGCGTTGACGCGGATCGGCTTGAGCGACGAACTCTCCTCGACTCTCTTCTCGACCGCGGGGGCTGGCGTGCCTGCGGGCGTCGGAACCTCCACGGACGGGCCACTGGCGGAGGGGGCGGTCGTGGCGGGTGGCGTCGATGCGGGAGCGGGGATGGTCTCGATCGACCGCAGCGGAACCTCGTCGATCGTCTTCACCGCCGACTTCGGCTCAACGCCCGTCTGGGCCGCTCCCGTCTGCGGGCCGGTGGTGGGCCGTTCGACGCGGAAGGGGCTCGCCCCGGAGTTCGCCCCAGACGGGGGCGAAACCTTCGTCGTGGGGTCCACGTGCGGCTGTTCGGAGCCGGTCCAGCCCTCGAGGCCGCGGGACGGCGGGGCCGCTCGCTCGCCGAATGTCTTCGGGACCGCAGGCTTCGGGACCGCAGGCTGCCCGGGCTCGACCGGGGCGGCTGGCAAAGCGGCGGCAGGGGGGAGCGCCGGGGCGACCGTGGCCGGCCTCGCGGCGGCGGCCGGAACCGGCGACGCGGCCGGAATCGGGTTGCCGCAGGGATCGACCGGCACCTTCATGACCACCGTCCGCGGTGTGCGGACCGTCTCCGTCACGGGCGTCCGCTTCTCCACGAGACGGGCCACCTGCACCGTCCGCTCTTCGGTCACCATCCGCGTGACCTGGGTCGTGACGGGCTCGACCTTCTCCTCGGTCACCATGCGGCAGACCTGCACGGGCACCTGGCGGACCTGTTCCTCCGGCACCATGCGGTAGACCTGCACCGGCACCTTGTTCTCGACCCGCTCGACCACCTTGCGGACGGTCTGGACGGGGACCTGCCGCACCTGCTCCTCGGCCACCATCCGCATCGACTGCACGGGCACTTGCTGGACGACCTGCTCGTCGACGTAGCGGACGGTCTGCACCGGCACCTTCCGGGTCATGACCCGGTTGACGTAGGTCGTTTCCGGAACCTGCACCGGCATGTAGCTGGTCTGCATGACCCGGTTGACCTGGTATCCGGTCGAGCCCGGCGTCGTCATCCAGGTGTAGCCGCCCCGCTGCCAGACCGGCAGGCCCGTGGCGGGATCGACCACCCACCCACCCTGCACGTAGCCGAGGCCCGTCGCGCCCGGAGTCACGACGGGCGTGACCTGGTCGATGTAGCTCGCCTGGGGGGAGTAGGCGGTCCGCATCGTGGTCACGGGCTCGGCGACCGTGAAGGCCTCCTCCCGCTCGCTCGTCTCGTACACCGGCTTGCGAACCACGCTCACCTGCTGCTGCATCGCGGTCTCGTACACCGGCTTCATAACCGTGTACCGCTCCTCGCGGGTGCTCGTCTCGACCACGTCGCGGCTGACGTCGTAGCTGCGGTCCTGGATCTGCGTCTCCCAGACCGGCCTCATGACGGTGAACCGCTCCTCGCGGGTCTGCGTCTCCCAGACGGGCCGCTGCACCGTGTACCGCCGCTCGCTCGTCTGCGTCTCGAGCACCGGCTTCTGCACCGTGTAGGTCCTCGGCTCGTAGACCGTGTCGTAGCTGATCCGATAGCTCGTGACCTGCCGCTCGTCGTAGACGGTGCGGTACTCGAGCCGGTAGGTCTGCGTCGCGACCGGCGCTGCGACGGCCCGATCAAAACATTCGGCACGCGACTCGTCGGCAGCCCAGGCGAGGGCTGCGGCCGACACGATCCATAGGAGAGAAGACAGGGTGAGTGAACGCATGTTCCTGGTCCCTGAGGGATCTGGGGGAGAAGTTTGATTTCCTCCAGACTAATTGGATGGACGCCGCGTTCAAGGACTTTGTTCACCGAAAACTTGAATTTTTTTCGGCAAAAAAGCCGCTCGCCCGCATGACCGTCGCAGTTGATCCATCTTCACGCCCGCCGCGGCAACCGGCGGCGAGGCGGGGGTTCAGGGAGGTCCAACCTGCCGGGTTCGGGGCAGCCCCTCACGGTCGACGCTGCGGGATGAGGGGGGGGGGGGGGGGGGGGGGGGGAGGCCGGAGGGGGGAGGGGGACAGGGAGAAAGAAGGAGAGAAGGGGGGACACAGGAAGGAGGGAGAGAGAAGACCACGAGAGAAC
>DHLZ01000016.1:0-1295 GCA_002405515.1 Planctomycetaceae bacterium UBA4655
TTCAGAACACCCTTCCATTCTCCGAGGCCCAACACTTTTTTCATCTGCTAGCAAAGCATGCTTGCACCGGCTTGCGCCCGGGAAAACACGGCGAAAACGACCGTTCCACCGCCCGGGGCAGGCGAGATTTGCGAGTTACGCCCAATTCCATTTCGGACTCGCATTCATGGCCGCCAGCCTCCTCCTGCTGCTCGACGACATCGCGACGGTCCTCGACGACGTGGCGACGATGACGAAGGTCGCCATGAAGAAGACGGCCGGCGTGGTCGGCGACGACCTGGCGCTCAACGCGAAGCAGGTCGTGGGCGTGCAGCCTGCCCGGGAGCTTTCCGTCGTATGGCGGGTGGCGCGAGGGTCGGCCGTCAACAAGGCGATCCTCGTGCCGGCAGCCCTCGCCCTCGGTTGGCTCGCCCCCTGGGCGGTGACGCCGCTGCTCATCGCCGGCGGCGGCTATCTCTGCTACGAGGGCGCCGAGAAAATTCTCCACCGGCTCCTCCACGCCCCCCGCGATGGGCACGCGAGCGACGATGCCGTCCGCCGAGCCGCCCTCGCCGAATCGCCGGTGAATCCCGCGGCCGTCGAGGCTGGAAAGATCTCCGGCGCGATCCGCACCGACTTCATCCTCTCGGCCGAGGTCATCGTGATCGCGCTCGGCGTCGTATCGGGCAGGCCGCTCCCGACCCAGCTCGGCGTGCTGCTCGCCGTTTCCGCGGCGATGACGATCGGCGTCTACGGCCTCGTCGCCGCGATCGTGAAGCTCGACGACGCGGGCAGCCTGTTGGCACTCCGGCCGGACCCGCTCGCCGCAGCCGTCGGTCGAGGCATTCTCACCGCCGCGCCATGGATGATGCGAGGGCTCTCGATCGCCGGGACGGCGGCGATGTTTCTCGTCGGTGGCGGCATCATCGCCCATGGCGTCCCACCCATCCACCATCTCCTTCACGACGTCACGGCCCGGCTTTCCGGAGGGGGCCACCAGCCGTCGTCGTGGATCGGCCTGCTCACGACGGCGGCCGACGCGGTCGTCGGCGTGTCCGCCGGCTTCTTGCTCGTCGGACTGGTCACGATCATGACTGCGGTGGTCGCGCAGCTGCGGCCGCCCGTGCACGACCGCCGGTGACGACCCCGCACGACAGGAGAACCCCGTGTCGCAGACGTTCTTCCAGGTCACCAACACCGTCGCGCTCCTCGCGTGGATCGCGCTCGTGCTCTTTCCCGGCCGGCGGATCGTCTCGGGCGTCCTTTGCGGGATCGTCGTGCCGGGGCTGCTGGCCGCCTGCTACTTCGCCGTGATC
>DHLZ01000016.1:1442-9016 GCA_002405515.1 Planctomycetaceae bacterium UBA4655
CTGGATCGCCCGCGATGCGATCCGGCTCGGCATCCCCTGGCCACTGCGATCGCTCTCGCTTGTGCTCACGTTCCTCGCCGGGCCGGTCGGGTTTCTCGTCCACCTCGCGAGCCGCCTTCCTGCTCAGGCGTGCCGTGGAGGCTGACACCGCGGCGACCGAAGACGGGCCCTGATCATCGCCGCCGCGACCACGCCCACCGGCAGGGCGAGGCAGCCGACGCCGAGCACGAGGATGGCGGTCATGGCCGGCAGGGCGTCGAACCGGCTTCGGCCCGAGAGCGTCTGGACGAGGGCGTAGGCGAGCGCCAGGCTGGTGCCGACGGCCGATGCGGCCACGAGCCGCCATCGCCGCTTCTCGTCGAGCCCCGCCCGGCGTACGGCCCAGGCGAGGAGGGGCAGCCACTGGATCGCATGGATCGCAATGCCGTGCGGAAACTTCGTGATGCCCGCCGCGCCGAACGTCTCGGGTGGAAGCCCCGCGGCGGCCCGGATGTCGCCGTGCATGCCCGCCCAGATGCCGAGTCCGCAGGAGACCGCGAGCAACACGAGGCCCGCCCGTGCGGCGAGCAGCATGTCGGATGCGAGATCCGTGCGCTGCCGCAGGAATCGCACCGTAAGGTCGATGATCACCGCCGTGACGAAGAGAATGATCGCGCCGATCGCGTCGTAGACGAGCGAATCGAACCGGGTCTGCCGGTTGAAGTGGCTCGCCACGCCACGCCACCGCTGCAGGTCGATGAGCGCGATTTCGACGAGGAGCGCCCAGGCGGTCGCCGCGGCGAGCCGGGAATCGCCCCAACGCCGCGGCAGCTTCGAGAAAGCCCAGCCGAGTGACAGGCTCGTCAGCCCACCGGAGAGGCCGAACAGGATCGGTTTCCGCCAGGTGACCGGCCCCTCCCACGGCCCGCCAAGAATCACCCAGACGACGAGGTGCGCCGCGCCGCTCGCGATGAGCGCGACGCCGACGACCGCGAGCGATCGCGCCCGCTCGTCCCGCCACCAGCATGCGTCCAAATCTTCCATGAGTGCCGCGTCAGGCCAGGATGCCCTTCACGACGTGGCCGTGCACGTCGGTGAGCCGGAACTGGCGGCCCTGGTAGCGGAAAGTGAGCTTCGTGTGGTCGACACCCACGAGGTGCATGATCGTGGCCTGCATGTCGTGCACGTGGACTGGGTCGGCCGTGATGTTCCAGGCATAGTCGTCGGTCGAGCCGTAGACGTGGCCGGCCTTCGCACCGCCGCCGGCGAGGAGCCAGGAGAAGGCCCTGCCGAAGTGGTCGCGGCCCTTGGGGTTGATTGGATCCCCCTGGCCGAACGGCGTGCGGCCGAACTCGCCCCCCCAGATCACGAGCGTGTCGTCCAGGAGGCCACGGTCCTTGAGATCCTGGATGAGCGCCGCGGTCGGGGCGTCGGTGTCCTTGCACTGCTCCGCAAGCTGCGTGAAGAGGTTGCCGTGCTGATCCCAGCCGGCGTGCATGAGCTGGACGAACCGCGTGCCCCGCTCCAAAAGCCGCCGCGCGATGAGGCAGTTGTAGGCAAACGTGCCCTTCGTCCTCACGTCGGGGCCGTAGCGGTCGAGCACGTGCTTGGGCTCGTCGCTGAAGTTCACCAGATCGGGCACGCTCGCCTGCATCCGATAGGCCATCTCGTACTGCGCGATCCGCGTTTCGATCTCGGGGTCGCCGTAGTCGGCGAGGTGCTTGGCGTTCATCGCCGCGAGGTCGTCGAGCAGCGCCCTGCGGGCCTCCCGGCTCACGCCGTCGGGATTGGCGAGATACGGCACCGGCTCGCCAGTGTTGCGGAACTTCACCCCCTGGAATCGCGTCGGCAGGAAGCCGCTGCCCCAGTAGTAGTCGAAAAACAACTGCCCGCAGGTCTTACCCTTGTCGCTCGAGGTCATCACGACGAATGCCGGCAGGTCTTCCGTCTCGCAGCCGAGGCCGTAGCTCATCCAGGCCCCCATGCTCGGCCGGCCGGGCACCTGGGCGCCGCTGAGGAAGAACGTCACGCCCGGGGCGTGGTTCACGGCCTCGGTGTTCATGCTCCGCACGAGGCAGAGGTCGTCGGCAAGCCCGCCGATATTCGGCAGCATCTCGCTCATCTCCATCCCGCACTGCCCGTACTTCTTGAACGGCTTGATCGGGGAAACCACCGGCCACTTGGCATACCCGCTCGACATCGTCGAGAGCCGCGTCTGGCCGCGGACGCTCGCGGGAATGTCCTGCCCGCCGCGATTCAAGAGCTCCGCCTTCGGGTCGAAGAGATCGACGTGCGACGGCCCGCCCCCCTGCCAGAGCATCACGACCCGCTTCGCCTTCGGGTCGTGGTGCGGCAGCCCGGGCAGCCCGGGCATTCCTCGGGACGCCGGCGAGGCCGACGCCGCGGCGACCGCGTCGCGCCCGAGGAGCGATGCAAGCGCCACCGAACCGATCCCCATGCCCGCCGAGCCGAAGAGACGACGACGAGTCTGATATTGGTGCCAGCCACCAAATCTGGGCAATTTAAATTGGTTGCTCATGTGGACCGACTTCCCCCGAGCGTGATGTTGTTGACTGTGGTTTTCGGCTGACTGCGCGTTACCCCGGTTCCACGGAAGCCCGAGGCGCTAGCCGAGAGGGGGGCAGGGTCGCGCAAAGAGCCGGGCGGTTTCCCACAACAGCGTTCATTCTGAGCGTTTGTGAGTGACTCAACGCCGCCTTTCTGCGCATCGTCAACTGCCCTCTCGGATAGCGCCTCGGGCTTCCGTAGAAGGTCGTCAGCCTGAATCGCCTGAGGAAAATGTCAACTATTGGATGCTCCCGGTAGTAAATTACCCAGATTTGGTGGCTGGCACCATTTACTCCCGCGTGAGGGCCTCGTCGAGGTTGAAGATCGCGAGGCAGACGCTCGTCATCGCCGCGTGGCCGGCCGGGTCGAGTGACATGTCGCGGCCGCTCTCGCCGACGGCGAGCAACTGCTTCACGGCGTCGATGTCGGTGCCGTAGATCGTGAGCTGGCGAGCGTGCATCCGCTTCAGGGCCTCGAGGTCGTGCGGCGTCGGCGTGCGGCCGATAACGCGCCGGAAGGCGTGCGTGAGCCGTCCGTCGAGATCGCCGGCGGCCTTCATGCTCCTCTCCGCGAGCACCCGCGACGCCTCGACCCAGGTCGGGTCGTTGAGCGTGGTGAGGGCGTGGAGCGGCGTGCTCGTGCGGCTTGCGCGAACGGTGCAGGTCTGCCGGTTGGCCGTGTCGAACATGTTCGCCGGGCTCACCGTCCGCCGCCAAAACGTATACAGGCTGCGGCGGTAGAGCGCGGATCCGTGCGAGGCGGGATAGGTGAAGTCGCGCTCCTTCGTGATCGCAAGCGCCTCCCAGATCGCGTCGGGCTGATACGGGTAGACGGGCTGGCCGCCGATCCGCAGATCGATCAAGCCGCTCGCCGCGAGGGCCACGTCGCGCAGCACCATCGACGGCATCCGGAACCGGCTCGCCCGGGCGTGGAGCCGGTTCTCCGGATCCTTCGCCAGGTGGTCGGCCGTGATCCTGCTCGACTGCCGATACGTGGCACTCGTCACGAGCAGCCGGTGCATCTTCTTCTGGCTCCAGCCCTGCTCGCGGAACTCGACCGCCAGCCAGTCGAGCAGGTCCATGTGTTGCGGATACTCGCTCTGCACCCCCAAGTCCTCGGTCGTCTTCACGATCCCCGTGCCAAAGAACTGCTGCCACATCCTATTCACCTGCACCCGCGCGGTGAGCGGATGCTCCGGCAGGAAGAGCCACGTTGCGAGGCCAAGTCGATTCTGCGGAACGCCCTCGGGCAACCGAGGCAGGAACGCCGGCGGCAGAAACGTGAGCTTCTCGCCGACCGGCGAGAGATAGTCGCCCCGGTCGAGGATCCTCGTCTCCCGCGGCTTCTCGTCGCTCATCACCATCACCCGGGGGATCTGGTCACCCTTGTATTCCTCGTAGGCCTTCTTGGCGGCGTCGTACCTAATGACGTGCGGCAGGTTCTTGATGAGCTTGGGCTTGACCTTCGCGTCGAAGAATTGCCGAAGCTCACGGTCGATCTGCTGCTTGTCGGCCTCGGTCCGCTCGGCCTCCGGCTTGCGAAGCAATTGCGGCAGCGTCCGCGGCAGCTCTTCGCCATCGGCCGGCTTGCCATCGGCGAAGAGCCCGAGCCTCCACGACTCGTAGACCGCCTCCAGCATCGGCTTCCCCTCGGCCTCGAGCAACTTCATCTGTGAATCGAGCTCGGCCAATCGCTTCTGGTTTTGCTCGGTCGGCAATTCCACGATCGGCGGGGCGACGCGGATTCGTGCGGAGAATCGCGTCGGCTCGCCCGTCTCCGGGAGCCTGTTGAAGGCGTCGAGCAGCCCGTAGTAGTCGGTCCGCGTCATCGGGTCGTACTTGTGGTCGTGGCACTGGGCGCAGGCCATGGTCAGGCCGAGCCAGGTGGTGCTCGTCGTGTCGACCCGGTCGAAGAGGTTGTTGTACCGCTGCTCCTCGGGGATCGCGCCCCCCTCGCCGTTCAAGAGATGGTTGCGGTTGAAGCCGCTGGCAATCTTCTGCTCAGTGGTGGCGTTCGGGAGGAGGTCGCCCGCCAGCTGCTCGATCGAGAACTGGTCGAACGGCATGTCGGCGTTGAGTGCCTTCACGACCCAATCCCGCCAGATCCACTGCCACGTGTCGCCGTCCTGCTGGAAGCCGTTGCTGTCGGCGTAGCGGGCCGCGTCGAGCCAGGGGATCGCCATCCGCTCGCCGTAGTGGGGCGAGGCCAGCAGCCGATCGACAAGCTTCTCGTAGGCCTCCGGATCGGGATCGGAGACGAATGCATCGACCTCCTCGGGCGTCGGCGGCAGCCCCGTGAGGTCCGCGTGGAGCCGGCGAATGAGCACGGGCCTGTCGGCCTCGGGCGACGGCGCGAGGCCCGCCGCCTCGATCTTCGCAAGCACGAAGCGGTCGATGGCGTTCCGCACCCAGTCGGGCCGCTTCACCTCCGGCGCCGCCGGACGCGTTGGCACGGTGAAGGCCCAGTGGGGCTCATAGTCGGCGCCCTGCTTGATCCAGAGTTCGAGAATCTTCTTCTGGTCGTCCGAGAGCCGCCGATTGGAGTCGGGCGGCGGCATGAGAACGTCCGGGTCGGTCGCGTGAATCCGCACGAGGATACCGCTCGCTCCAGGCTCACCCGGCACGAGCGCGCCGGCCTTCATCGCGGCGGCCCGATCATCGAGCCTGAGATCGGCCTCCCGCTTCGCCGGATCCTGGCCATGGCAGTAGAAGCAGTTTTCCGACAGGATCGGCCGGATGTCGCGGTTGAAGTCGAGCGGCGGAGGTGGCTCGGCGGCCAAGGCTGCCGACGCAATCGCCACACCGATCCCCAGGCCGAGAAGGGCGACAGAAACACCGCGACAAAAAACCGAGCAACCCATGGAACCTCTTCCTCGGGGTTACCCGCGCCCTCCCCGCGGCCAAAGGCCGGGGATCGCGGACCACTGAGGTCGATCGGCGGGACGACAACAACTCTTAAACTGTATCACCCGATCGAGGACCGGGCCACCGCGTTTTGCCCTCATTTCGGTCGTAGAATGCCGCGATGCCGCTCGTCACGATCCGAAACGTCTCGCTCGCCTTTCGCGGCCCGCAGCTGTTCGACGACGTGAGTTGCCACATCGAGGTGGGGCAGCGGATCGGCCTGCTCGGCCGCAACGGCGCCGGCAAGACCTCGTTCATGCGACTCCTGGCGGGCATCGCTTCTCCCGACGCTGGCGAGGTGGCGTTCACGCCGGGGGCGACCGTCTCCCTGCTCCAGCAGGACGTGCCGCATGATCTGAGCGGCACGGTCCGCGCGGTCGCGGCGTCCGGCCTGCGGGGAATCGCCGGCGACGATGCCGCCTGGCAGGGGGATCAGGCCGTCGAGCAGATCCTCACGCGGATGGGCCTCGACGGCGACGCCTCCTTCGAGTCGCTCTCCTCGGGCATGAAGCGGCGAGGGCTGCTCGCGAGGGCGCTCGTATCGCAGCCCGATCTGCTCCTGCTCGACGAGCCCACGAACCACCTCGACATCGAGGCGGTGGAGTGGCTCGAGGAGTTTTTGGGCCGCTGGCGGGGCACGCTCATGTTCGTCACCCACGACCGCGCGTTCCTCCGCCGGATGGCCGACCGCATCCTGGAGATCGACCGCGGCCGGCTGTTCGACTGGTCGTGCGACTACGACACGTTCCTCCTTCGCAAGGAGCAGGCGATCGCGGCCGAGGAGACCCAGAACGCGCTCTTCGACAGGAAGCTCGCCCAGGAGGAGGTCTGGATCCGCACCGGCATCAAGGCCCGCCGCACCCGCAACGAGGGCCGTGTGCGGGCGCTCGAGGCGATGCGGCGGGAGCGAGGTCGGCGGCGGGAGCAGGTGGGCAGGGTGAAGCTGCAGATCCAGGAGGCCGAGCGGAGCGGAGCGCTCGTGGCGGCACTCGAGCGGGTGTCGTTCACCCGCGGCACTCGGCCGATCCTCCGCGACCTCTCCACAACGGTGATGCGGGGCGACCGGATCGGCATCATCGGCCCCAACGGCGCCGGCAAGACCACGCTCCTGCGGCTCCTGCTCGGAGAGCTTTCCCCCACGGAAGGCTCCGTGCGGCTCGGTACGAACCTGCGGATCGCGTTCTTCGACCAGCTCCGTGACCAGCTCGACGACGAGAAGACCGTGGCCGACAACGTGGCCGACGGCTACGAGACGGTTCGCGTCGGCGGCCAGGCCCGGCACGTGGTCGGCTACCTGCAGGATTTTCTCTTCACGCCCGACCGCACCCGCACGCCTGTGAAGTTCCTCTCCGGCGGCGAACGCAACCGGGTGTTGCTCGCGAGGCTCTTCGCGAAGCCGGCCAATCTGATCGTGCTCGACGAACCCACGAATGATCTCGACGCCGAAACGCTCGAGATGCTGGAGGAGCGGCTCGTGGAGTTCTCCGGCACGGTGCTCGTGGTGAGCCACGACCGGGCGTTCCTCGACAACGTGGTCACGAGCACGCTCGTCTTCGAGCCGCAGGCGGGGGATCCCGCGTTCACCGTGAATGAGTACGTCGGCGGCTACGCCGACTGGCTGCGGCAACGGCCGCCGCCCGAATCCACGCGGCCGAAGCCGGCCGCCGCGAAGCCAGAGCCGCCCGCACCGGCCCCAGCGAGCCCGGCAAGGAAGAAGCTCTCGTTCAAGGAGCAGCGGGAGCTCGACTCGCTGCCACAGAAAATCGAATCTCTCGAGGCCGAGATCGCCGCGGCCCACGCCGCGATGACGGCCGCCGACTACTACCGCCAGCCGGGCGATGTGCTCGCCCGCGACCAGGCCCGCCTCCGCGAGCTCGAGGCCGATCTCGCCGCCGCCTTCGCCCGCTGGGAGAGCCTCGGATAATAAAAAGGTGCCAGCCACCAAATCTGGGTAATTTGGAAGGACCATCCAGGTCGTTATCGCAACAAAATTACCCAGATTTGGTGGCTGGCACCAGTGGTGTCCGGTTGCCGCAAGGGGCTCCCGTCAGCACGCCAGGCCCCGCAAGGGCTTACGCTCAATGATCGTTGTACACGACTACAACTCGCCAGGACATTTGGCCA